>NZ_CP061177.1:600000-900000 GCF_017355405.1 Roseomonas haemaphysalidis
GAATAGGTGCCGCCGAGGCCCAGGTGGCGCGTCGCCATGCCCATGGCCGTCAGCAGCGGGATCAGGTCCAGCTTCACGGCGCGGATGCCGTATTTCACCGTGGTGCGGTAGTCGTCGCCATAGATGTCGGGCATCGCCAGGCGGTCGTCGAAGAAGGCCAGGTGGAACTTGCCTTCCTCCAGCGTGCGGGCGATGCGCACGTAGTGGTCCGCCGTCAGGAAGTCCGGAATGGCCTCGGGGTGGCGCCAGGAGCCGGGGAAGTTGGAACAGTTCTGCGCCTGCATGAAGGCGATCAGCGTCATGTCGTTGCGGCGTGCCACTGCGGATCTCCCTTTGGTTTGGAAAGGCTAGGTCCGGCCGGCGGGGCACGAAAATTCGAAGCCCCTATGGCGTGATCGCCAGCGCGAATGGATCGTGGCGCCGGCGCGGGCGTGCTATCCCGCCCCTGCGGCCGCGCGGCGGCCTTTCTCACTCCAGCCGGGGAATGTCAGCACGATGTCCAGCAAGGTCGCCCTCGTCACCGGGGCACAGCGTGGTATCGGCCGGGCCATCGCCTTGAAGGCCGGGGCACTCGGCTACGCGGTGGCCGTCAACTACGTGGAAGAGCGGGAGGAGGCCGAGGCGGTGGCGGACGCCATCCGCAGCGCCGGCGGCACCGCCATGGCGGTGCGCGGCGACCTGGGCGACGTCGCCTCCATCGAGGGCATGGTCGCGGCGGTGGATAGCGCCTGGGGCCGGATCGACGCGCTGGTCAACAACGCCGGCATCTTTCCGCGCGTGCCGCTGCTGAAGATGCGCGAAAGCGACTGGGACCCCGTGCTGGACATCAACCTCAAGGGCAGCTGCTTCGCGACCATCGCGGCGGCCAAGGTGATGATCCGCCAGGGCATCGCGGGCAGCGTGGTGAACATGGCCTCCTCCGCCATCCGCGGCGGCCCGCGCGCGGTGCACTACGCCGCCAGCAAGGGGGGCATCGTGGCCATGACGCGCGGCATGGCGGTGGAGCTGGCGCCGCACCGCATCCGCGTCAACGCCGTGGCGCCGGGGCTGACCAACACGCTGCAGCCGCGCCAGGGCATGTCGGAGGACGAGGTGAGGGAACGCTCCGCCGCCCTGCCGCTCGGCCGCATGGCGGAGCCGGAGGAGATCGCGGACGCCGTGGCCTTTCTGATGGGCGGGGCGGCCAGCATGATCACCGGCCAGACCCTGCACGTGAACAGCGGCGACTACCGGCCCTAGTTGACCAGCCAGCCGCCTTCCACAGGCACTTCCGCCCCCGTCATGAAGCTGGCCTCGTCGCTGCTCAGGAACAGCGCGGCGGCGGCCACCTCCTCGGGCAGGCCGAAGCGGCGCATGGCGTGCCGCTCGCGCGACTGGCGGCGCGCAGCGTCCTGGTCCTCCCGCCGGGCCATGGCGCGGGCCAGCATGGGCGTGTCGATGGCGCCGGGCAGCAGGGCGTTGACCCGCACGCCGTCGGCGGCGAAGTCCAGCGCCATGGTGTGCGTCAGGCTCAGCACCGCGCCCTTGGAGGCGATATAGGCGCTGTTGTTGCGCCCGCCCGCGCGGGCGAGCTGGGACGCGACGGTGACAATGGCGCCCTGCCCCTGTTGCCGCATGGCCGGCAGCACCGCGCGGCACCACAGCCAGGTGCCGCCCAGGTTGGTGCGCAGGACCGCGTCCCACCGCTCCGGCGCCACGTCCAGCACCGTGCCGCCGACCGAGATGCCGGCGGCGGTGACCAGCGCGTCGATCCGCCCCCAGCGCGCCAGCACGGCGGCGGCATCCGCATCCGCCGCCCCCGGCGCGCCCGCGTCGGAGGCCAGCGCCATGGCCGTGCCGCCCGCCGCTGCGATCTCCGCCGCCACGGCCTCCGCCGCACCGGCGTCCAGGTCCACCACGCCCACCCGCGCGCCTTCGCGCGCGAAGGCCAGCGCCGTGGCGCGGCCGATGCCGGACCCCGCCCCGGTGACGATCGCGACCTGTCCGGTAAATCTCATGCGCCCTGGTTCCTGTTCCGCTGCGGCGGGGGCATCCTGCACCGGGGGAACGGTTCTTGCACATCCGGCGCGGCCGGAACGCTGCGGACCGGCTTTTGGATGGGAACCGGATGTTGAGCAGACTGAACCTCGCGCGCCGCACGCTGCTGCTGGCCACCCCCGCGCTGCTGGCGCGCCCGGCCGCCGCCCAGGCCCCCGCCTGGCGCCCCGACCGGCCATTGCGGCTGGTGCTGCCCTTCGCCCCCGGCGGCTTCACCGACATCCTGGCGCGCGAGCTGGCGGAGCGGCTGTCGCCGGTCCTTGGCCAGTCGGTGGTGGTGGAGAACCGCGCCGGCGGCGGCGGCAACATCGCGGCCGAGGCGGTGGTCCGCGCCGCGCCCAACGGGCTGACCCTGCTGGTGGCGACCCAGGGTGTCATCGAGATCAGCAAGGCGCTGTTTTCCTCGCTGTCCTACGACCCGGACACCGATTTCGTGCCGCTCGGCATGATGGCGGCGCAGCCCAACCTGCTGGTGGTGGGCCGCGCCCGCTTTCCCGACCAGGACCTCGCGGCCGTGCTGGCGGCGGCGAAAACGCGCGAGGGCGGCCTGTCCTACGGCTCCAACGGCGCCGGCAGCTTCACGCACCTGTCCATGGAGCTGCTGCGCAGCCTGACCGGCGCCCCCCTGGTGCATGTGCCGTATCGCGGCAGCGCGCCCATGCTGACCGACCTGATGGCCGGCCACATCGACCTGGCCTTCGATGGCCTCGGCACCTCGCTGCCGCAGGTCACGGATGGCGGGCTGCGGGCCATCGCCGTGTCCTCCGCCCGGCCCACCTCGGTGCTGCCGGCGGTGCCGCCGGTGGCGGCCACCGTGCCGAGCTTCGACGCCACCCCCTGGTACGGCGTTTTCGCCGCCACCGCCGTGCCGCAGCCGGTGCGCGCCAGCCTGGAGGCCGCGGTGCAGTCTGTCCTGAAGAGCGACAGCTGGGCCAAGCTGCTGCGCGACCGGCAGGCGGAACCGTTCCCCGGCGGCTCGGCCGAGCTGGCCGGCTTCATCGCCAAGGAACGGGAAACCTGGCGCGAGGTGGTGCGCAAGACCGGCACCCGGGCGGATTGAGCATGTTCGACCCGACCATCGGCTGGGCCTGGGACGGCCCCCCACCGGGCAGTCCCGCCGCCACCCAGGCGCGGCTGCTGCTGCTGGACAGCCTGGGCTGCGCCCTGGCGGGGCTGCTGCACGACAAACCGCGCGCCATGGCGGCGGCCCTCGCCCCCGCCTTTCCCGGCCCGCTGCGGCTGCCGTTCTGCCCGCCCCTGGGGCCAGCCGGCGCCGCCGCCGTGCTGGCCGCCGCCATGCCCTGGGACGAAGCCAACGAGGGCCTGGCCCGCGCGCATGGCCGCCCCGGCCTGGCCGTCGCGCCGCTGGCGCTGGCGGCACTGCTGCAAGGCGCCACGCTGGACGAGGCGCTGGCCGCCTTTGCGCTGGGCTACGAGGTCGCGGGGCGCGCCGGCGAGGCCTGGCGCCTGCGTCCCGGCATGCATGTGGACGGCTCCTGGCACGCGCTCGGCGCCGCCGCCGCCGCCGCCCGGCTGGCGGGTGGCGACCGGGAGGCCGCGGCGCGGGCGGTGCGCGTGGCGGCATGCCAGGTGCCGTTCAGCCTGTATGCGCCCATCAAGGCGGGCATGGACGGGCGCAACAGCTACCCGGCCCATGCGGTTCTGCTGGGGCAGCTCGCGGCAGGCTCCGCGCTGGCGGGCATGGACGCGCCGGCGGGCGGCTTTCTGGAAGCGCGCGAACTGGCGCTGGGCCTCACCGAGCCGCCGCCCTGCGCGCCGGTGGGGGAATGGCTGCTGGCGCAGGCCTACATCAAGCCCTTCGCCGGCGTGCGCCACGCCCATTACGCGGCCGCCGCCGCCCTGGAGCTGCGCCAACAGATCCCGCCCGGCGTGGAGCCGGAGCGGCTGGTGCTGCACACCTATGCCGAGGCGCTGCGCTATGCCGGCAACCGGGCGCCGGGCAGCGCCATCACGGCGCAGTTCAGCCTGAGCTGGGCGGTGGCCGCCGCGCTGGCGCAAGGCGACCTCGCACCCGCCGCCTATGCCGATGCCGCGCTGGCGGACCCGGCGCTGCGCCGGCTGGAACAGCGCGTGGAACTGCTCGAAGAGCCGGAATGGACGGCGGCCGGCCGCCGCGCCGCGACGCTGTCGGCCATCCTGCCCGATGGCCGCCGCCTGAGCGGCACGGCCAGCAGCGTGGCGGGGGATGCGGAGCGGCCGATGACGCCTAGCGCGGTGGCAAACAAGCTGCGCCGCTTTCTCGCCCCCGGGTATCCGCCGGGCGTGGCGGAGGCCCTGATGGACCTGCTGCACGCCGCCGGGGATGCCCGGCCCGGCGCCGCGCTGCTGCGGGCCCTGGCCTAGCCCGGCGCGGCCCGCAGCCATTGCGTGGCGCTGGCCGCGCGCCCGATCGCCGCCCAGTCGTAGCGCATGGGCACCATGCGGCAGGCCGCCCATTCGGGCGCCTGGTCGGCGTAGTGCGGGCTGCCCGGCTGCCCGGACGCGCCGTGGAACACCGCCCAGCGGCAGTTCTCCCAGTCGCCCACGTCGAACACGTAGCGGCACAAGGCGCCATAGGTGGCGGCGGGGCCGGCGGCGGGCAACAGCCCGATCGCCATCACGGTGTCGCCGTCGCCGCCCAGCGGCATGCCGGGCGGGTCCAGCAGCGCGGCGCATTGCGGGAACATCGTGGACAGCGGGTGCTGAAAGGCCGGGCGATGCGCCTCGCCCCAGGGCAGCGGCGGCGCGGTGGCGGCCTCCTCCAGCGCGTGCAGCAGAACGTCGTCCCAGCTCCAGCCATCCAGCATGGCGGCGTCGTCGTCGCGCAGCAGCCGGGGCAGCACCCACCACAGGTTGCCGACGGCGGACACGCCGGGCGGCACCGCCGCCCAGGGATGCGACGCCATGGCGTCCAGCCCGGAACGGCGGGCCAGGATGCCGGTCATGGCTCGCCGCAGGGCGTTGTACCCCGTGGCAGCGGTGGAGCCGGCATCCATGCGGCCGTCCCAGTTCAGCAGAAGCTCGCGCAGCGCCGCCGCTTCCGGCGCCACGGGTGCTGGCAAAGCGCGCAGGCGGCGCTGAAACAACGCGCGATGCGGCGACAGCACGTCGGCATGGATGGCCGCGGCATCGGCCACCGCGAAGCGCGGCAAGGCGGCCAACAGCTCGGCGATGCGCGCGGCGCGGTAGGGCGGGTGGCAGTCGGTGCAGAGATAAGGCTCGCCATCCGCCACCACGCGGTTGTTGGCGGTGACGATGCTGCCGCCCGCCGGGTCGATCACCTCCGGCATCTGCTCATGCGGGATGTAGCCGTCCCATTCGCCCTCGCCCGTCCAGCCGGGCACGGCGAACCAGCCGTTGAGGCGCGGCCGGCGCGGCACCAGCGCGCGCACGCGGTGGCCGATGCGCCCCGCCACGTCGCCGGCGACGAGGTTGTGGTCGATCAGCCCCCAGCCGCGCGTCGCCTCGAACAGCGCCGGCACGCTTGCGGCGCGCAACATGCGCGGCAAGCAGTCAAAGGACAGGTCGGTATCGGCGAACTGCACGGAACGCAGGACCAGCGCGGCGCCGGACGCCGGGTCGCCCGCCACCACCGGGCCGTGGCGGGTTTCATGGATGGTGACCACCCGGTCGGCCTCGCCGCGCACGCGAAGGGTTTCCGTGCGGCTTCGCACCGGTTCGCGCGCGTCGCGGAACAGGCACAGGCCGTCCTCGAAGCGTTCCAGGAACAGGTCGTGGATGTCCACAAAGGCGTGGGTGACGCAGCAGGCGACCTGGCCGTTGTGCATGAAGTGCGGGAAGGCGGGCACGCCGGGCACGGTGAGGCCCACCGCGTCCCATTCATCGCAGGCCAGGTGGTGCTGCGCGTACATGCCGGGCATCTCGAAGGCCCGGTGCGGGTCGCCGGCCAGGACCGGCCGCCCGGTGGCGCTGCGCGCCGGCCCCACGGCCCAGTTGTTGCTGCCGCCGCCCGTCTCGTCCGGCCCCATGGCGTCCAGCAGCGCCGCGATGGCCGGGCGCAGCGCGGCAAGGTCCGCCGCCATGCGCGCGCCGGTGGCGCCGGGCGGGATGCACAGCAGCTCGTCCTCGCCGTCGTCGTAGCGCAGCTTGGCGGCATTCTCGGCGCCCACCACCGGCAGCGCCAGGATGCGCGCCAGCTTGAACCACACCGAGCCCATCAGCAGGCCGAGCCGGCGCATCACCGCGATGGAATGCCAGCCTTCCCACGGCTCCGGCGTGGCGCCGAGCAGCCCGTATTCCACCGGCAGCGGCGGCCGGCTGTCCAGAAAGGCGTTTACGCCCGCGGCGTAGCGGTCGAGCATCCCGCGCGCTTCCCCGCCCAGGGCGGCGTAGTCACGGCGGCAGGCGGCTTCCATGCCGAGGCGCCGGCACAGCGCGTCACCGCCGGCGGCTTCGGCGCCCAGCCATTCGGCGGCCCGGCCCAGCGCGCGGCGGCGGCACAGCTCCATCTGAAACAGCCTGTCCTGCGCGTGCACGAAGCCGAGCGCGAAATGCGCATCCGCCGCCGTGGCGGCGCGGATGTGCGGGATGCCCCATTCGTCGCGTTGCACGGAAACATCGGCATCGAGGCCGGGCAGCGCCTGCGGATTGCGCGTATCAGGCAGCGCGGCGCGCAGCGTGGCGGCGTCCAGCATCACGCGTCTCCCAGCCGCACGCCCCAGAAGATGGGAAAGGAGGATTGCACCAGCCCCTGCAGCCGGTTGCGGTAGCCGGCGGGACGGGAAAACTGGCCCCACATCACCGTGGGCGTGGTGCGGTAGGCATCCTCCTGGATGGCGACGGCGATGCGCTTGCGGGCGGCGTCGTCGGAAGCGGCGACGAAATCGCCGAGCAGGCCGGTGGTGGTGTCGCTGCAGCTCCAGCCCGGGTAGTCGCCGCAGTTGTTGGAGATGTAGAAGTGCGTCAGCGGCGATGCCATGTCGACGCCGTTGGAATACACGGGAAAGACGCTCCACCCCTCCTTGCGGCCACGGCGCTGCAGCACGGTGCCCCAGTCCATCACCTGCTCGTCCACCGTGAAGCCGGCTTCGCGCATGCGCTGCGCCAGAAGGCTGCCGGCGGCCTGGGAGATGGAGCCCGCGACCTGCAGCATCACCACCGGCTCGCCCTTGTAGCCGGTGCGGGCCAGCGCGGCCTTGCCGGCGGCGGGATCGAAGCGCACGGCACCGGCATCGGTGGCCAGCGGCGCGTCGCACATGAAGAAGGCGGCGCAATGGTCCAGCCGCAGGTCGGGGCCGATGCCGGCGGCCTGCAGCATCTCCTGCTGGTCCACCAGCTGCCACAGCACGGCGCGCACGGCAGGGTCGGCGAAGGGGCCGCTCGCGGCATTCACGCGGAAGTTGCCCTGGAACATGTCCAGCCCCTTCAGCGCCATCACCTTGACGTCGCGCGAGCGCGCCAGCATCGGCACCAGGTCGAAGGGCAGGTACTGCATGTAGTCGATCTCGCCGGCGGCCAGCGCATTGGCGCCGGTGGCGTCGTCGCCGATGGTGCGCAGCACCACCTGCGGCACCTGTACCACCTTGCCGCCGGACAGGAAGTCGGCCGGCTCGCCGCGCGGCTTGTAGCCGTCGAAGCGCAGCAGGGCCATGCTGTCGCCGACCTTCCAGCGGTCGGCGGCGAAGCGGAAGGGGCCGGAGCCGATCACGTCCTTGATGCGCCCCTCGCCGGCAGCGGCGGCCACGCGCGCCGGCATGATGGCCGGCAGCGGCGCGTTGGGCTTGCCGAGGACATTGAGCATCAGCGGAAAGGGCGTGTTGAGCGCGATGGAAAACACGCGCTCGTTGTCCGCCGTCATGCGGGCGCCGGCGGCCAGCAGCATGCGGCCGAGCGCATCGCGCGGCGCCCAGCGGCTCAGGGACGCGACGCAGTCCGCCGCCGTGACGGGAGTGTCGTCATGGAAGCGCAGGCCGGGGCGCAGGGTGAAGCGCCAGCGCAGCCCGTCGGCGGAAACCTCGTGCGCCTCGGCCATCTGCGGATGGACCTGCCCCTGCGCGTCGCTGCCGTAGAGCATGTCGAACACGTGGTAGGCGAAGGTGCGGGTGATCGCGGCGGTGGTGACATGCGGGTCGAGGATGACGACCTCGGATTCCAGCATGACGGTCAGCGGCCTGGCCTGCGCCGCCGCGGGGCGGGACCACAGCGCGGCCGGAAGGGCCAGTGCCGCCGCGCCCGCCAGAACCCCGCGCCGTGATGCCGTGATGGTGCTCATGATGCCCCTCCGGACGTGCGGCACCCTGCTTGATCGCGGTCCGCAGGCGATACACGATATATCCGATATCAAGCGGGGCAAGCAGAATCCGCCCCACCACCGCAGGAGGCTCCGCACCATGTCCGACGACGAGCTGCTGTTCATGCCCGCGACCCGCGCCGCCGCGCTGATCCGAACCGGCGCCCTGTCGCCCGTCGCGCTGCTGCAGGCGGTGCTGGCGGCGGCGCGCCGGGCGCAGCCGCGGCTCAACCCCTTCGTGGTGCTGCTGGAGCAACAGGCGATGGCCGATGCGGCGGCGGCGGAGGCGGCGGTGCGCGGCGGCCAGCCGCTCGGCCCGCTGCACGGCGTGCCGGTCAGTATCAAGGACCAGGTGGATGTGCGCGGCGTGCGCACCACCCATGGTTCCGCCATCTTCGCGAACAGCCCCGCCGCGACGGCGGATGATGTCACGGTGGCGCGGCTGCGCGCGGCGGGCGCGGTGATCTTCGGCAAGACGACGCTGCCGGAGTTCGGCCACAAGGCACTGACCGACGGCCCCGCCTTCGGCACCACGCGCAACCCCTGGGACCTGGCGCGCACCTCCGGCGGATCTTCCGGCGGCGCGGCGGTGGCGCTGGCCTGTGGGCTGGGGCCGCTGGCGCTGGGCATGGACGGCGCCGGCTCCATCCGCATTCCCGCCGCCTGCTGCGGCGTGGTGGGGTTGAAGCCGACGCTGGGCTCCATCCCGTGGCAGCAGGGGGCGGATGCCTTCGGCAACTACACCTATGCCGGGCCCATGGCGCGCAGCGTGGCGGATCTCGCCGTCATGCGGGCGGTGCTGACCGGCCCTGACGCCTCCGACCCCTGGAGCCTCGGCGCCGCGGACCGGCCGCTGTCGCCCGCCCTGGCGGGGCGGGACCTGCACGGGCTGCGCGTGGGCGTGATCGGGCTCGCGGCCAATCCGCGTCTGCAACGCGAGATGGCGGAGAACTTCCGCGCTTCCATCGCCGTCCTGGAGCAGCTGGGCGCCGTGGCCGAAGCGGCGGGCGACGGCATCGACTGGATGGAGATGCCGGGGCGCGTGATGTATCAGGCCAACTTCGCCATCTCGCAGCGCCGCCACCTGGGCGAATGGCGTGACCGGATGGACCCGACGCTGCTGGCCTTCATGCAGCGCGGCGACGGCTTCAGCCTGGAGGAATTCCGTGAAGGCCAATACGCCCGCACCCGGCTGTTCCGCGGCATCCAGGCGTTGTTCGAGCGCTTCGACGTGCTGGTGACACCGACGCTGAGCCGCACCGCGCTGCCGGCGGACTTCGACGCCGCGCATGACGAGGTGGAGGTGGAAGGCGAGCTGTGCGGCATCACGCGCCAGGGCTGGAGCAGCTACGTCTACCCCTTCAACCTGTCCGGCCACCCGGCCCTGACGGTGCCGAGCGGCTTTGACGACGCCGGGCTGCCGACCGCGGTGCAGCTGGTGGGCCGCTGGGGCGCGGAGCTGGACCTGCTGCGCCTCGGCGCCGTGCTGGAAGAGGCACGGCCCTGGGCCGGGCGCCGCCCGCCGGGGGCCGCCGTCTAGGCCACCGCAGGCAGCGGCGCGGGCTCGGCGCCGCCGGCGAAGGGCGCCTCGCTGCGCCGCCCGGCGTCGAGGTCCTCCAGCAGGCGCAGCAGCGCCGTGCCACCCTCGATCATGTCCGCCTGGATGGCGGCACGGACGGCCGCGCCGTCGCGCGCGCGCAACGCGTCCAGTACGTCCAGGTGCCGGTGGCGGCCGGGATAGCTGGGCGCCGCGTGCGGGTACAGGTAGGTCAGCAACGGGCCGTTGCGCAGCCACAGGCCCTGGATCACGTGGAACAGCTCCGGCATCGCCGCCGCCTCGTACAGGCGGGAATGGAACAGCCAGTTGCAGCGCACCGCCTCGGCCGCGTGGCCGGCCTCCTCGGCCTTCAACAGCTTCTCGTGCAGCTTGCTCAGCGCCGCGACGTCGCGGGGGGTGACGTGGTCGGCGGCGCGCGCCGCCGCCAGCCCTTCCAGCTCCAGCCGGATCTCGCGCAGCTCCAGGTACTGCCCGACGGACAGGCGCGGCACGGTCAGCGAGCGGCTGGTTTGCAGCGTCAGCGCACGCTCGCGCACCAGCTGCATCACCGCCTCGCGCACCGGGGTTTCTGACACGCCCATGGTGGCCGCCAGGTCACGGATCTTCAGCCGCTGGTGCGGGCGCAGGCGGCCTTCCAGCAGGGCGCCGCGCAGGGTCTCGTAGACGCGGTCGTTCAGGCTGGTGCGGGTCAGGACGGGCAAAGAGGCGGTCAGGGGCATGGTGCAAGGATATCCGGCGCCGCGGCGGCAAACTAGGCGTTGGCACGCCACCGATCCAGGCTATATGATATATCAGATCAGCGCGGCAAAGGAAGCAGCCATGCCCGACAGCAACGTGGTCCCGCCCCCCAACAGCCTTGACCAGGCGCTGCGCGCCAGGGCCGAGCGTGTGATCCCCGGCGGGCTTTGGGGCCACCTCACGGCGCGCAACCTGCCCGAAGGCTACCCACAGTTCTTTGACCGCGCGGAAGGCTGCCACCTGATCGATGCCGACGGCCGCCGCTTCGTGGACCTGATGTGCTCCTGGGGCCCGATCGTGCTCGGCCACCACCACCCGCTGGTCGACGCGGCGGTGGCGGAACAGGCCGCGCGCGGCGACTGCATGAACGGCCCCGCGCCCGTGCTGGTGGAGCTGGCGGAGCTGGTGGTCGAGACCATCCCGCATGCCGACTGGTGCCAGTTCGGCAAGAACGGCACGGACGCCACCACCACCTGCGTCACCGTGGCCCGCGCGGCCACCGGGCGGCGCAAGGTGCTGGTGGCGCGCGGCGCCTACCACGGCGCGGTGCCCTGGTGCTCGCCCAGCGTCGCGGGCGTGACCGCCGAGGACCGCGCGCACCTGCTGTTCTACAGCTTCAACGACATCGCCAGCCTGCACGCCGCGGCGGAACAGGCCGGCGATGACCTGGCCGCCGTCATGGCTTCCGCCTTCCGGCACGACATGGGGCAGCCCCAGTCGCTGCCGACGCCGGAATTCGCCCGCGCGGCGCGCGCCCTGTGCGACGAGACAGGCGCCGCGCTGATCCTGGACGACGTGCGCGCCGGCTTCCGCATCGACCTCGGCGGCTCGTGGGAGCCGCTGGGCGTGCAGCCCGACCTCTCAGCCTGGAGCAAGGCCATCGCCAACGGCCACCCGCTATCCGCCGTCACGGGGCGGGAGCGGTTCCGCGAGGCGGCGACGCGGGTGTTCTCCACCGGCTCCTTCTGGTGCGGCGCGGCCCCCATGGCGGCGGCGGTGGCGACGCTGCGGGAGCTGCACCGCATCGATGGCCCGGCGCGCATGCGTGCCCTCGGCCAGCGCCTGCGGGACGGGGTGGCGGAGCGTGCCGCCCGGCACGGGCTGCGGGTGGACCAGAGCGGCCCGCCGCAGATGCCCACCATCCTGTTTGCCGACGACCCTGAATGGAAGCGCGGCTTCGCCTTCTGCGCGGAAGCCTTGCGGCACGGCGCCTACCTGCACCCCAAGCACAACATGTTCCTGTCCTGCGCCCATACGGAGGCGGATATCGACCGGGTCCTGGACGCCGTGGACGCGGGCTTCCGCCATGTCGCTCGCTGAGGCCGAGGCGCCCGCCGGCGCCACGGCGGACACGGCGCTGCTGCGCGGCTGGGTGGCGCGCTTCGGCGCGGCGCTGGCGGCGGGCGACGCGGACGGCGCCGCGGCACTGTTCGGGACGGAATGCTATTGGCGCGACCTGGTGGCCTTCACCTGGACGCTGCAAACCCTGGAAGGCCGCGCGGGCATCCGCGACATGGTGGCGCGGCAGGCGCCGCTGGTGCGGCCCGGCGCCATGGCGCTGGACGGCGCGGCCAAGCGCGGCGCCGATGGCGTCGTGGAAGGCTGGATCACCTTCGAGACGGCGCTGCTGCGCGGCCGCGGCCATGTGCGGCTGCGCGACGGCCTGTGCTGGACGCTGCTGACCGCCGGGCGCGAGCTGAAGGGCTTCGAGGAACGCCAGGGCCGCAGCCGCGAGCGCGGCGCGCCGCCGCCCGAGCAGCACGACGCGCCGAGCTGGCTGGAACGGCGGCAGCGGCAACAGGCGCGGCTGGGGCGGGAAGAGCAGCCAGAGGTGCTGATCGTCGGCGGCGGCCAGGGCGGCCTCGGGCTCGGCGCGCGGCTCAAGCGGCTTGGCGTGCCAACGCTGATCGTCGACGCGCATGCGCGATCGGGGGACAACTGGCGCAGCCGCTACAAGTCGCTCTGCCTGCATGACCCGGTCTGGTACGACCACATGCCCTACCTGCCGTTTCCCGCGCACTGGCCGGTCTTCACGCCCAAGGACAAGCTGGGCGACTGGCTGGAGATGTACGCGACGGTGATGGAGCTGGACGTCTGGAACAGCACCCGCTGCACCGGCGCGAGCTTCGACGAGGCCGCCGGCCGCTGGACCGTGACGGTGGAGCGCGCAGGGGAGACGCTGACGCTGCGGCCCCGCCAGCTGGTGCTGGCCACCGGCATGGCCGGCCTGCCGCAGCTGCCGGACTTCCCCGGCATGCGCAGCTTCCGGGGCGAGCAGCACCATTCCAGCCGCCACGCCGGCGGCGGTGACCACGGCGGCAAGCGCGTGGTGGTGGTCGGCTCCAACAATTCCGCCCACGACATCTGCGCCGACCTGCTGGCGCACGGGGCGGAGGTGACCATGCTGCAGCGCTCCTCCACGCTCGTGGTACGCACGGACACGATGCTGAAGCGCGGCTGGGGCACGCTGTATTCCGAGGAAGCGGTGGAAGCCGGCATCGACACCGACACGGCGGACCTGCTGGCCGCTTCCGTCCCCTACCGCCTGCAGCCGGCCATGCAGCGGCCGGTGTGGGAGGCGATCGCGCGGGACGACGCGCCGTTCTACGACCGCCTGCGCGCCGTGGGATTTCTGCTGGACTTCGGCGAGGACGGCTCGGGCCTGTCGCAGAAGTACCTCCGTCGCGGCTCGGGCTACTACATCGACGTCGGCACCTCGGAACTGATCGCGGAAGGTCGCATCCGCCTGGCGCAGGGCGCGGTCAAGGCCATCCTGCCGGACGGCGTGCAGCTGCAGGACGGCACCGTGCTGCCCGCCGACGTGATCGTCTACGCCACGGGCTATGGTTCCATGAACGGCTGGGCGGAACAGCTCATCTCCAAGGATGTCGCCGACCGCGTGGGGCCGTGCTGGGGCCTGGGCAGCGGCACCGCGCGGGACCCCGGCCCCTGGCAGGGCGAGCTACGCAACATGTGGAAGCCCACCGCGCAGCCGAACCTGTGGTTCCACGGCGGCAACCTGGCGCAGTCGCGCCATTACTCGCGCTACCTGGCGCTGCAGCTCAAGGCCCGGGCCGAGGGACTGCCGACACCCGTCCACGATCCCGCCAGCCCCTAGGGAGGAGCCGCCGCCCGTGCTCGTGAACCGCCCCGACACCGCGCACTGGCCGGTCGACCCGGCGCGCACCGATCTGGCCGCCGAATTCATGCGCCAGCCGCGCGGGCCGCACAGCGATGCGCTGCAACGCCTGCTGCACCGCATGCGCTGGTCCGGCGCCGGCCGCCGGCACGTGCTGGTGGTGATGGAACCCGGGCGCCGCTGGATGCTGGCCCGCATGCCCGAACAGCGCGGCCAGCCGGTCGAGACCTTTCCCAACCAGGTCTTCACCAGCTTGGCGGATGCCGAGCGCCATGTGTTCCGCCTGCGCTGGGAAGCGCTGACGGGCCAGCCCCTGCCCCCCGAGCCGAGCGCCCCATGACCGATACCACCGCCGTTCTCGGCTACGCCTGGCCGCTGGTCGTTTCGCCGGGCGAGCGCATCCGCTTCCATCTGTCCAGCGCCACGCTGCAGCATGCGGAAGCGACGCTGTTGCGCGTCCGCTGCGCCGATCCCGACCCTGATGGCCCGGGCCTGCGCTTCACGGCACCGGGCGCGCCGGTGGACGGGCCGGTGGCGTTGCGCCACCAGCCGCTGCACCCCGGCTCCTGCGCCGTCGTGCCGGACGCGCCGGCCTTGCGGGGCCCCGGTTCCCTGTCCGCCGGCTGCCTGCTGTGGCCCACGGCGCCGGGGGGACGGCCGCAGGCCATCCTGTCGCGCTGGCGGGATGACCTGCAGCAGGGCTGGTGGCTGGGCCTGGATGCCGCCGGCCGGCTGGAATTCCGCGTCGGCGCCGCGGGCCAGGTCTGGCGCGCGGTCACGCCGCGCCCGCTGCTGGAACGGGAATGGGCGTTTGTGGGCGGCGTGCTGGACCTCCAGGCCGGCCTGCTGCGCGTGTTCCAGCACAGCCTGGACCCCCAGGCCGGTCGCGACACCAGCGCTGTGGCCGAGACCGCCGGACCGCAAGCCATCGTCTGGCCGGCGGAAACCGCCCTGGTGATGGCCGCCACCACCCGCGAGCCCGGCCCCGACCCGCGCACCACCGCGCATCTGGACGGCAAGATCGACCGCCCCCGCCTGGCGGCGGCCGCCTTGGCACCAGACGCGCTGCGCGCACTGTGCGAGGCGCAGGACCCGCCCGTCACCGACCCTGCGCTGGTGGCGGCGTGGGACTTTTCCCGCGACATCCCTTCCGACCGGGTGCGCGACCGCGCCGCCAACCGCCTGGACGGCCGGCTGCGCCAGTTGCCGATGCGCGCCATGACCGGTGCCAACTGGGACGGCCGCACCCAGCACTGGGTGGCGGCGCCGGAGCAATACGGCGCCATCCACTTCCACAGCGACGACATGGCCGATGCCGGCTGGGACGCCGACCTGGAGATGACCATCCCGCCTGACTGGCGCAGCGGCTTCTACGCCCTGCGGCTGCGCGCGCGCGAGGGTGGCGAGGACCCGGTGGAAAGCCACGTGGCCTTTTTCGTGCGCGCCCCGCTCGGCCAGCCGCGCGCGGCCCTGGCGGTGGTGGCCAGCACCGCCACCTTTCTGGCCTATGCCAACAGCGCGCTGCGGCTGGACCAGGTGCATGCGGAAGCCATGCTGGAAGGTCTGATCGCGCTGTCGCGCGACGATGTCTACCTGCAGCAGCACCGCGAGCTGGGGCTCTCCACCTACGACACGCACAGCGACGGCAGCGGCTGGTGTTATTCCTCCGCCAAGCGGCCGATCCTCAACATGCGGCCGCGCGGCGCCAGCTTCAACTACGGCAACGATACGCATATCCTCGACTGGCTGGAGCAGATCGGCCAGGACCACGACGTCATCACCGACGACGACATCCACCGCCACGGCGCGCAGCTCCTGGCCGGCTATCGCTGCGTGATCAGCGGGTCGCACCCCGAATACACCAGCCGCGAGATGCTGGACGCCTTCGACCACTACCAGCGCGGCGGCGGCCGGCACATCTACCTGGGCGGCAACGGGTTCTACTGGCGCATCGCCTATCACCCCACCGAGCCGCATACCATGGAGATCCGGCGCGGCATGATGGGGCTGCGCACCTGGGAAGGCGAAGCGGGCGAGAACGGCCTGTCCTTTTCCGGCGAACCGTCCGGTCTGTGGCGCGCCAATGGCCGCGCGCCGCAACGCCTGGTGGGCGTGGGCTTCGACGCGCAGGTCTTCACCCGCTCCTACCCCTACCGCTGGCGCGAGGAGGCGCGCGACCCGCGCATCGGCTGGCTGACCGAGGGCATCGACCTGGATGCGCCGCTCGGCGACTTCGGCCTGCGCGGCGGCGGCGCCGCGGGGATCGAGGTGGACCGGGTGGAACCGACGCTGGGCTCGCCCCCCGCGCTGCTCTGGCTCGCCACCGCCGACCGCCTGGACTACGGCGGCGTGCCGACGCTGGAGGAATTCCGCACCCTGCACCGCGGCGCGATGGGCGACCAGAACGCCGCCGTGCGCGCCGACATCGCCTTCTTCCCCACGGCGCGCGGCGGCGCGGTCTTCTCCACCGGTTCCATCGCCTGGTCCTGCGCGCTGTCGCATGCGGGATACGACAACAGCGTCAGCCGCCTGACCGGCAACGTGCTGCGCCGCTTCCTGGACCCGGCGCCGTTCGATGGCTTCGGAGAGACGTAGCAGGCAGCAAGCATCTTCTTTTTCTGAAGAAAAAGAAGCAAAAAGACTTTGTTAGTTTGGCGCGGCACCTGAGCTCCATGCGCCACGCCAAACTGACAAAAGTTTTTGGTTCTTTTTTTCAAAAAAGAACGCCTTGCCTGCCTTCAGACAGGCGGCCGGTGCTGCGCCCAGGGTGCCACCGCCTCGAAGGCCGCCGACATCTGCAGCACGCCCAGGTCATCGCAGCGCCGGCCGACAATCTGCAGGCCCACCGGCAGTCCCGCTTCCGTGAAGCCGCAGGGGATGGAGGCGGCCGGGTTCTGCGACAGGTTGAAGGGGTAGGAGAATTCCGCCCAGCTCATCCAGTCCCAGGGGTGCTGCGGCCAGTGGGAAGGCTGCAGCTGCTCCGCCGGAAAGGCGGCGACGGAAACGGCGGGGGTGAGCAGAAAGTCCCAGTCCTCGAAGAAGTGGTGGATCTCGGCGCAGTAGGCGTATTTCACCAGCCGCATCTTCTGGTACTCGGGCAGCGTGATGTGCAGCCCGGCCTCGATGCAGGCGACGAAGCCAGGGTCCATCTTGTCGCGCATCTCGGCCACGCGGTCGGCGTGGCGGCTGAAATGCGCGGGCCAGAAGAAGCGCGCCAGCTCCGGCCCGCGCGGGCCCCAGGGGGTTTCCACCTGCTCCACCGTGCAGCCGAGGTCCCCTTCGAAGCGCGCCACCGCCTGCCGCACCAACGCCGCCACCTCCGGGTCCACCCGGGCGTGGCCGAGGTCGGGGCTGTAGGCGATGCGCGGGCGGCGTGGCCGCTCCGGCAGCAGGCGCGGGTAGTCGGCGGGCGGGGCCTCCAGGCTGGACTGGTCATCCGGGTGCAGTCCGCTGATCACCCGCAGCATCAACGCCGCGTCGGCCACCGTGCGCGTCAGCGGGCCGAGGTGCACGGTGGAGTCGCTCGCACCCATGGGCGACTGCGGCACGCGCCCGTAGGTCGGCTTCAGCCCGTAGACGCCGCAGAAATGCGCGGGCATGCGGATGGAGCCGGCGCCGTCGCTGCCCTGGTGCAGCGGCCCATAGCCGGCCGCCGCGCCCACCCCCGCCCCGGCCGAGGAGGCGCCAGCGTTCAGCCCGTGGCCCCAGGGGTTGTGGGTGATGCCGGTCAGCGGGCTGCGGCTGACGCCGGTCCAGCCGAATTCGGGCGTCGCGGTCTTGCCCAGGATGATGGCGCCCGCCGCCCGCAGGCGGGACACCAGCACGTTGTCGGCCTTGGCCACGTCGCCCCGCCGCAGGTGGGTGCCGTATTCCACCGGCATGCCCGCCACCGCCTCATGGTCCTTGATGGTGACGGGGATGCCGTGCAGCGGGCCGAGCGGCGTGCCTTTCATGAGGGCCGCATCGGCGGCCTCGGCGGCGTCCAGCGCCTCCTGGCGCGCCAGAAAGGCAAAGGCGTTCAACTGCGGCTCAAGCGCCTCGATGCGCGCCAGCACGGCGCGCGTCACCTCGCCGGGCGAAACGCGCTTGGCACGGATGGCATCCGAAAGCTCGGTCGCCGGGGTGAAGCACAGGTCGGTATTGGTCATGCGCGGCATCAGGCCTGTTTGCGAAGGTTGTAGAACAGCGGCATGCCTTTCAGGACACCGTCGAGCGAGGTGCGGAACGCCGTCATCTGCTGGAACAGGCCGAGCGGGATGTAGGGCACGTCCGTGAAGGCCTGCTGCTGGATGTCGCGGCACAGCTGCTTCTGCTCGGCCACGTCGTCAGTATCCATCCAGCGCTGGCGCAGCTCCTCGATCCGCGGGCTGCTCGGCCAGCCGAACAGCGCGGCGTTGCCGGAACCGCGCAGATAGGAATGCGCGGCCGGCGTGCGGCAGCCGAAGCCCACCACGAAGTTGCAGTTGATGTTCCAGCCGCCCTGGTCGATCGGCGCGCGGGAATTCAGCTTCTGCGACACCGTCGCCCAGTCCAGCGCCTGGTAATCCAGGTTAAAGCCGAGCTTGCGGAACATGTCGCCCGCCACCTCGCTCATCGCGTTCATGATGGGGAAGTCGGTGGGGGCGGCCAGCACCACGCGCTCGCCCTTGTAGCCGGCCTCCTTCAGCGCGGCGCGCGCACGGTCCAGGTCGCCGGTCATGGCAGCCATGCCGGCGTCGTTGGCCATCGGTGAATCCGGCTGGAAGAAGCCGATCTTGTCGCGCCACATGCTGCTGTCGGTGCCGGCCACGGCGGTCATGTAGTCGGCCTGCACGACGGCGCCGAGCACGGCGCGGCGGATGGCCGGGTTGTCGAAGGGCGGGTGCAGGTGGTTCAGCCGCAGCACGCCCAACACGCCCTGGTCGTCGCTGACCTGCACGCGGATGTTGCGGTTGCGCCGGAGCATCGGCAGGAAGTCCGCCGGCGGCTGCTCCCACCAGTCGATCTCGCCGGCCTGCAGCGCCGCGGCGGCGGTCGCGGCGTCCGGCAGGGTGTGCCATTCCACGCGGTCGATATGCGCCACCTTCGGGCCGGACCAGAAGCTGGTTTCGCCACCCCGCGGCGCGTAGCCCGCGAACTTCTCGTAGACAGCGCGCGAGCCCGGAATGCGCTCGGAGGCCACGAAGCGGAAGGGGCCGGAGCCGATCGCCTCCGGCACCTGCTCGCTCACCGCCAGCGCCGCGTGCCGCTCCGGCATGATCACCGGCAGCTGCGGCGCGGGCTTGCCCAGCACGTCGGGCAACAGGCGGAACGGCTTCTTCAGCTGGAAGCGCACGGCCTTGTCAGACACCGGCGCGAGGTCGTCCACCTGCGAGAAAAAGGTCTGCCCGTAGGTGTCGCGCCGTCCCCAGCGCTTGATGCTGGCCACCACGTCCTCGGGCCGCACCGCCTGGCCATCGTGGAACACCAGGCCGTCGCGCAGGGTCAGCACCCATTCCAGCTTGTTGTCGCTGGTGACGGCGCTTTCGAGCATCTGCGGCAGCGGGCGGTAGCTTTCGTCCACGCCGAACAGCGTGTCGTAGACCAGCGCCGCGTGGTTGCGGCTGACATAGGCGTTGCTTTGGATCGGGTCGATGGAGGCGAGGTCGGCCTGCGGCGCGAAGCGCAGCACCGAGCGGGGGTCGGCGGCACGGGCCAGGCGCGGGGCCGCGAGCGCGGCGGCAGCCACGCCCAGCATCAGGTCACGGCGTTTCATGATCGGTCCTCCGGATAAGTGAACGGCGTCCCCGTTGTGGGCTTGGTTTTTGTTGTGGTTGAAAGCATGGCGGCCGGAGCGCTGGTCCTCGCGCGGAACCGTCCGACCACGGCGCGGGCCTTCCAAACCAGGATATTTGATATATCATATCCTGAACACCCCAGCCGCAAGGGATTTCTCGGATGGCGTCCTCCTTGGTGTTCGGCGCCGTCGCCGATGATCTGACTGGTGCCGTCGAGCTCAGCGCGATGCTGCAGGCGGGCGGCGCGCGCACGCGCCTCGTGGTCGGCGCGGGCGCGGTGCCCGCCACGCTGGACGGCACGGATGCGTTGGTCGTCGCGCTGCGCAGCCGCGTGGCCCCACCGGACGAGGCGGTGGCCGCTTCCACCCTGGCCGCGCGGCGCCTGCGCGCGCTGGGTGCCCGGCAGATCTTCCTGAAATACTGCGCGAGCTTCGACAGCCTCGACACCGGCAACATCGGCAATGTCGCGGAAGCTTTGCGCCAGGACGCCCCACCCGCGCCCGTGCTGTTCTGCCCCAGCTTTCCCGAGGCCGCCCGCACCGTGTTCCACGGGCACCTGTTCATCGGCCTGCAACTGCTGGCCGATTCGCCCAAGCGGCACGACCCGCTGACGCCGATGACCCGCTCCAACTTGGTCGACGTTCTGGCGCCGCAGACGACCCTGCGCGTCGGCGTGCTGCCGTTCGAGCGCGTGGCCGAGGGGGCCGCGGCCATCCGGCGGCACGCGGAAGCGGCACTGGCCGAGGGCACGCCCTTTCTGATCGCGGATGCCATCCTGCCGGCCGACCTGCAGCGCATCGCGGAGGCGAGCGTGGAATGGCCGGTGATGACCGGCGGCTCCTCCGTCGCGGCCTACTACCCGGCGCTGTGGGCGCAGCGGGGTTGGATGCCGCCGGAAGCCGCCCCGCCGCTGACCGCCACCGCCGGCCCTAGCGCGGTGCTCGCCGGAAGCTGCGCCGAGCGCACGCGCGAGCAGGTGGCCTGCTTCGGCCAATCCCACCCGGTGCTCAGCCTCGACCCAATGGAGCCGCAGGAAGCGGGCGTGGCCCGGGCGCTGGACTGGGCAGCGGCGCGGCTGGGCGAGGGGCCGGTCTGCATCACCACCTCGGACGACCCGTCCCGGGTGGCGGCGGCGCAGGCGGCCTACGGGGCCATCGCCGCCGGGCGCAGGGCGGAGGCGCTGCTGGGCGCGCTGGCGGCCGGGCTGGTCGGGCGCGGGGTGCGGCGCCTGCTGGTGGCCGGCGGCGAAACCTCGGGCGCCGTGGTGGAGGCGCTGGGCATCTCGCAGCTGCGGGTCGCGCCGTTCCGGGAGCTGGGCGTCGGGCTGTGCCAGGCGGAACAGCCGGTGCCGCTGGCGCTGTGCCTGAAGTCCGGCAAGCTCGGCAGCGTCGATATGTTCGCCCGCGCGCTGGCCGGGATGGAGGCCGCGCATGCCTGACGCCACCCCCGCCGATGCCGTGGTGGAGCTTTACCGCGCGCTCGCCCGGCACCGCATGAACCACGGCAGCAGCGGCAATGTCAGCCTGCGGCAGGGCGACGACATGCTGATCACGCCGACCGGCGCGACAGAGGAATCGCTTTCGGCGGAGGAGCTGGTGCGGCTGCCGCTGGCGGGGCCGCCGCTGCCGGGAACCGCGCCGTCCAGCGAATGGGAAATGCACGCGGCGGTCTACGCCGCCTGCCCAGAAGCGAATTGCGTGGTGCACACCCATGCGGACCACTGCACGGCGCTGGCCTCGCTGGGTGAGCCGCTGCCCGCCTTTCATTACATGGTGGTCGGCTTCGGTGGGCGGGAGGTGCCTTGCGCGCCCTACCGCACCTTTGGCACGCCGGCCTTGGCGGAGGCGGTGCGCGACACCATTCCCGGCTACAAGGCCTGCCTGCTGGCGAACCACGGCATGATCTGCCACGGCAAGGACCCGGCCACGGCACTGGCCACGGCGCTGCGGCTGGAAACCCTGGCCCGGCAATACCTGCTGGCGCGCGCCGCCGGCCGACCCGCCCTGCTGGACGACGAGCAGATCCGCCAGGCGCGGGACCGCTACCGGACTTATGGATCGCCCTACCGGCAAGCCGGCGCCGCCTCCTGACCCTGCCCTGGCCCGCATGGGCCACGAAGCAAAAGGGCCGGCCCTCCATGAGGGCCGGCCCTTTCCATTTCCGGCCGCGCGGGCGGCCGGGAAGCGTCAGGCGGCCTTGCGGGCGCGACGCATCAGGCCGAGGCCGACCAGGCCCGTGCCGAACAGCGCGATGCTCATCGGCTCGGGGACCGGGGTCGGATTGGGGGTGGGGTTCGGGTTGGAGGGGGTCGTCGGGGTGGTCGGGGTCGTCGGGGTGGTCGTGGACGGGCCGAAGGCCTGCGTGATGATGCTGGTCTGCGCGCGGTCGCCGGCCACAAAGGCGGACACGTTGATGTCCTTGGTCACGTACAGCGTGTCGTAGGAGCCATCGAGGCTGATGGAGGTCGAGAGGTCGCAGCCGCTGATGGAGCAGCTGACCACGCTCTGCCCCAGCAGGGTCTGGCGGCCGGCATCGGCGTAGATGCTTTCCGTCACCGCGGCGATGGCGAAGCCCATGAAGGAGCCGTCAAACGACAGGCCCACCGAGGTCAGGCCGGCGGTGCCGGTGACCATGTAGCTGACGGCCGCATCGCTGAAGCTGGCGCCCATCGGCGCGATCGCCGTGAAGCCGCCGCTGATCTGGATGCCGCTGGTGCCGGACAGGGCGCTGACGTCCACGGCGCTGCTGCCGCCGGACGGCAGCGCGGTGCCCTGGCTGGTCACGGCGACGGTGAAGTTGCTGAAGGTGTAGTTGCCCGACTGGATGGTCGGGTTGGAGGTGATCGGGGCGGCCTGGGCAGCGGCACCGAAGGTGGCGAGGGCAACAACGAGAGCTGCGCCGTAACGGATGGAAGGGCTCAAGTTACAAGATCCTGATGACTGTGCTGCGTCATCCTAGCAACGCACGTGCCAAAAGAACCAAGCCTGCAAATACAAAGGCTTACGCTGAGAGACCTGGGCATCAATAAGGCGTTGTAAAGGATTCCGGCAAGTGATCGTGGATGCGGGCACTGCGCGCTATTGCTGAACCACAACAGTTTTGATTGCGGGTATTTTACTGGCCGGCCATGCAACCCTTCCGTTGCTGGGCCGCGTTGCCAACTGCGCCAGCCAGGATTACCGGCAGCGTGGGGATGTCGTTCGGCAACAGGATGATGGCATGTCCCCGGCGGGATTCGAACCCACGGCCCCTAGATTAGGAATCTAGTGCTCTATCCGGCTGAGCTACGGAGACGCCACGCGCGTTTTACCCGCCCGGCGCCTGCCGGTCCACATCAGGCTCGCGGTCACCCCCAACGCCGGAAGCGGTCCACGGCGGCCACCAGCGCCAGCCTCACGCCGGGTTCCAGCGCCGAATGGCCGGCATCCGGCACCACCGTCAGCCGCGCCCGCGGCCACGCCGCCGCCAGGTCGAAAGCGGATTCCGGCGGGCAGACCATGTCGTAGCGGCCCTGCACGATCTCGGCCGGCAGGTGTGCCAGCCGGTCCATGCCGGCCAGCAGCCCGCCCGGACGCAGGAACAGGTCGTGCGCGAAGTAATGCGCCTCAATCCGCGCCAGCCCCAGGGCACTGCGGTCCTGCGCAAAGCTCATCACCATGTCGGGGCTGGGCAGCAGGGTGCTGCACATGCCTTCGTACTGGCTCCAGGCACGGGCTGCCGGGAGGTGGACAGCGGGGTCCGGATCGCACAGCCGGCGAAGATAGGATGCCAGCAGGTCGCCGCGCTCGGCCGGGGGCAGGTGCTCGGCAAAGTCGCGCCATGCGTCCGGAAACACCCGGCGCAGCCCGAACAGGAACCACTCCACCTCTGGCTGGCGCCCGAGGAACACCCCGCGCAGCACGCAGCCCGTGACGCGCTCGGGATGCGCCTGCGCATAGGCCAGCGCCAGGGTGGACCCCCAGGAGCCGCCGAACAGCAGCCACTGCTCCAGCCCCAGAAAGCGGCGCAACACCTCGATGTCGGCCACCAGGTGGGGCGTGGTGTTGTCCCGCAGCTCGCCCAGCGGCCGGGAGCGGCCGGCACCGCGCTGGTCGAAGATCACGATGCGCCAGTGGTGCGGGTCGAAGAACCGCCGGTGCACCGCGCCGGCACCGGCGCCCGGCCCGCCATGCAGGAACAGCACCGGCTGGCCGCGCGGGTTGCCCGCCTGTTCCCAGTACATCACATGCCCGCCGCCAAGCGGCAGCAGCCCGGTTTCATAGGGGGCGATATCGGGAAACAGGTCTCCGCGGGGCATGGCGGAGTGTGGCCCGGCCCGGCCCGGCCATGCAACAGCCGCCCGGCCCGGCGGCGCACGACCAATTATTGCAGGCCAGGCGGCGCGCGGCCCCTTCGCGCCGGGCGGCTTCGTCCTTAGTTTAACGGGATGGCGAGTTCCTCCTCCTCCACCGGCTCCCGCACCGGCCAGGCGGCCGGCACGGTGCGCTGCGCCGTGTGCGGCGCCGAAAGCCGGCAGCCACCGTTCCGCCCCGGCCCGCCCGAACAGGCGCCGGACCTCGACCTCCGGCCCGGCCAGCCCTTGCGGGGCACCATGGCGCGGTGGCTGCAGCAATGCCCGCATTGCTCCTATGCGGCGCCGGACATCGCCCGCGCCCACCCCGCCGCCGCCGACGCGGTGGCCGCCGCGCCGTTCCGGGCCCTGGTGGCCGACACCAGCCATCCGCCGCTGGCGCGCCGCTTTCTGGCCTGGGCCCATGTGCTGGAAGAAACCGGTGCGCTGCATGCCAGCGCCGAGGCCACCCTGCACGCCGCCTGGGTGGCCGACGACATGAAGCGCGACGACTTGGCCGCCGAATGGCGGCTGGATGCCGTGGCGCTGTGGCGCAGCGGCCCGCCGCTGGACGCCGAGCAGACCGTGCGCGTGATCGATGCGTTGCGCCGCGCGGGCGCGTGGCCCGACGCCGCAGCCACCGCCAGCGCCCTGGCCGCCGGCAACCCGCCCGCCGCGGTCGGCCAGGTGGTGGCGCTGGAAAGCCGGCTGATCGCCGAGCAGGACAGCAGCGGCCACAGCATGGCCTCGGCCATGCCGCCCTCCTTTCCCCGGCCGCATGTGGCGCAGCAGAAGCTGGGACGCCCGGCGCGTGGCGAAGGGCTTTGGGCCCGGGTGAAGCGGCTGTTCGGGCGCGGATGACCGGCAGGGGGCGCCTGTCCCCCTGATGCCCAGGCTTCAGGCGCTCGCAGTCTGACTTGCGGCACGGCAGAACGCCGTGCGTTTTGTGGCGAAATACCCTGCTCACGGCGACGTGATCGTCTAGGATGCGCCGATGCGCTGTCTCCCATTGCTTGTCCTGTTGCTGTCCGGCTGTGGCCCTCTGGTCCCGGAATCCTGGGTGCCGGCCTGGGCCGACATCCCAGGAGCGGAAACGCTGGGCCTGACGGACACCCTACCGGAAGCCGAGCGGGAGGAGGTGCCCGCCGCCGCCCTGGCCCAGGCGGATGGCGAGCCAGCTTTGTTTCTGCGCTGGGGCGGCCGGCAGGCGCTGGCGGTGCTGGCGCAGCAGAGCGGCGAGAACCGCATGTGGCGCAGCGCCGGCGGCGTGGTGGTGGCGACCGATGGCGCCCGCGTCGTGGCCACCGCCGGGCTGCGCACCTGGCTGGCCGCCACCCGCCTGGACGGCCCCGACCCGCTGGACGAGCCGCTGTTGCTGGACGGGCGGGAGGTGGCGCTGCGCCGGCAGGTGGATCTGATGCGATCGGACCGTTCGCCGGAAGGCATGCGCTTCGGCGTGTCGCTGAGCTGCCGGCTGCGCGGCGCGCTGGTGCAGCCCGAAGCCGGACCGGTGGCGCTGCTGATCACCGAACGCTGCCGCGGCGGCGGCGAAAGCTTCGCCAACCGCTTCTGGGCGGACCCGCAAACGGGCGGGATCTACCGTTCCGAGCAGTGGATCGGGCCGCAGGGGCCCATGTGGGTGGAGGTGGTCAACCCGCCCGCCAGCTGAGCCCGGCGCGCCGCGCGCGCCGCGCGACGTAGCCCAGCCACAGCAGCTGCAGCAGCAGGGGCGGCAGGATGACCAGCGGCTTGGCCCAGGTGGGCAGCTCCGTGAAGCCCAGCGCCAGCCCGCCCTGCAGCAGCGCGAAGCCCGCGTGCAATGCCGCCACCGCCGGCACCGGCAGGCCGCCGCGCTGCGCCATCTGGTAGATGTGCGTGCGGTGGGGGGTGCTGATGCGCTCGCCCATCCAGGCGCGGCGCAGGATGGTGAAGCCGGTGTCGAACAGCAGCGCGAACAGCAGCAGCGGCACCAGCAGGAAGGACAGCTGCGCGCTGTCGAACTGTGCCGCCGCCACCCCCAGCACCGCCAGGATGAAGCCCAGGAACTGGCTGCCGACGTCGCCCATGAAGATGCGCGCCGGCGGCAGGTTGAAGGGCAGAAAGCCCGCGATGCCGGCCGCCAGGATCAGGCATGCGGCGTAGATGAACCAGCCGCCCTGCGTGGCCGCGATCACCGCCAGCACCACCGCCGCCACCAGCGCCACGCCGCCCACCAGCGAATCCAGCCCGTCCATGAAGTTCACGGCATTGGTGCAGGCGACGATCCAGAACACCGTCAGCAGCGGGCCGAGCCAGCCCAGTTCCACCACGCCGATCCAGGGCAGCGCCACCTTGCTGACCACCAGCCCGCTGGCCACGGCCACCAGCGCCGCCCCCGCCTGGGCGCCCAGCTTCACCACGAAGCGGAAGTCCCGGACGTCGTCGGCCAGCGCCACGGCGGCGATGGCGACGCCGGCCAGAATGACGCCGATGAACTTGGTGTCCGCCACCCGCGCGAAGCGCGCGGTCAGGAACAGCACCAGCATGCCAAGGATAAAGGCACCGACGATGCCCACCCCGCCGCCCTTGGGCGTGGGCCGCGCATGCGCCTTGCGGTGGTCGGGATGGTCCAGGATGGGGCACGCGATCATCAGCCGCACCAGCAGCGCGGAGCACCCGGCCAGGACGGTGGCGAACACCAGGTGTTCCAGGATGGCTTGGCCGGTCATGGGCAGAACGTCGGGCTCCGGAAGGGCGGGAGGCGCCATGAGCCACAGGGGGGGTGGTTCGTCAAATCAGGGGGATGGGAGGCGGCCGGGGGGCATTCCTGCCGCCGGCCTTCCGCCCCTCACCGCAGCCGCCCCGCCTCCAGGCTGGCATAGATGTCGCCGCTGTTGGCCCGCATCGGCAGGCCGTTCAGCCAGTCCGCCATCGCCGCCGCCTCCACTGGCTCCGGCAAGGCGAAGCGCATGGCCTCGCCCAGGCAGGCGTTGAAGCGATAGGCACCCAGCGCCGCGACGGCCGCCAGCGCCTGCAGCCCCACGTCGCGCTGGATCAGCGTGAACTCGAAGGACAACGCGCGCACCGGGCGCGACAGGCCGGCCAGTGCCGCGGCCTCGAAGCCTTCCACGTCGATCTTCAGGAAGTCCGGCAGGCCATGGCGGCCGGCCAGCGCGTCCAGCGTGGTGACGGGCAGGGTGATGGCGCCGTCCCAGCGCTGGTCGTCCCAGCCCGGCGCGCCGGCGGCGGCGGCCAGAAAGGCGCCGGAGGCGGTGGCCACGGTGGGGTTGGCGGCGTTCAGGTGCAGCACCGCCTCGCCCGGTTCGGCCCCCACCAGCGTCTGCGCCAGCGCCACGCCGGGGTCGCGGCCGAACAGCAGGCGCAACAGCCGGGCCAGGCGCGGCTGCGGCTCCACCGCCAGCGCCCGGGCGCCGAGGCGGCGGAAGCTGGCGGTGCGGTCCCCCACATGGGCGCCCACGTCGAAGCCCAGTTCCCCCGGGGCGAGGAAGCGGGCGTGAAAGGCATCCAGCGCCTGCGCGCGGCCAGGGGCGTAGTAGGTGCGCAGCGAATGGCGCAGCGCGCCGTTCATCCGCGGAACACCAGGGCGGCGCCGCCGGCCAGCGCGGGCGGCACCAGGATGCCGCCGCCGGGAGCCTTGCCGGTGGCCATTCCGGCCAGCCGGTGCGCCGCGGCGCGGTTGCCGTCATCGGTGCGGACCACGAAGCCGGCGATGAACGGCAGCGCCGGCGGCACCACGCCAGGCAGCACGGCGTCCAGCGCCTCGGGTGGCAGGATGCGCAGGCTGCCGGTACCGAGCGGCAGGGCGAAGCCGCCCGCCGGGTCCGGCTGCAGCACGCCGCCGGTCAGGCGGGACAGCCGCGCCGCCGTCTCCGCCGGGGCGGGCACCGCCAGGATCGCCTGTTCCAGCGCCACGGCGCGGTTGGGGTGGGTCAGCCAGCGCTCCTGCCACAGCAGTTCCGGCGTGTGGTGCTGGATGAGTTGCAGGCGGCCTTCCGGCGCGGCCGGCACCGGCAGGCGGGAAAAGCGGGCCAGCGGGCCGTCCGGCGCCGCGTCGTCCAGCGGGCGCTGCAGCGGCGCGACGCCGGGGATATCCATCCCCGCGCGGCGCAGCCGGGGCAGCTCGGCCTCGGCATCGGCCACGCCGAAGGCCAGGATGTGCAATCCCTCGTAGCGCGCCAGCAGGGCAGACAGGCCGTTGTCGAACAGTGCTGGCTCGATCAGCCCCAGCAGCTCCAGGTAGCCCTGGCGCAGCATGGCGCAGCGGTTGCCGGTGCCCAGCCGTTCCGGCGGCAGGCCCGGCGCGCGCGGGCCGGACTGCCGCGCCACCGGCGTCAACAGAAAGCCCAGTCGCTCATAAGCCGCCCACAGCGCCTCGGGGCGCGACGAGCAGACGCCGACGTGGTCGAGGACCGCGCCGCTCACGGCTCGTACTTCGCCAGCTTCCACTCGGCCGGCTCGCGTGCCGCCTCGTCGTACCAGCGCTGCATCAGGGGGTGCGCCCGCACGGCGGCCATGTAGGCGCGCGCCTCGGCGGAAACCTCCGGCCCCCAGGTCAGAAAACGGCACACCACGGGGGCATACATCACGTCCGCCCCGCCGAACTCCGCGCCGAACAGGAAGGGACCACCGGAGGCCGCCAGCGCGTCCCGCCAGATGGCGTCGATGCGCGCGATGTCGGCCAGCGCCTCGGGCGGGGCGGTGCTGCCGTCGCGGGTGTTCAGGATGGTCATGGGCATGGCCATGCGCAGCGCGCGGAAGCCGGCATGCATCTCGGCCGCGATGCTGCGGGCCTGCGCCCGCGCCCTGCGGTCCGCGGGCCAAAGGTGCGGCGCGAACTCGGCGCAGTATTCCAGGATGGCGAGGCTTTCCCAGACCTTCGCCCCCTGGTGCTCCAGGTACGGCACCAGCCCCGCCGGCGTCGCGTCCTTGATGGAGCTGGTGGCGCCGCCGGCCAGCGGGATCAGCACCTCCTCGACATCCAGCTTCGCCAGGTGCACCGCCAGCCAGCCGCGCAGCGACCAGGAGGAATACATCTTGGTGCCGATCACCAGCCTGCCGTCCGCCATCGCCCTGATCCTTTTCGCGTGTCGTTCATGGAAAGGGTAGAGCAGAAGGCCGGGGGAAAGAATTCCCCTGGACCCCCATCTTTTTTCTGATTTGATTTGAATGCGGACTGGGGGGACGACCGGTGCGCTGAACCCCCAACGGCCGGAATTCAAAAGAAAGATGGGGGTCCGGGGGATTTCTTTCCCCCGGCCTTGCTTGTGCGGCCGCAGTCGCAGCGCCACCATCCGCCGCAGAGATGATCCCCTCCGGAGACTGATCCCCCATGCGTCGTCGTGACCTGGCCCGCGCGGCCCTCGCCCTGCCCTTTGCGGCCCCTGCCCTGTCCAGCACCGCGCGGGCGCAGGCGCCGGCCGCCGGGGGGCTGCTGAACATCGCCATCGGCGGCGGCATCACCTCCATCGACCCGCATTTCTTCGCGGCCTCGCCCAACCACACGGCGGCCTTCCACCTGTTCGACCGGCTGGTGAACCGCACCGCCAAGGCGGGCATCGAGCCGTGCCTTGCGGAATCCTGGACCGCGGTTTCCGACACCGTGTGGGAATTCAAGCTGCGGCCCAACGTGACGTGGCACGACGGCCAGCCCTTCACGGCGGACGACGTGGTCTTCACCTACACCCGCGCCCGCAACGTGCCGAACAGCCCGGGCGGCTTCGGCTCCTACCTCAACGCCGTGAAGACGGCCGAGGCGGTGGAGCCGCTGCTGCTGCGCATCACCACCCACAGCCCGGCGCCGGTGCTGCCGCGCCAGCTTTCCTCCGTGCACATCGTGTCCCGCCACGTGGGCGAGGGCGCGACCACGGCGGACTACAACAGCGGCAAGGCGGCCATCGGCACGGGCCCCTACAAGTTCACCCGCTACGTGCCGGGCGACCGCTTCGAGGTCGCGCGCAACGACGCGTGGTGGGGCCCGAAGCAGGACTGGGAGCGGGTGGTGATCCGCCACGTCTCCGCCCCGCCCGCGCGCGTCGCGGCGCTGCTGTCGGGCGAGGTGGCGCTGATCGACACGCCGCCGGCCAGCGACCTGCCGCGCCTGCGCTCGGCCCCCAACATCGACATGGTGCAGACCCAGGGGCTGCGCGTCATTTACCTCGGCCCCGACTTCAGCCACCCCGAGAACCCGCCCGAGGTGACGGACATCGACGGCAAGCCCTTCGGCAAGAGCCCGCTGCTGGACCGCCGCGTGCGGCAGGCCCTCAGCGTCTCGATCAACCGCTCGGCGATCGCCGAGCGCGTCATGCTCGGCATGGCCAGCCCCACCGGCCAGTGGCTCGCCCCCGGCACCTTCGGCTTTGCCCCGGACGTGAAGCCCCCCGCCTTCGACCCGGACCGCGCCAAGGCACTGCTGGCCGAGGCCGGGTTCCCGCGCGGCTTCCGCATCACCATCCGCACGCCCAACGACCGCTACCCCAACGACGCCGCCACCGCCCAGGCCGTGGCGCAGATGTGGACCCGCGTCGGCATCCAAACCAAGGTCGAGGCCATGCCCTGGAGCGCCTACGTGCCCCGTGCCGCCGGCCAGGAATACTCGATGTGCCTGTGGGGCTGGGGCAGCGGCACCGGCGAGGGCAGCAACGTCCTGAACGGCGTGATCGGCACCTATGACAAGGAAAAGGGACGCGGCGCCAGCAACGACGGCCGCTACTCCAACCCCGAGCTGGACGCGCTGACCGAGCGCGCGCTGTCGACCATCGACGACGCGGCGCGCGAGAAGCTGATCCAGCAAGGCGTGGCGATGGCGGCGGAGGACCTGCCGATCATCCCGCTGTTCATGCTGACCAACGCCTGGGCGCTGCAGAAGGGCCTGACCTACGAGGCGCGGGCGGACGAGCTGACGCTGGCGATGGGCGTGAAGCGGGTCTGAAGGGGCAGGAAGGCTGGGGGAATGAATTCCCCCCGCAAACGTATACGTTTGCGCCCCTTCTTTTTCTGTCTGTCCGCGAGCCGGAAAGGTGAGTGCGCCGAGGGTCGTTGACCCTCGGCGACTGAGGGTCCGGCACCTGCGGTGTCGTTCATAATGCTACACGCGCTGGTTGGCCGGCAGCGCCAACTGACAAAAAGAAGATGGGGGTTCGGGGGAATTCCTTCCCCCGACCTTGCTTAATGCCCCTTCGCCATATCGAACGGCGGCGCCACGCCTTTCGGGATCGGGAAGACGCTCGGCGCATCCGCCGTGCGCGCCGCGTGCTCGGCCTTCGCCGCCGCCACCGCCTCGGGCCGCGCGAACAGGTCCGCGGCCGTGCCGGCCATTACCTTGGCCACGTGCTCCAGGCCCTTGTGCGCGGCACCCGCCTTGCCCTGCGCCACGATCTGCCAGGAATGCCCGGCGGTGCCCACCGCATGCGTGGCGCCGCGCGCCTGCACCGTCGGCACCTTCCAGGACACCGAACCGACATCGGTGGAGCCGACGCCCTGGCTCAGCGGCCGGTCCAGCGGCATCAGCCGCTCGGCCAGGGCCTCGTCCTTCACGGGCGGGATGCCGCCGCGGCGATAAGCGGCGGCGATATCCTCGGCCGACAGCGTCGCCTGGATCTGCTTGGCGAAATCATGGTCCTCCGGCGCGAAGCGCGGCGGGCCGAGGCGCTGGAAGTTCGCCTCCATCAGCTCCTCCAGCGGCCGGTTGCCGACCAGTTCGGCATCGGCCGACAGCACCCGCTCCGCCACCTGCGTCTCGGTCATCAGCGCCGCACCCTGGGCGATCTTCTTGACTCGCTCCAGCAGCTCCAGCACCTCGGTCATCCGCAGCGCCCGGATCAGGTAGCGCACCCGCGCCTGCCCCTGCACCACGTTGGGCGCGATGCCGCCGGCATCCTGGATGGCGTAGTGGATGCGCGCGTGGCTCGGCATGTGCTCGCGCAGGTAGTTCACGCCGACATTCATCAGCTCCACCGCGTCCAGCGCGGAGCGGCCCAGATGCGGCGCGGCGGCGGCGTGCGAGGAGCGGCCCGTGAAGGCGAAGTCCGCCTCCAGGCAGGCCAGCGAATAGGCCTGGTTCACGCCCGAGAAATGCGACGGATGCCAGCAGATCGCGACGTCCACGTCATCGAACGCCCCGTCGCGCACCATGAAGCCCTTGGCCGAGCCGCCTTCCTCGGCGGGGCAGCCGTAGTAGCGCACGCGGCCCTTCAGCCCGTTCGCCGCCAGCCAGTCCTTCACCGCCGCCGCCGCCAGCAGCGAGGCGGAACCCAGCATGTTGTGCCCGCAGCCATGCCCGTGCCCACCCGCCTCGACGGGGCGATGCTCCGCCACGCCGGCCTCCTGGCTCAGCCCCGGCAGCGCATCGTATTCACCGAGGATCGCGATCACCGGCCCGCCCTCGCCCGCCTCGCCCATCACGGCGGTCGGGATGCCAGTGACGTTCTCCGTCACCCGGAACCCCTCCTTCTCCAGCATCGCCTTGTGCTCGGCGGCGGAACGGTGCTCCCCATAGTTCAGCTCGGGCATCGACCAGACGCGGTCGCTCAGCGCGAAGTAATCCTCGCGCCGCTGCTCGACTTCCTGCCAGATCCGCTCGGCATTGGTGCCCTGGGTCATGGGTGACGCGCTCCCTCGTTGGTTCCGGGAGTTTTAGGTCCGGCGGCGGGCGAGGGAAAAGGAAGGTCGGGGAAAGAATTCCCCGAACCCCATCTTTTTTCTGTCAGTTTGGCGTCGGGCGTTAAGGATCGGGAACAGCACTACTGGAACTGGTCCATCAGTCGCCGAGGGTCTCGGACCCTCGGCACACCCAGCCTCGCCACGGCCGGGAATCAGAAAAAAGACGGGGCGCAAACGTATACGTTTGCGGGGGGGGGTGGGGGAATTCATTCCCCCCGGTCTTGGCTTCAGTCGTCGTCGCTCCGCCGCGCCAGCACCTCGCGCTTGCCGACATGGTTGGCCGGCCCGACCACGCCTTCTTTCTCCATCTGCTCAATCAGCTTGGCCGCGCGGTTGTAGCCGATGGACAGGTGGCGCTGGATAAAGGAGGTGGAGGCCTTGCCTTCGCGGGTGACCAGGGCCACCGCCTGGTCGAACAGCCCCTTCTCGCCGTCGGACGCGGCGGCGATGCCGGACAGGCCGGAGTCGCCTTCCTCGTCCTCGGTTTCGGTGACTTCCTCGATATAGGCGGGCTCGCCCTGCTCGCGCAGGAAGTCCACCACGCGCTCCACCTCGGCGTCGGAGACGAAGGGCGCGTGCACGCGGGCCACGCGGCCACCGCCGGCCATGTGCAGCATGTCGCCCTGGCCGAGCAGCTGCTCGGCGCCCATTTCGCCCAGGATGGTGCGGCTGTCGATCTTGCTGGTCACCTGGAAGGAGATGCGGGTCGGGAAGTTGGCCTTGATGGTGCCGGTGATGACGTCCACCGACGGGCGCTGCGTCGCCATGATGACGTGGATGCCGGCGGCGCGCGCCATCTGCGCCAGCCGCTGCACCGCGCCCTCGATCTCCTTGCCGGCGACGATCATCAGATCGGCCATCTCGTCGATGACGACGACAATCATCGGCAGCGGCTCCAGCGCCAGCGGCTGGTCCTCGAAGACCGGGCGGCCGGTGTCGGGGTCGAAGCCGGTCTGCACGCGGCGGCTCAGCACCTCGCCGCGGCTTTGCGCGGCCTGCACCTTCTCGTTGTAGCCGCCGATGTTGCGGACGCCGAGCTGGCTCATCGCCTTGTAGCGGCGCTCCATCTCGCGCACCGTCCACTTCAGCGCGCCGATCGCCTTGGGCGGCTCGGTCACCACCGGCGCCAGCAGGTGCGGGATGCGGTCGTAGACCGAGAGCTCCAGCATCTTGGGGTCGATCATGATGAAGCGGCACTCGTCCGGGCTGAACCGGTAGAGCAGCGACAGGATCATGGTGTTGATGCCGACCGACTTGCCCGAGCCGGTGGTGCCGGCGATCAAGAGGTGCGGCATGCGGGCGAGGTCGGCCACCACCGGCGCGCCGCCGATGTCCTTGCCCAGCGCCAGCGGCAGCTTGCTGTTGTTGGACGCCCAGTCGCCGCTGGCCATCATCTCGGAGAAGTAGACCGTCTCCCGCTTGGCGTTGGGCAGCTCGATGCCGATGACGTTGCGGCCGGGGACGGTGGCGATGCGCACGGCCATGACGCTCATGGAACGGGCGATGTCGTCGGCCAGCCCGATCACGCGGGCGGACTTGGTGCCGGGCGCGGGTTCCAGCTCGTAGAGCGTGACCACCGGGCCGGGGCGGATCTCGACGATGCGGCCGCGCACGCCGTAATCCTCCAGCACCGATTCCAGCAGGCGGGCATTGTCCTGCAGCGCCGATTCGCTGGGGCCGTCGTTGCGGCGGGTGGGCGCCGGCACCAGCAGGTCGAGCGACGGCAGGCGGAAGCGCTCGTGCGGCGCCGGCTGCGGCAGGGCGGCGGCACGGGCCGGCTTGCGCGGCGGCTCGGCGGCCGGCGGGCGGGCGCGGATGGCGGCGGGCACCGGCGCCTCATCCTCGTCCTCGTCTTCCTCGGCCGGGCGGGGCGCCAGGCGGACGGCGGGCGCGGGGCGGCTCGGCACGTCCTCGGCCCGCGGGGCGGGGCCGGCCGGGGCGCGGTTCAGGGTGGGGGCGCGGCGGGCGGCGGGGGGCGCCTGCCCGGCGGCGGCGTCGGCGGCGCGCAGCATGGCCGAAAGCGCCGGCGACGGCACTTCCCGGTTGCGCGACAGCAGGCCGCCCACGGCGCTGCCCACCGAGCGGAACGGCGCGGCCAGGCGCTGCGCGGCGCTGGGCCCCGCGTCCTGCTCCGCTTCCGGCTCGGCGGCCCAGCTGGGCCGGGGCGGCACGGCGGGGCGGCGCAGCAGGCTGGCGGTCATGTCGGCACCGCCGCGCGCGGCGCGCCCGGCGCTGCGGCCCATGTGCAGCCAGGCCAGCAACGGCACGCCGATGGCGGCAAAGGACAGCGAGCCCGCCAGCGCGACCACGACCACTTCCGCGCCGAGCCGACCGCCCTGCCCGAGCAGCGAGCCGCCCAGGCCCAGCGCCCAGCCCGCCACCAGTTCACCCAGCGCGCCACCGGGCCCGGCCAGGGTCGGGCCGCTTTGCGCGCCGACCGGCAGCAGGTGCAGCGCGCCCGCCAGCGCCGGCAACGCCAGCAGCACCGCGACCACCCGCCCGGCGAAGGGCGCCAGCCCCTTGTGCGTCGCCAGCCGCCACGCCCAGCCGAGCGCCACGGCCGATGGCAGCATGGCCGCCCAGCCGAAGCCCTGCAGCAGCAGGTCCGACACCACCGCGCCCATCGGCCCAGCCAGGTTGGTGACGGGGCGGTTGGCCGCCGTGGACATGGAAGGGTCGGCCGGGTTGTAGGTGACCAGCGCCACCAGCAGCGCGCCGCCGGCCAGCGCCAGCGCCAGCCCCGCCAGCTCGGCGCCCCGTCGCCGCAGCGCGGACTTGACGGCGGGCGAAGCGAACTTCCGGGCCCCGGCGGCCAGGCGGCCACCGGATGAAGAGGGAACGGGACGGTCGGCAAGGGCGCGGGACATGGGCCTCGGTCGTGTGCTGCTGAGCTACGGCCTCAGGCTAGCATGACAAAGGCTTGGAACAGAACGCATAACGTGCAGAGACAAGGGGTTGTTGCAACCGCGTGCCGGACGGGCGGCAGACGCCCCGCGCCCCCCTCCCCTGCCCCGGCCGCGCCGGCACCGGATCCCGGCTCGCCTCGGCGGCCAGGGGGTGGACCGCAGCACGGCGCGGCCCTTGCCGGCCGGCGCACCATGCCGGGCCGGTTCGCTTACTCCTTGGCGGGGGCTTCCGCCGGCGGCACCGGCGGGGTGGTGGAGGGCGGGGCCGCCGGGGCCGGCGCGCTGGCCGGCGGCGTGGCCGGCACCGAGTCGCGCGGCGCGGTGGCGGGGCGCTCGGCGGGGGGCCGTTCGACGGCGGCGGGGCGTTCGGCGGCCGGGGCGGCCGGGCGGGCGCTGCCCAGGGGGGCCGGCAGCACCACGATGGTCACGCTGCGCGCTTCGCGGTTCTCGGTGCGGCGGCTGAAGCCGGGGTTGCGCGCCTCGGCCCGGATGCGGTCGCGCGCGATCCTGTGGCCCACCGCCAGCATCTCCGACACTTCCCGCGCGCGGCGGGCGGCAAGTTCCGTGGTGGTGGCCTGGCCGCCTTCGCGCGTGGCATGGCCCAGCACGCAGATGTTGCGGCTGGGGTCGGCCAGGGCCAGGGCGGCGGCGGCGGCCACGGGCGTGCGGGCGGCGGTGGGGGGCCGGGCGCTGCCGGCGGGAAAGGCCACTTCGAAGACGTCGTCCTCCAGCTGCTCGGCGCCGATGCATTTGAAGTCGCGCGGCTGCGCCTGGGCGGTGACGGCAAGGCCGGCCAGCAAGGGAAGGGCGAGAAGCAGGGCGTGGCGCATCATGAAAAGATCCGTCTTGAAGAATGACAGTTATCTCATGAAACGCCGGGGCGGGATGCGGGCAGCGTGGAAAAAGCAAGCCAGGGGAAAGAATTCCCCCACCCCCGTTCCTTTCGCCCGCTTGCGGCGCCAGGAACCTGGGGGGCTTTGGCCGGCTAGGCCGCCGCCGCCAGCACCCCGGCGCCCACCAGCCGCTGCAACAGCGTCGCCGCCTCCACCGCCGGATGCGCGGCCTGCAGTTCCAGCTCCGCCACGTCCGGGCGCGCCAGCAGCCATGCGGCGGCTTCCGCCTCGGGCGGGGTCAGCGGCAGGGTGGCGTTGGGGCCCTTGAGCTGCCATTCGGCGCCGCGCCGCACCGGCTTGGCGCCGGGGCTGAGGATGCGAAAGGCATGGCCCTCGGCGGTGGCCTCGCCGGGCGGCGCGGCGGCGGCCAGGCCGCGCGCGGCCAAAAGGTCGTTGCCGCCGCGGTTCTCGTGGTAGTCGGCCACGAACTTGGCCAGCACCTCCATCACCTTGGGGTCGCGCGTCAGCTCGGACAGCTTCTGCCCCAGTTGGGCGGCGCGGCTGGTCAGCGCGAACTTCGCGGCCGCCGAGCCGTCCTGGCGCGGCAGCGGCTGGCGGAAGGCGGGCTCGTAGATGGCGCGCTCCAGCAGCATGTTCATCAGGTCCATGCCCAGCGGCGCGTGCATGCCATAGGCGATGTGCACCGAGGTCGGCGCCTCGGCCAGCGCGTCGTGGTACCAGCCGCGCGGCAGGTAAAGCAGGTCGCCGGTCTTCACCAGCACCTTGCCGCGCAGCTTGCCGCGGGCGCGGTCGTGGTGCTCCTGCCCCAGGCCCTTGAACACGGGGTGGGCGATCGGCCATTCGGCGCGGCCTTCCCAGACGTTCCAGTACTTCTCGCCTTCCACCTGCACGGCCCAGACGTCGTGCGTGTCGAAGTGGGAATGAAACGCCTTGTGGCTTTGCCAGGAGATGTAGACGTTGGCCTGCGCCTTGCCGAGGCCGGCGGCTTCCAGCGCGTCGGACACGCCGGCCAGCCCGGGGGACAGGCTGTCCACGTCGTTCATCACGACAGAAGCGCCACGGCCGATCCATTGCGCCACCATGGCGGCGTTGGGCTGCATCACCGGCGCGCCGTCGCGGCTGGTGGCGCGGGTGCAGTACTGCTCGGGCGGCACGGCCACCCCTTCCCGCACCAGCTTCAGCGACTGGCTGGACCAGACGTGCGTCATGTCCAGCAGGCGGTTGATGCCGCGCCATGACAGCACCTGCGCGAACTTTCCCGGGCTGCCGGGAATGTGCAGCGGCTGCTTGTCGTAATACTCGGCGAAGAACTGCTCCGGCGTGATCGGCGCCAGGAGCTCGGCCAGCGTCATGCTCATGCCCGCCAGCTTGGACCGGACGGCGCGGTTTGAGAATGCGGCAAATCGGCTTCCGGGCTCGGAACCGGCGGCCCCGGGCCTTTCACCGCCACGGCCGGCGGCGGGAAACAGGCCGGAAACGCCGGGGGCCGGGGAAGGCCCCCCCCCCGGCCTGCAGCCCGCCTTGGCCAAGAATTCGCCGCGCAAAGCGCAGAGTTCTTGTGGCCATGGGTTGATTGCGGCGTCTCGCCTCGCGATCCTTGGGGCAAGGTTCAGAACCGCCAGGGGTCACGCAAAATGCCAGATGGTTTGACGGGAGACAGCGGCGGCGCCCGCGCGGAATTGCTGCGCATGGCGGCCGAGGCCCTGCGGCGGCAGGCGCCCGCCCTGCCGGCCGATGCGGAAGTGTTGCTGCACCGGCTGGCCGCCGCCCTGCCCACGGCCGAACTGGCCGCCGAGCCGCCGGACCGCCTGGCCGCCGCCGCCGCCAGCCTCTACGCCCATGCCGCCGAGCGCCGGCCGGGCGAGGCCAAGGTGCGCCTGCTGCCGCCCGGCCCGGGCCGCGGCAGCGCCGCGCTGGCCGAGATCGTCACCGACGACATGCCCTTTCTGGTGGAAAGCGTGCTGGCGGCGCTGACGCTGTCCGGCCGCACCGTGCGCCGCCTTCTGCACCCGGTGCTGCCGGCCCGGCGCGACGCCGCCGGCCGCCTGCTGGCGCTGGGCGCGGGCGAGGGCGCGCGGCCCGAAAGCCTGATGCACGTGGAGATCGCCCCGAGCCCGGTGCGGCTGACCGGCGACCACCACCCGCCGGCCGAGAACTGGGACGACGTGGCCGCCGCCCTGCGCCAGGCGATGGCCGAGGTGCGGCTGGCGGTGGCCGACTTCCCCGCCATGCGCGACCGGCTGGAAGCCGCCGCCGTGGAGATCGCGGGCGCGCCGGAAGCCGCCGCCGGCCAGGACTTCCTGCGCTGGATGGCGGACCAGAACTTCATCTGCCTGGGCCACCGCCTGTTGCGCCTGGAACCTTCCGTCAGCATGGAGGACGGCCTCGGCCTGCTGCGGGACGAAAGCCTGCCGGTGTTCGACACGCTGCGCGACCTGTCCGCCATCCCCCCCGCCGTGCTGGCGCAGCTGCAGGACGGCGTGGCGCTGACGGTGGCCAAGGCCAACATGCGCGCCCGCGTGCACCGGCCGCAGCACGCCGACGTGGTGGCGACCCGCGTGTTCGGCGCCGACGGGCGGGTGGTGGCGATCCGCCTGCATCTCGGCCTGTTCGCCGCCGGTGCCTACAACCGCAACCCGCGCTCCATCCCCTGGCTGTCGGCCAAGGTGGAGCGCATCCTGGCCACCGCCGGCATGGCGCCGGACAGCCACGACGGCCGCGCGCTCCGCAACATCCTGGACACCTGGCCGCGGGACGAGCTGTTCCAGGCCGACGAGGCGGCGGTGCTGGAAGGCGCGCGCCGGGCGCTGGACCTGTCCATCCGCCCGCGCGCGGCCCTGGTGCTGCGGCGCGACCCGTTCGAGCGCTTCGTGTCCGCCATCGCCTGGCTGCCGCGCGACACCTTCGACACCAAGCTGCGCGAGCAGGTGGGCGGCATCCTGGCCCGCGCCTTCCGCGCGCGGCTGTCGGCCTTCCACATCGCGCTGGGCGACGGGCCGCTGGCGCGCATCCACTACATCCTGGGCACCACCCCCGGCCAGGTGCCGGCGGTGGAGGACGCGGCGCTGGAAGCCGCCGTCGCCCAGGCCGCGCGCTCCTTCACCGACCGGCTGTCCGAGGCGCTGTCCGCCGAGCAGGGCGAGGCGCGCGCCGCCGACACGCTGGGCCGCTGGGCGGACGCCTTCTCGGGCTACTACGCCACCAACACCGCCACCACCACCGTGGTGGCCGACATCCAGATGGCCGAGGCGGCGCTGGCCGGCGGCCACCCCGTGTCGCGCATCGAGCGCGCGCCCGGCGCGGGGCCGCGCAGCCTGTCGCTGCGCCTCGCCAACCCCGGCGGCCCGCTGCCGCTGGCCGACGTGCTGCCCTTGTTCGAAAGCCTGGACCTGCGGGCGATCGAGGAAACCGCGCACCGCGCGGCGCTGCCCGACGGCTCGCGCGCCGTGCTGCACGTCTTCGCGCTGGAAGCCGGCACGGACATCGCCGAAAGCCGCTTCCACGCGCTGCTGGAAGCGCTGTCCGCCCTGCTGGACGGGCGCGACGAGACGGACGGCTTCAACCGGCTGGTGGCGCGCGCCGGCGTGACCTGGCGCGAGGCCTGGCTGCTGCGCGCGCTGTTCCGCTGGATGAAGCAGGTGGGCTTCGCCTTCGCGCAGGGCTCGGTCGAGGCGGCGCTGAGCAACGAGCCCCGCGCCGCGCGGCTGCTGATCGACCTGTTCCAGGCGCGCTTCGACCCCGCCGCCGCGCGCGACCCCGTGCGCGAGGCGGCGATCGAGCAGCAATGGACCGCGCTGATGGAGCAGGTGGAGGACCCGGACGCCGAGCGCATCCTGGCCCGGCTGCGGGTGGTGCTGGACGCCGTGCTGCGCACCAACTTCCACCAGGAAAAATCCTATCTGTCCTTCAAGATCGACAGCGCGGCGGCGGGCGAGATGCCCCTGCCCCGCCCGTGGCGCGAGATCTTCGTGCACGCGCCGCACATGGAGGGCTGCCACCTGCGGGCCGGGGCCGTGGCGCGCGGCGGCATCCGCTGGTCCGACCGCCGCGAGGACTTCCGCACCGAGATCCTGGGCCTGATGAAGGCGCAGCGGCTGAAGAACGTCGTCATCGTGCCGACCGGCGCCAAGGGCGGCTTCGTGCTCAAGGGCGCCGTGCCGCCGGCCACCGACCGGGAAGTCTTCATGGCCACCGGCATCGCCGCCTACAGGACGCTGATCCGCGGCATGCTGGACATCACGGACAACCTGCACGGCACGGAGGTGATCCCGCCGGAAGGCGTGGTGCGGCGCGACGGCGACGACCCCTACATCGTGGCCGCCGCCGACAAGGGCACTGCCACCTTCAGCGACATCGCCAACGGCCTCGCCCAGGAATACGGCTTCTGGCTGGACGACGCCTTCGCTTCCGGCGGCAGCCAGGGCTACGACCACAAGGCGATGGGCATCACCGCCAAGGGCGCCTGGGTGATGATCGCCCGCCACTTTTCCGAATTGGGCCACGACATCCAGGCCGAGCCCTTCACGGTGGCCGGCGTCGGCGACATGTCGGGCGACGTCTTCGGCAACGGGTTGCTGGTGTCGAAGCAGACCCGGCTGATCGCGGCCTTCGACCACCGCCACATCTTCATCGACCCCGATCCGGACCCGGCGTCGAGCTACGCGGAACGCGCCCGCGTCTTCGCGCTGCCCCGCTCCTCCTGGGCCGATTACGACGTCAGGCTGGTCAGCGAGGGCGGCGGCGTCTACCCGCGCAACGCCCGCTTCATCCCGCTGTCCCAGCGCGCCCGCGCGCTGCTGGGCATCGAGCAGGAAAAGCCCGACCCCGCCACGGTCTTGCGCGCCATCCTGCGCGCGCAGGTGGACCTGCTCTACTTCGGCGGCATCGGCACCTACATCAAAGCCAGCACCGAAACCCAAGCCGAGGCGGGCGACCGCGCCAACGACGGCATCCGCGTGGACGGCAGCGAGCTGCGCGCCCGCGTGCTGGGCGAGGGCGCCAACCTCGCTATCACCCAGGCCGGGCGGATCGAGGCGGCGCGCCACGGCGTGCACCTCAACACCGACGCGCTGGACAACTCCGCCGGCGTGTCGACCTCCGACCACGAGGTGAACATCAAGATCCTGCTGGCCGACGTGCAGGCCGCCGGCCACATCACCACCCAGCAGCGCGACATCCTGCTGAGCCAGATGACCGACGAGGTCGCGGCCCTGGTGCTGCGCGACAACACGGAGCAGTCCCTGGCCGTCAGCCTGGAGGAGGCGGCGGGCGCCGAGGCCCTGCCCGCCCACGCCACACTGATGACGCGGCTGGAACAGGCGGGGCTGCTGGACCGCGCCGTGGCCGGACTGCCGGATGCCGCTGGCATGGCCGACCGCGTCGCCGCCCGCGAGGCGCTGACCCGGCCCGAACTGGCCGCCCTGCTGCCCTTCACCAAGCTGTGGCTGACGGAAGCGATCGAGAACAGCGCCCTGCCGGACGACCCCGCCCTGCAGCCGCTGTTGCAGGACTACTTCCCGCACGCCCTGCAGCAGCAGTTCCCCGAGGCCATCGCCCGCCACCGCCTGCGGCGGGAGCTCTTGGCCACCATCCTGGCCAACACCGTGGTCAACCGCCTGGGCCCGGCGGCGCTGTCCCGCCTCGCCGCCGGCACGGAGCCGGCCGCCGCCGCCCGCGCCGCCATCCTGGCGGACCGGCTGCTGGGGCTGGACGCCGCCGCCATGGCCGCCGACGCCGCGCCGGCCCCCGCCGCCGCCCGGCGCGACGCGGCCCTGGCGCTGCGCCAGCTGCACGCCGCCGTGTCGCGCGAGCTGCTGGCCAGCCCCGATGGCACGCTGGAAGACACGCTCGCCACCCTGCGCCCGGGCATCGACGCCCTGACCCGGGCCGAAACTGAGGCCGACAGCCCCGCCGCCGACGCGCTGCGCGAGGCCGGGCTGCCGGAACAGGTGGCGCGGCTGGTGGCCGCGGCACCCGCCCTGGCCTCGGCCCCCGCCATCGTGCGGCTGGCGGCCGAGGCCAAGCTGGACCCGGCCGAGGCCGGCCGCGCCTGGCAGGCGGTGGGCGAGACCTTCCACCTGCCCGCCCTGCGGCTCGCCGCCTTGCAGTCCGACGCGGTGGGGCCCTTCGGCACCCGCGCCAAGGCGGTATTGCTGGACGACCTGGCCAGCCTGCAGGCACGCCTCGCCGCCGCCTCGCTGCGCGGGGTGGACATGTCGGGCGCCGAGCCCGCCATCCGCACGGCGCAGGAAGCGGCGCTGCGGCCGGATCTGGCCGGGGTGACGGTGGCGGTGCGCGAGTTGGGCAAGGTGGTGCCGGGGTGACGGACGGGGGCCAAAGGAGGCTCCGCCTCCTCTGGACTCCTCCGCCGGGGTGGCTGAGCCACCCCGGACCCCGGCTTCGGAAAGCCATGCGGTCCTACAGGCCGCGGTGGCCACCCGTGGGCAGCGGCGGAATTTGATTTAAACAAAAAGCCAGCGGCCCCGTCCCCTCAGTCGCCAGGGGTCATCGACCCCTGGCGCGACAAGCCCGAACAGATGTCGGGGTCCGGAGTGGTTCAATCACCCCGGCGGGGTCCAGGGGCGGCGCCCCTGGCCTGTCCCCGCCACCCAAGGCACACTCCCCGCCGCAAGCGGGGGAGCCACCGGATGATGTCGCGCAAGGCCTGGGCCTGGGCGTTCTACGACTGGGCCAACAGCGCCTTTCCGACCGTCGTATCTACCTTCGTCATCGCCGCCTATTTCGCGCAGGGGGTGGCCGCCACGCCGGCCGAGGGCCAGGCGATGTGGGGCTGGATGCAGACCCTGGCGGGCATCGCCATCGCCCTGCTGTCGCCCGTGCTGGGGGCGGTGGCGGATGCCGGCGGACGGCGGCGGCTGATGCTGCTGCTGTGCACGGTCTTCACCGCCGTCTTCACCGGGTTGATCTGGTTCGCGCATCCGCGACCGGAGGACGCGCTCTGGGCGCTGACCTGCGTCGGGCTGGCGACGGTGGGGTTCGAGCTCGGCACGGTGTTCTACAATTCCATGCTGCCGCAGGTGGCCACGCCGGACCGGCTGGGGCGGGTGTCCGGGCTGGCCTGGGGGCTGGGCTATGCCGGGGGTCTGGCCTGCCTGGGGCTGTGCCTGGTGCTGCTGGTGCAGCCCGACCCGGCGCTGTTCGGGCTGGACCGGGGGGAGGCCGAGCACCTGCGCGCCACCGCGGTGCTGTGCGCCGTCTGGACGCTGGTCTTCGGCTGGCCGGTGCTGGTGGCGCTGCCGGACCCGGACTTCACCGGGGCCGGCGCGCGCCCGGGCTGGGTGCGGGCGGCGCGGCAGGGGCTGGCCGAGATCGGCGCCGTGCTGCGTGGCCTGCCACAGCGCCCGGCCATGGCGCGCTTTCTGATCGCGCGGCTGTTCTACACGGACGGGCTGAACACGCTGTTCGCCTTTGGCGCCATCTACGCCGCCGGGGTCTTCGGCATGCCGTTCGAGGAGATTCTGCTGTTCGGCATCGCGCTCAATGTCACCGCCGGGCTGGGCGCCGCCGGCTTCGGGCTGATCGAGGACCGGCTGGGCGCCAAGCAGACCATCCTGGTGGCGCTGGCGGCCATCATCGTCATCGGGCTCGGGCTGGTGCTGGTGCAGGACAAGGGCCTGTTCTGGGGGCTGGCGGTGGTGCTGGGGCTGTTCATGGGGCCGGCGCAGTCGGCGTCGCGCAGCCTCATGGCGGCGCTGGCGCCGCCGGCCGAGGTGTCGGCGCATTTCGGGTTGTTCGCCTTGTCCGGGCGCATCACGGGCTTTCTGGGGCCGGCGGCGCTGGCCGCCGTGACAGCCGCCACGGGCAACCAGCGGGCCGGCATGGCCACCGTGCTGGTGTTCCTGGCGGTGGGGGCCGCGATCCTGGCCACGGTGCGGCCGCAGCGCGTGGATGCGATGTAATTGCCGCTTGCCGCAACGATGGCGCGCCCTGGCGTTGTGCTGGCGGCGCCAGCGTGGCCGGCCCGGGCCGGCGGGTGCCGCCGTTTTCACCGCCACGAGGCCGCCGCCATGACGCCAGCCTATTTTTTGCCGCCCCTGCTGCTGATCGGCTCCAACATTGTCATGACCTTCGCGTGGTACGGCCACCTGAAGCGACCTGGCTGGGCGATGACAACCGCCATCCTGATCAGCTGGGGCATGGCGCTGTTCGAATACTGCCTGGCCGTGCCGGCCAACCGCATCGGCTATGAAAGCGGCACCTATACCGGCCAGCAGCTCAAGGTGATGCAGGAAGTCATCACCCTGGCGGTCTTCGCCGGCTTTTCCGTGCTGGTGCTGGGCGAGCCGCTGCGCTGGACCTACGGGGCCGCCATGGTCTGCCTGCTGGCGGCGGTGGGCTTCATCTTCCTGCCGACCAAGTAGAACGGCGTCTGGGGGAGCCGCCTTCCCCCGGACATCCGCCCTGCCTCAGCCCGCCATGGCCGGCACCAGCAGCCCGACATTGTGCCGGAACATCGCCTCGTAGTCCGGCGCCGGGCCATCGGGCGGCGACAGCGCGTCGGCGTACAGGCGGCCCTGCACCGTGACGCCCGCCTCGGCCGCCAAGCGCTGCAGCGTCGCGGGGTTGGCCATGTTTTCCAGAAACAGCGCGGAAATGTTCTGCTGCTTCAACAGGCGCACCAGGCGCCCGACCTGCGCCGCCGAGGGCTCGCTTTCCGTGCTGATGCCCTGCGGCGCCAGGAACTCCACGCCATAGGCGGCGGCGAAGTAGCCGAAGGCATCGTGGCTGGTCACCACCTTGCGGCGCGCTTCCGGCACGGTGGCGATGCGCTCGCGCACCCAGGCGTCCAGCGCCGCCAGCCGGGCGTCATAGGCGCTGGCGCGGTCGCGGTAATGCCCGGCCCCCGCCGGGTCGGCCGCCGCCAGGGCCGCGGCGACGGTGCGGGCATAGCTGCGGCCGTTCGCCAGGTCCTGCCAAGCATGCGGGTCCTGGCCGTGCGCGTGGCCGTGGCCGTGGCCGTGGCCGTCATCGGCCATGGCGCGCGGCCTGATGCCGGTGCTGGCCACGGCCACCGGCCCCTTGCGCCCGGCGGAGCGCAGCATGCGGTCCAGCCACGGCTCGAAGCCCAGCCCGTTGCGCACCACCAGCGCCGCGTCCCGCACCGCCGCCGCGTCGGCCGGGCGGGGCTGAAAGGTGTGGGCATCGACATCGGGGCCGGCCAGCACGCGCACCGCCACCCGGCTGCCGCCCAGTTGCCGCACCATGTCGCCCAGGATGGAGAAGGAGGCGACGACCGGCAACGGCACCGCCTGCGCCAGCGCGGGGCGGGCCAGTGCCGGCAGCGCCAGGGCGGCGGCGAGCAGGTTGCGACGATACATGGTAAAGACCCATAACGTTATATCATAACATTAAGCGGATCGCCTGGTATCGCGCAAGCACCGCCCTTGCCCCGTGCCCGGCCTTTTGGCATGCCGCCGCCCCACCACGCGACAAGGCGGCCTGTCATGCGACTCGTCATCATCGGCTTGTCCGGCGCGGGCAAGAGCACCTTCGCCCGCCGCCTCGCCACGGCGCGCGGCATCCCGCATGTGGAGTTGGATGCGCTGTTCTGGGAAGCCGGCTGGCAGCCCGCCCGGCCCGAGGTCTTCGCCGCGCGGGTGTGCGATGCCACCGCCGGCCCCGACTGGGTGGTGGACGGCAACTACAGCGCCATGCGCCCGCATGTCTGGCACCGCGCGACGCATCTGCTGTGGCTGGACTACGCCCGTGCCCCGATCATGCTGCGCGTGATCCGCCGCTCCGCGCTGCGGGCTGTCCTCGGCACTCCGCTATGGAATGGCAACCGCGAGTCCTGGCGCCGCTGGCTGGACCGCGACCACCCCATCCGCTGGGCCTGGCGGCAATGGCGCCCCCGCCGGCGGTCGCTGGAAGCGGTGCTGGCCGAAGACACCTACCGCCACCTCGACCTGCGGCGCCTGCGCCACCCGCGCGAAGCGGAGGCCGCCTTCCGGGCCCTGGCGGCACAGGCCTAGAGCGCCAGCTCCACCAGCACCGGCACATGGTCGCTGCTTTGCGTCCAGCCGCGCGCCGGCTTCAGGATCTGGTGGCGCCGCAGGTTGGGCACGAGGTCGCCGCTGACCCAGACATGGTCCAGCCGCCGGCCGCGATCCGCCGCCTCCCAGTCGCGGGCGCGGTAGGACCACCAGGTGTAGACCTTTTCCGGCGGTGGCACGAAGTGGCGGATGGCATCGTGCCACGCGCCGGCGCGCTGCCATTCCAGCAGCGCCTCCACCTCCACCGGGGTGTGGGACACCACCTTCACCAGCTGCTTGTGGCTCCAGACATCGTCGTCCAGCGGGGCGATGTTCAGATCGCCCAACATCATGGCCCGGCGCGCGGGCCCGCGTGCCCGGTTCCAGGCGGTGGCCTCGGCGATGAAGTCCAGCTTGTGGGCGAATTTCGGGTTCAGCGCGCGATCCGCGATGTCGCCGCCGGCTGGCACGTAGAAGTCGTGCAGCTCCAGCCCGCCCGGCACGTCGAGATCCACGCCGAGATGCCGGCAATCGCCCTTGCCGCACCAGTCCGGGTCGTCATGCCGCACCCGGAAGGGCACGCGGGACAGGATGGCGACGCCGTTGTAGCCCTTCATGCCGCGCACCGCCCGGTACGGGAAGCCCAGCGCGTCCGTTCCCTCATGCGGGAAGAACTCGTCCGGGCACTTGGTTTCCTGCAGGCAGATGACGTCGGGCGCCAAGTCGCGCACCAGATCGGCCAGCAGGGAGATCCGCAGGCGGACGGAGTTGATGTTCCAGGTGACGATGCGGAGGGAGGTCATGATGGCGGCGTGCTTAGGCCATCCCGGCGGCCGTGGCCAAGGGGGCTCCGCCCCCCTGGAACCCCCGCTGGGGGGACAGTGTCTCCCCAAACCCCGCCATCAGAAAGCATGGGATCTGCGGGCCCTTGGTCAGCCCCTGTGGAGAACGAGAGTTTTTTAAAAAAGCAGCCGGCGATGGCCCCTCAGTCGCCAGGGGTCCTCGACCCCTGGCGCTCAGGTCCCGCAATGGCCGGGAATGCCGGGGTCCGGGGTGGCTCAGCCACCCCGGCGGGGGTCCAGGGGGCAGCGCCCCCTGGCCTGCGCTCTACGCCGGCACGCCCTTGGACGTGCTGTACTCGAAGTGCAGCGCCTCGCCCGGGAAGATGCGCGGGTGGATGGCGTGGGCGGCCATGGCGGCTTCCGAGAAGCCCTGCAGGATCAGCTTCAGCTTGCCCGGATAGGTGGCGATGTCGCCGATGGCGTAGATGCCGGGCCGGCTGGTGGCCAGCGTCGCCGGGTCCACCGTGATGTGGCTGCGGTCCAGGCCGAGGCCCCAGTCGGCGATGGGGCCGAGCTCCATGGACAGCCCGAAGAAGGCCAGCAGGTGGTCGGCCGGCACGCGGCGCTCCTCGCCCTTCAGCGTCGCCAGCACCACGTGGTCGAGCTGGCCGTCCGTGCCTTCCAGCGCGTGCAGCTGGTACGGGATGGCGAGGTCGATCTCGCCGCGCTCGGCGGCGGCCTCCATCTGCGCGGCGGTTTCGGGCGCCGCGCGGAACTTCGGGCGGCGGTGCACCACCGTCACGCGCGCCGCGACGTCCTTGAGCGACAGCGCCCAGTCCACCGCCGAATCACCGCCGCCCGCGATCACCACGCGCTTGCCGCGCAGTTCCTCGCGGCGGGACACCATGTAGCGCACGGCGCCGGTGGCCTCGAAGGCCTCCAGCCCGGCCAGGGGCGGGCGGTTGGGGCCGAAGGCGCCGGCACCGGCGGCGATGATGACCGCCTTGGCACGCACCTGCTCGCCTTGGCTGGTGGTCAGCGTGAAGCCGCCTTCCCCGTCCTCGGCCAGCGCGTCCACGCGGCGGCCCATCAGGTAGACGGGGGCGAAGGGCTGCGCCTGCTCCTCCAGCCGCGCGATCAGCTCGGCGCCGGCGATGGCGGGGTGGGCGGGGATGTCGAAGATCGGCTTCTCGGGGTACAGCGCGGCGCATTGGCCACCGATCGCCTCCAGCGTGTCGATCACCACGCATTTCATCCGCAGCATGCCGCATTCGAACACCGCGAAGAGCCCGGTGGGCCCGGCGCCGATCACGGCGACATCGGCGGTGATCTGCACGCCATGCGGCGCGGGAAACGGGTGGTGGGCTTCGGCCATCGGCTGCGGTCTCCGCGTTTCGGGGCCGCGTGCATAGGGCATATCGCGGCGCGCCGGAACCTGGGGGGTAAGCCCTGCAGATGAGCGCTGCCGGCGGATCGGCAAGCGGGCCGGGGCCCGGGGCCGGCGGCACATGGAAAAGGCCGCCAGGATTGCTCCTGGCGGCCCGGTCCGGCCTGTGGGGGAACAGGCTGCGCTTAGCGGGTTTCGCCCACGGCGCGGCCGATGGCGGTGCCGGGCGGGTTGCCGGGCATGCCGTCGCTCTGCATCGGGTAGGCGCCCGAGGTGTTGGTGCCGGCGGCGCGGTCGGCGGCGCGGGTCGCGGCGGTGCCGCGCGGGTTGGCGCGGGTGCCATCGCGCTGCGCCGGGTAGGCGCCGGAGGTGTTGGTGCCGGCGGCGCGGTCCAGGGCGCGCGTCGCCTCGGTGCCCGGCGGGTTGCCCGGGGTGCCGTTGGCCTGGGTCGGATAGGCGCCGGACACGTCGGTGCCCGCGGCGCGGTCGATCGCACGGGTGGTGCTGTTGTTCTCAACCGTCTGCGGGCCGCTGCAGGCCGCCAGGCCCAGCATCAGGGCGGAAACGGCGAGGGCGGACAGAATTTCGCGCTGGCGCAGCATTGGGGAACTCCCGGTTGGATACAGCCCCGCTCTAGTGACAGGGCATGTGGGCGACAACGCGGTTTGCAAGGGCGGGTTCCATGTCATTCCTCGGAAAAAAGCGCGGCTCCCGCTCGGCAACCGCGCCGAAGGACGATGCGTTGCAGCGCCGGAACAGCTCTGCCGGCGGCTTCATCAGCTGACGACGGCCGCGCCGGCCCAAGCCTGACAACCGAATTCCGAGGAGACAGACGTTGACCACGTTCAACCGCCGCACCCTGCTGGGCGCCACCATCGGCGCCGCCACCGGCCTGCTCGCCGCGCCCGCCATCCTGCGCGCCCAGGTCGCCTCCATGGGCGACATCACCACCGTGCTGGCCAGCGTGCCGCAGTTCTCCCGCTTTCTGGAGCTGGCGCAGCGCGGCGGTCAGCTGGACCGCATGCGCGGCACGCAGGACCTGACGGTCTTTGTGCCGTCCAACGCCGCGATCGACCGCCTTCCCGGCCTGATGATGAACCTGCTGGGCGGCACCACCGGCAGCCAGCAGGGCTCGGTGGACGAGTTCCGCACCACGGCGCTGCTGACGCACCACATGCTGGCCGGCGTCGTCACCACCCAGTCCTTCAACGGCCAGCAGCGCGAGGTCGCCAGCCTGAACGGCGGGCTGGTGATGCTGGACGGCACGGCGGTGCCGCCGACGGTGGCCATCGTGAAGCCCTCGGGCGGCGCGGGCAGCAACTTCGGCACCGGCGCCGGCGGCCAGAACCTGCAGCCGGCCGCGAAGATCATCATGCCCGACCTGATGGCCAGCAACGGCGTGGTGCACGGCATCGACAACATGCTGCTGCCGTAAGCAGCCTTGCCGGCGCGGCCGGGCCCTGCCCGGCCGCGCCTTTTCCCGCGCCATGTCGCAGCTGCGAAACGCCCCCCTGGTGGGCGTCCGGCGCCTAGCCCATGATGAACCTCGATTTTTTTAAGAGTCAGAGGTCCATGGACAGCAGCAAGGCGCCCGATACCCGCACCACCCGCATCACCGCCGAGGAGGCGCTGGCCCTGCATGCCGAGGGCAAGCCGGGCAAGCTGGAGATCCGGCTGACCAAGCCGCTGACCACGGCGCGCGACCTCAGCCTGGCCTATTCCCCCGGCGTCGCCGAGCCCTGCCTGCACATCCACCGCGACCCTTCGCTGGCCTACGACTACACTACCAAGGGCAACATGGTCGCCGTCATCTCCAACGGCACGGCCGTGCTGGGGCTGGGCAACCTGGGCGCGCTGGCGGGCAAGCCGGTGATGGAAGGCAAGGCGGCGCTGTTCAAGCGCTTCGCCGACGTCGATTCCATCGACCTGTGCGTGGACACCGAGGACGCGGACGCCTTTGTCAACGCCGTGCGCTACCTCGGCCCCTCCTTCGGCGGCATCAACCTGGAAGACATCAAGGCCCCGGAGTGCTTCGTCATCGAGCAGCGGCTGCGCGAGCTGATGGACATCCCCGTCTTCCACGACGACCAGCACGGCACCGCCATCGTCGCCGCCGCCGGGCTGATCAACGCCTGCCACCTGACCGGCCGGGCGCTGGCCGATACCAAGCTGGTGATCAACGGCGCGGGTTCCGCCGCCATCGCCTGCGCCGAGCTGGTCAAGGCCATGGGCATCCGCCCGCAGCACATCCTGATGTGCGACACCAAGGGCGTGCTCTACCAGGGCCGTGCCGAGGGCATGAACCAGTGGAAGTCAGCCCACGCGGTGGCCACCGACCGCCGCACGCTGGCCCAGGCGCTGGAAGGGGCGGACGCTTTCTTCGGCCTGTCGGTCAAGGGTGCGGTGACGCCGGCCATGGTCGCCTCCATGGCGCCCAATCCGATCATCTTCGCGATGGCCAACCCCGACCCCGAGATCACGCCCGACGACGCCCGCGCCGTGCGGCCGGACGTGATCATCGCCACCGGGCGCAGCGACTATCCCAACCAGGTCAACAACGTGTTGGGCTTTCCCTTCATCTTCCGCGGCGCGCTGGACGTGCGCGCCTCGACCATCAACGACGCCATGAAGGTCGCCGCCGCCGAGGCGCTGGCCATGCTGGCGCGCGAGGACGTGCCCGAGGAGGTGGCGGGCGCCGGCGGCGGCTCCGGCCTGCGCTTCGGCCCCGACTACATCATCCCGCATGCCTTCGACCCGCGCCTGATTTCCCGCGTCTCGCCCGCCGTCGCCAAGGCGGCGATGGACAGCGGCGTGGCGCGCAAGCCGCTGGACGACATGGCCCGCTATGCCCGCGGGCTGGCGGCGCGGCTTGATGTCGGCGTGTCGGCGCTGGAAGCCATCACGGAACGGCTGCGCGCGCAGCCCCGGAAGGTGGTCTTCGCCGAGGGCGAGGAGGAGAAGGTGATCCGCGCCGCCATCGCCTTCCGCAACGCCGGCTACGGCACGCCCGTGCTGGTGGGGCGCGAGGAGCGCGTGCGCGCCACCGTGGCCGCGCTCGGCATCCCGCTGCCGGAGGGCATCGAGATCCACAACGCCCGGCTGTCCGACAGCAACACCCGCTACGCCGAGGCGCTGTACAGCCGCCAGCAGCGCAACGGCCTGCTGTTCCGCGACTGCCAGCGGCTGGTCAACACGGACCGCAATGTCTTCGCGGCCTGCATGGTGGCCGCCGGCGACGCGGACGCCATGGTGACCGGCGCCACGCGCTCCTTCGGCACCACGCTGGAGAACGTCACCAAGGCGGTGGACCCGACGCCGGGCGAGGTGCTGTTCGGCCTCAGCGTCATGCTCGGCCGCCGCGCCGGCACCGTGCTGATCGCCGACACGGCCATCCACGAGCGCCCCGATGCCGCGACGCTGGCGCAGATCGCCACCGGGGCCGCCGCCGCCGCGCGCCGCATGGGCATCGAGCCGCGCGTGGCGCTGCTGTCCTTTTCCACCTTCGGCGCACCGGGCGGCACCATCGTCAACCCGGTGCGCGAGGCGGTGAAGCTGCTGGACAGCCGCGGCGCCGACTTCGAGTACGATGGCGAGATGGCGGCCGACGTGGCGCTGGACCCCCAGCTGCGCGCCCTCTACCCGTTCTGCCGCCTGAGCGGCCCGGCCAACGTGCTGGTCATGCCCGGGCTGCACGCCGCGCACATCCTGACCAAGGCCGTGCCCCGCCTGACCAGCGCCACCACCCTAGGGCCGATCCTGGTGGGGCTGGAGCAGCCGGTGCAGATCACCAGCGTCGGGGCCAGCGTCAACCAGATCCTGGACATGGCGTGCTTCGCGGCCGCCGGCGCCGTGCGCCGGGACTAGGCGGCGGACAGGGCCGGGGAACATCGTTTCCCCGGCCCTTCCCGCACCATCGGCCATGCGCTGAACTCATAACTGTTCCTGGACGCATCACCGGGGCGAATAGCCAGCATCGCCAGCCCTGATTGGCGGTGGCGCGCCCTGAAGCGCATATGGGTGTCAACGGAAGCGCCACCGCGCTTCGACATTCCATCAGGAACAAACATCATGATCCGCAATTCGATGATCGCCGCCGCCCTTCTCGCCACCGGCATGGCGCTGGGTGCCACCAGCGCGCTGCATGCGCAGGAAGCGGTGATCAACCAGGGCGAGCAGTTCCATGTGAGCTACCCCGCCGGCTACACCGGCAACATCGTGGGCGGCGGCGATACCGTGACGGTGACGTCCGGCCGCTACCCCCAGGTGACCTACACCGGCGCCTTCCATGAGAACTCGGCTGGCATCCCGGTGTTCACCGGCGGCAGCGAGGGCGGCGTGGCCTACCTGCCGGCTCCCGCCACCGCGGGCACGGTGGCGAACCGCTAAACCCGAAAGACAGGGCCGGGGCAGCAATGCCCCGGCCCTTTTTGCGTTACGCGCCGGCCAGCAGGCAGAACATCAGCTCGTGCTTGTTGTGGGCGCCGTGGAACACCCGCGCCCCGGGAATGGCGGCAAAGGCGGCGGCGGTGTCGTGGTCGGTTTCGCCCTGGAACTTCAGGGTGCACACGAAGTTCCGTGCCCGCCCGGCCTCGCGCCAGCGGTTCACCAGCCCAAGCAGCCGCGACGGGTAGCAGATGATGTCGCTGAACAGCCAGTCCACCGCGGGCTGCTGCGAAGGCTCCAGGCCAAAGGCGCTTTCGGTGCGGACGGACACGTTGGGCAGCGCCGCCACGGCCGGGTCCATCGCCGCCTTGTCCACCGCCACCACGGCGCAGCCCAGCTGCGCCAGCGCCCAGGTCCAGCCGCCGGGCGCGGCGCCGAGGTCCAGCACCGTCTCGCCCGGGCCGGGCCAGCGGCCCAGCCGAGTCAGCGCTTCCCACAGCTTCAGGTAGGCGCGCGACGGCGGGCCCTCGCGGTCCTCCTCGAAGCGCACGGCGCCGTTGACAAAGGGGCTGGACTTGGTGGGGCTGGCCAGCATGCGGTCGGCCCCCAGCAGCGTCCAGGCCCCCAGGTGCCCGGCGGGCGGCAGCTCGGGAAAGCGCAGTGCGCGTGCCTTGACCGGCGGCAGCGCGGCCTCGATCAGCGCGGCGCGGCGGTGGTGCGTGGCGGGGTAGAGCGCCCAGTTGCGCTGCAGGCCGCGCAGCAGGGTCGCGGCGCCCTTGATGGAGGGCACCTCCATCTCCCGCGGGTCGGTCCAGACGTCCAGCGCCCAGGCGGCGGGCAGCGGCGGCGCGGGGCTGAGGGCCAGAAGGCCGTGCCAGGCGGCGACCGGCGCGCCGGCGCGGCGCAGCTCCTCGGCCAGCTCGGCCTCGAAGCCCTCGGCGGCCAGATAGGCGCTGCGGACCTCGCTCACGCCCGGCGCGCCCCGGCGGCCGCCAGCAGCAGCCAGCCCAGCATCAGCAGCATGCCGCCGGTCGGCGCCACCCGCCCCAGCGAGCCGCCGGTCAGCGCGTGCCACCACAGCGCGCCGGCGAAGCCCAGCACGCCCAGAAAAAAGCAGCCGCCCGCCCAATGCACCAGCCGGCCGCCGCGGCGCTCGGCCAGCAGCCCGGTGGCCAGCAGCGCCAGCGCGTGCCAGCCCTGCATGTCCAGCGCAGGGGCGACGCGGGCCGCCTGGTCCGGCGTCAACCCATGCGCCGCCCAGGCCGCCATCCCGACCGCCACGCCGCCCATCAGGGCCCCCAGAACCAGCCAGATCCGTCCCATCACGCGTCCTTCCCCGGCAGGATCACATCGGCGCGACTGGCGAGGTCCGCCTGCCAGCTTCCGTCGTCGCCGCGCCGGAACAGCGGCGTGGCGAAGGCGGCGGCCACCGGCACGTCGCCGGGCCAGCCGGCACGCCAGCGGTCGCCCTGCGCCATGGCCACGCAAAGCCCGACCGGCCGCACCCCCGCCGTGGCCAGCAGCGCCAGGCCGGCGTGCGCGGAGCTGCCGGTGCTGACCACGTCATCCACCAGCAGCACCCGCCGGCCGCGCAGCCGGTGCAGCACGCGCGGGTCCAGCCACATCCGCCGCGCGTCCGGCGCGGTGGAGGAGGAGGTGGGCGCGGAAAAGGCGCTGTCGTACCAGTTCTTGCGGGAATAGCCGGCGGCCACCCAGTGGGGGTGGCCCAGCGCCTCGGCCACCGGCGGTCCGAACACATGCCCCAGCGTCGGCAGGCCCAGCACGGCCTCGGCCCCGAAGCCCCGCGCGGCGGCGGCCATCCAGCCGCAGATCGGCCGCAGCACGGCAAAGGAGGCCTGGTTGGCGATGAAGCCCAGCACGCCGATGGCACCGTAGTCGCGCAACGGCATTGCCAGGAAACGGCCGTCGGGCATGCGGGCAGAGGCACCGGAAGGCGGGGTGGCCTCGTAGCGCTGCCAGAAGTCGGGGAGCGGTTCCATGATAGGGGGCGGATGGCACATCGGTGGGCGTTGGAGAAGATCGGGGGACAGAATTCCCCTCAGCCCCCCGCTTTTTTCTGGCTGTTTTGCGAAGGCGGCCGGGGTGGCGCCGCGCGCCCTGGTCCGGGCGTTCAGGCGTTCCGTGGCGACCGCCCCCCACGCCGCATGCCAGTTTCTGCCGATGCCAGGGCCCGGCGTGGCTCAGCCACCCCGGCGGGCGTGTTCGGAAAGGGGGGAGGCCGTTCCGGCCCCGCGTTCCGCCAGGATGGCCGCCAAGATCAGCCCGCCGATCATCCCCACATGCTCCGTCGCGGTGTGGAAGGCCACGATGCCGCGTTCACCGTCCAGGCTCCAGAAGTGGTGCACGATGGGGATGGTCAGCGCGGTGAACACCCCCAGCGCCCCGGCCCCGAGCCAGGCGGCGCGGTTGGCGATGATCAGCGCCGAGCCGGTGAGCTGGGTGAGCGCCACCACCGCGTTGATCACGGCGGGCGGGTGCAGGCCGAACATCGCCATCTCGGCGGTGCCCCCCTGGAAGTCGATCAGCTTGGCCAGCCCGCTGCCCCAGAAGGGAAAGGTGAGCAGCACGCGGGCCACGACCAGCAGGGCGGGACGCGACAGCACAGAGCGGATCATGATGACGGTCTCCAGGCCAGAACGACAAAACCGCCCCCGGCGGGGCCGGGAGCGGTTTTGCCATGGTCAAGCCAGAGGCGGAAGCCGTTACCGGCCCGTGACGATCCGCTCGACGAGCTGCTTCACGGAAGGGATGAAGCCGTTCGAGTAGAAGGGGTCCTGCCCGAAGCGGTAGGCGTTGTGCCCGGCGAACATCAGGTTGTGGTCGATCGGCCCGTCATGCGCGATGTCCTGCAGCGTCTTCTGGATGCAGAAGGAGCGCGGATCGGCCTTCTTGCCGTTGGTGTAGTCGGGGCCGTGCTGCGTCCAGTTGCTGAAGCGGCAATGGGACAGGCAGCCCATGCAGTCCGTCTGGTCCTTCAGGATCTCGCGCGCGTTCTCGGGCGTCACGAAGACCAGGGTGTTGTCGGGGGTGCGCAGCGCCTCGGTGAAGCCGGCGGCTTCCCAGTTGTGCACGCGCTCCAGGTCGCCCGGCGCCAGCCAGACCAGCCGCTTGCGCGGACCCACGCCGTATTCGGCGGTGTGCTCGCCGATCGGCTCGGGGCTGATCGCCACCTGGCGCTCGTTGCGCGCCTCCAGGTCGCGCAGGAAGTCGTTGCGCACGGCGGAGGAATAGAAGCCGGTGGGCGAGAAGGGCTGCAAAAGCACGTCGCCCGGCGCCAGGGTCAGCAGCTTCTGCTTCCAGTCGGCGCTGATCGGGCTTTCCTGCGTCACCAGCGGGCGGGTGCCGAACTGGAAAGCGATGGGGCCAAGCTCCGGATTGTCGATCCAGTGCTCCCATTCCTCCAGCCACCAGACGCCGCCGGCCATGATGATCGGCACGTCGTCCAGGCCGAACTGCCGCATCTGCTGGCGCAGCTTCAGCACACGCTCATAGGGCGCCTCGGGCTTGTGCGGGTCCTCGGAATTGGACAGGCCGTTGTGGCCGCCGGCCAGCCAGGGGTCCTCGTAGACCACGCCGCCCAGCAGCTCGGAGACCTTGGAGTAGGAACGCTTCCACAGCGCCGTGAAGGCACGGCCCGAGGACACGATCGGGTAGTAGAAGACGTTGAACTCGCGGGCGATCTCGGCGAGCTTGTAGGGCATGCCGGCGCCACAGGTGACGCCGTTGATCAGGCCCTTGGCGCCTTCCAGCACGCCGCGCAGGATGCGCTCGGCGCCGCCCATCTCCCACAGCACGTTGATGTGCACGCGGCCGCGGCCGCCGGAGCGCTCATAAGCCTCGCGCGCCTGGGTGATGCCACCGGAAATGCCGTAGGCCACCAGCTCCTCGTGCCGCGCCACGCGGGTGCGGCCGCTGTAGGTCTGGCGGATCACATGGCCTTCGGCGTCGTAGCTGTCCGCGTTGACGCCGGAAAAGGTGCCGACGCCGCCGGCACCGGCCCATTCGCCGCAGGAGGCTCCGGTGGACACGGCGACGCCTTTGCCACCTTCCACCAGCGGCAGCACATCCACCCCACCCATCCGGATCGCGTTGATCGCTTTCAAAGCCGTTGCCGTTCCTACGGTTAGGGATCACAGAATCGTCATAACACGCGCGCGTGCACCGGCCAAAAGGGCATGACCATGCGCAAGGCGGGGGATTTGGCCCGACTAGCCAAGGGTTTCAATGCTTTTTCCCGGCGCGCCTTAATTGCGGTGCCGGGCAGGACGGGCACCCGCCCGCCCCGCGTCCCGGGGTCCAGGGAATTCCCGGCACCGGGCGCCCGGGGGCACGCCCGGGCGTCACCGGAATAAGGCAGCCTGGGCTGGGCCCTTGCCACCGGTGGCCAGGGGGTCGCCCCCCTGGCCGATCGCGATCAGTCGCGGCGCGGCCGGCGATCGCGGCGCTCGCCGCGCGGCTCGCGGTCGCCACCGCCGGCCTCGCCATCCTCGCGCGGGCGGCGGGCGCCGACCTGATCGGAGATGTCGGCGCCGGTCGCCTGGTCCACCACGCGCATGGACAGCTTGACCTTGCCGCGGTCGTCGAAGCCCAGCACCTTGACCTTTACCTTGTCGCCCATGTTGACGATGTCGGTGGTCTTGCTGACCCGCTCGTTGGCCAGCTCGGAGATGTGGACCAGGCCGTCCTTGGCGCCGAGGAAGTTCACGAAGGCGCCGAAGTCGGCGGTCTTGACCACGGTGCCGGTGTAGATGGCGCCGATCTCGGCCTCGGCCGTCAGGCCGCGGATGCGGTCGATCGCCGCCTGCGCCGCCTCGGGCGAGGTCGCCGCGATCTTGATGGTGCCGTCGTCCTCGATGTCGATCTTGGTGCCGGTGGTCTCGACGATGTCGCGGATCACCTTGCCGCCGGTGCCGATGACGTCGCGGATCTTGTCCTTGGGCACCTGGATCACGGTGATCTTGGGCGCGTTGCCGGCCACCTCGCCACGGGCGCCGGACAGGCCCTTGGCCATCTCACCCAGGATGTGCAGCCGGCCCTGCTTGGCCTGCTCCAGCGCGATCTTCATGATCTCGGGCGTGATGGAGGTGATCTTGATGTCCATCTGCAAGGCGGTGATGCCCTGCTCGGAACCGGCCACCTTGAAGTCCATGTCGCCGAGGTGATCCTCGTCGCCCAGGATGTCGGACAGCACGGCGAAGCCCTTGTCTTCCTTGATCAAGCCCATGGCGATGCCGGCGCAGGGGCGCTTCAGCGGCGCGCCCGCGTCCATCAGCGACAGCGAGGTGCCGCAGACGGTGGCCATGGAGGAGGAGCCGTTGGACTCCGTGATCTCGGACACCACGCGCATGGTGTAGGGGAAGGCCGCCTTCTCGGGCAGCAGCGGGCGGATGGCGCGCCACGCCAGCTTGCCGTGGCCGATCTCGCGCCGCCCCGGGCTGCCCATCCGGCCCGTCTCGTTCACCGAGTACGGGGGGAAGTTGTAGTGCAGCATGAAGTTCTCGCGGTACTCGCCCGCGAGCTGGTCGATGATCTGCTCGTCCTGGCCGGTGCCCAGCGTCGCCACGCAGAGCGCCTGCGTCTCGCCGCGGGTGAACAGCGCGGAGCCGTGGGCGCGGGGCAGCACGTGTACCTCGGCCACGATGGGGCGCACGGTCTTGGTGTCGCGGCCGTCGATGCGCATGCCGGTGTCGAGGATGCTGTTGCGCACCACGTCGGCTTCCAGCTCCTTGAGCAGGCCCTTGGCCATCGCGGCCTCGTCCTCGCCCAGCTGCGCCAGGATCGCCTTCTTGGCCTCGCCCACCTTCTTCTGGCGGAGCAGCTTCTGGGTTTCCTTGTAGGCCTCGCCGATGGAGGCGGTGCCGAGGCTCGCCAGCTTGGCCTTCAGCGCGGTGGTCTCGGCCGAAACCTCCGGCAGGTCCCAGGGCTCCTTGGCGGCCTTCTCGGCCAGCTCGATGATGCCCTGGATGACCGGCTGGAAGCCGGCATGGCCGAAGGTCACGGCGCCGAGCATCACTTCCTCGGTCAGCTCATGCGCCTCGGACTCGACCATCAGCACGCCTTCCTCGGTGCCGGCGAGCACCAGGTCGAGCTTCGATTCCTTGATCTGCTCCAGCGTCGGGTTCAGCACGTACTGGCCGTCGATGTAGGCGACGCGCGCGGCGGCGACGGGCCCGAAGAACGGGATGCCCGACAGCGTCAGCGCGGCGGAGCAGCCGACCAGCGCCACGATGTCCGGGCTGTTCTCCATGTCATGCGAGAGCACGGTGGCGATCACCTGCACCTCGTTGCGGAACCCTTCCGGGAACAGCGGGCGCAGCGGGCGGTCGATCAGGCGGGAGATCAGGGTCTCGGCCTCGCTCGGCCGGCCTTCGCGCTTGAAGAAGCCGCCCGGGATCTTGCCGGCCGCGAAGGCCTTTTCCTGGTAGTTCACCGTCAGCGGGAAGAAGTCCTGGCCCGGCTTGACGCTGCGGGCGCCGACCACGGTGCACAGCACGATGGTGTCGCCGAGGCGCGCCATCACGGCGCCGTCCGCCTGGCGGGCGATCTTGCCCGTCTCCAGCGTCAGGGTCTTGCCACCCCAGGAGATGTCCTTGCGGAAGTAGTTGTCGAACATGAAACGTCCTTGGCATCGCGGCCGCGCGCCAGTGGCGGCGCGGCCCTCGCTCGGCCGCCCGGATGGCGGCCCTCGTCTTGAGCGGTGCGGAACCCGAGGCCCGTCGCCCGGCCCGCCCCGGAAGGGGGCTGCAAGGACCGGCGTTTCGGGCGGCATGGATGGCCGCGGGGCTGCCCGCGGAACGCACCATGTGGCCGGAAACGCCGCCACGGCCCGATCAGGGGCCGCGCTCACGACAGGATCACCAAGGCCCCGCTCACGCTCGCGGGTCCAGCCTGCCAGTGATGGCAAACCGCGCGGGTTATGGACCGGAAGGGGCCGGCGTGGCCACTGGAAAAGTTTTCCCCGGATGAAACCTGACCTAAAAGCGGCTCCGCCCCCTCTGGACTTTCCTGCTGGGAGACAGTGTCCCCCCAGACCCCGCCATCAGGAAGCACTCGGCCGATCCTGCCGGCGATCGCCCGACGGGCGGGGGCACAGGATTCAAACGCACCACGGGCGCCGTGCCCTCAGCCCCCTGAACCGGCCCCTCAACGCGCGGCAGATGCCGGGGTCTGGGGTGGCTCAGCCACCCCAGCCTTCCGCTTCACGCCGTGACGGCGAGCTTGGTTTCGTAATCGGCTTCGGTCTTGTCGCGGATCTCGGCCTCGGTGACGCCCGGGGCCAGTTCCACCAGCGTCATCCGCCCCTGCGCGCGGTCGATGCCGAAGACGGCCAGTTCCGTGATCACCACGTCCACCACCGCCTTGCCGGTCAGCGGCAGGGTGCAGGCCTTCAGCAGCTTGGGCTTGCCGCCGGCGGTGTGCTCCATCAGCACCACCACCTTCTTGACGCCGGCTACCAGGTCCATGGCGCCGCCCATGCCCTTGACCATCTTGCCCGGGATCATCCAGTTCGCCAGGTCGCCGTTGCCCGCCACCTGCAGCGCGCCGAGGATCGACAGGTCGATATGCCCGCCGCGGATCATCGCGAAGCTGTCGGCCGAGGAAAAGAAGCTCGTGGTCGGCAGCGCGGTCACGGTCTGCTTGCCGGCGTTGATCAGGTCGGGGTCCTCGTCCCCCTCGTACGGGAAGGGGCCCATGCCGAGCATGCCGTTCTCGGATTGCAGCTGCACCGACACGCCGTCGGGGATGTGGTTGGCCACCAGCGTCGGGATGCCGATGCCGAGGTTGACGTAGAAGCCGTCCTGCAGCTCGCGCGCCGCGCGGGCCGCCATCTCATCACGGGTCCAGGCCATGGGCGGGCTCCTCAGGCGACGTTGCTGTGGGCGGGGTTGAGGTCGGTCACGCGCTTGCGGGTGGTGCGCTGCTCGATCCGCTTCTCGTAGTTGGCCGGCACGCGTACGATGCGCTTCACGTAGATGCCCGGCGTGTGGATGTGGTCGGGGTCGATCTGCCCGGGCTCCACCAGCTCCTCCACCTGCACCACCGTCATGCGCGCGGCGGTGGCCATCATCGGGTTGAAGTTGCGCGCGGTCTTGCGGAACACCAGGTTGCCCTCGGTGTCGGCCTTCCAGGCGTGGATGATGGCGAGATCCGCCATGATGCCGCGCTCCATCACATAGTGCTCGCCGTCGAACTCGCGCGTCTCCTTGCCCTCGGCCACCGCCGTGCCGTAGCCGGTCTTGGTGAAGAAGGCGGGGATGCCGGCGCCGCCGGCGCGGATGCGCTCGGCCAGCGTTCCTTGGGGGTTGAACTCGATCTCCAGCTCGCCCGCCAGGAACTGCTTGGCGAAGGTGGCATTCTCGCCGACGTAGGAGGAGATCATCTTGCGGATCTGCCGGGTCTCCAGCAGCAGGCCGAGGCCGGCGCCGTCGATGCCGGCGTTGTTCGAGACCACCGTCAGGTCCTTCACGCCGGAATCACGGATCGCCTCGATCAGCAGGGTCGGGATGCCGCTCAGCCCGAAGCCGCCCGAATGGATCAGCATGCCATCCCGCAGCACGCCCTCCAGCGCCGCCCGCGCATCGGGGTAGATCTTCCGCATGAATTCGCTCCCTGGTCCCTGGTGGGGTGCAGGCTAGCCAGCGCGGCGCGGGGCGGAAAGGGGCGGCGGGGCGCGCGTGAAAGATTCGCGCAGCAGGGGGCTTGCGTGCCCCGGGGGCCGCAGTTATACCGCGCCACCCCGTTGAAAGACGGCGGTGACTGCGGGGCCATAGCTCAGTTGGTAGAGCGCTTGAATGGCATTCAAGAGGTCAGGGGTTCGACTCCCCTTGGCTCCACCAGTATTCAGACAGGGCGTCCGGCAACGGGCGCCCTGTTCTCGTTTCCGCTGCCCGCGAGGCCCGCATGATCCGTGAACCGCAAGACCTCAACGATGTGGTGCTGCGCGACCGCGCCGTGCGCGCCGCCCGCGGGCTGGCCGCCTTCGACCGGCTGATCCTCGGTGCCCGGGTGGCGGACATGGCGACCGGCGAGCTGCGCCTCGCTGACATCGGGCTGGTCGGGCCGCTGATCGCCAGCGTGCATGCCCCCGGCACCCGCGCCGACGCGGCGGAGACGCTGGATGCCACCGGGCTGATCGCGGCGCCCGGGCTGATCGACGCGCACATGCACATCGAGAGCTCGATGGTCACGCCGCGCCGCTACGCCGCCGCCGTAGTGCCCCATGGCACCACCACCGTCTGCTGGGACCCGCATGAGCTGGGCAACGTGTCCGGCCTGCCCGGCGTGCGCTGGGCGGTGGAGGCGATGCGCGGCCTGCCGCTGCGCGCCCTGGTGCTCGCCCCCTCCTGCGTCCCTTCCGCCCCCGGGCTGGAGCGCGCGGGCGCCGATTTCGGCCCGGATGAGTTGGCCGAGATGCTGTCCTGGCCGGAGGTCGCCGGCGTTGCGGAAGTCATGGACATGCGCGGCGTACTGGACCGCACCCCCCGCATGGCCGGCATCGTCGGCGCCGGGCTGGCGTCCGGCAAGCTGGTCTGCGGCCATGCCCGCAGCCTGAGCGGCCCCGACCTGCAGGGTTTCGCCGCCGCCGGCATCGCCTCCGACCACGAGCTGGTTTCGGCAGACGATCTTCTTGAAAAACTGCGCGCCGGCTTCACGGTGGAGCTGCGCGGCAGCCACGACTACCTGTTGCCCGAGGCCGTGGCGGCGCTGGCCACCCTGTCCCACCTGCCGCAAACCCTGGTGCTCTGCACCGATGACACCTTTCCCGACGACCTGGCGGAAAAGGGCGGCATGATCGACCTGATCCGCCGCCTGGTCCGCTACGGCATGTCGCCGCTGCACGCCCTGCGCGCCGCCACGCTGCACGCGGCCACGCGCATCCAACGCCCCGACCTCGGCCTCATCGCCCCCGGGCGGCGCGCCGACCTGATGCTGCTGGACGGGCTGGACACGCTGAACGTCACGCATGTCTTCGCCTCCGGCACCCATGTGGCCAGTGGCGGCCGGCTGCTGGCGCCGCTGCCCCCCGCGCACCCCGCCGGCGCTTTGCTCGACACCATGAAGCTGGCCCCCGTGCTGCCGGAGCAGTTCCTCCTCCGCGCCCCCGGCCCCACCGCCTGGCTGCGCACCGCCGTGAACCCGCGCTTCACGCAATGGGGCGAGGCCGTGGTGCCGGTGACGGAGGGCATCGCCGCCCTGCCGGAGGACGGCATCCTGATGGCGGTGTTCCACCGCCACGGCCTCGCCCCCGCCACGCCGGTGCTGGGCGTGCTGCAGGGCTGGAGCCGCTGGCGCGGCGCGCTGGCCACCACCGTGGCGCACGACTCCCACAACCTTTGCGTCTTCGGCCGCAACCCGGCCGACCTCGCCGCCGCCGCCAACGCGGTGATCGCGGCGGGCGGCGGCATGGCGGTGGCCGCGGGTGGCGAGGTCCGCGCCGTGCTGCCGCTGCCGATCTGCGGGCTGGTGTCGGACGACGCGGTGGAAGACGTGGCAGCCGCCTTCCGCGCGTTGAAGGAGGCGGCGGACGGGATCGCGGACTGGATGCCGCCCTATCTGGTGTTCAAGGCCATCGTCGGCGCGTCGCTGGCCTGCAACGCGGGGCCGCATGTGACGGATCTCGGCGTGGCGGATGGGTCGACGGGGGAGCTGATCGCGGGGGCATTGGTCGGGTGATGGAGGGAGGCCAAAGAGGGCGCTGCCCTTTCTGGACTCTCCCGCTGAGCGGACAGTGTCCCCCCAGACCCCGCCGGAAAAAGGAATGTTGGGGCTTTGAGGCCCGGGCGGGCGCCTGCGGTATTTCTATGAAAGGGCCACCTGGTGCCCCGCCCGCAGTCCCCGGGGGCCATCGGCCCGCGGGGTGACGCGCAAAACAGACGTCGGGGCCTGGGGTGGTTCAACCACCCCAGCGGGGGTCCAGGGGGCAGCGCCCCCTGGCCTGTCCCCTCATCAGTCCCAGGCCGGCGCGAAGGCCGGGTTCACGCACCGCTTGTCCTTGGGCAGGGTGTTGATCTTCGCCAAGTCATGCTCATCCAGCTGGGATGCCAGGGCCACCGCGTCCAGGTTGGACTGCTGGCCTTCGGCGCGGCTGGAGCGGGGGATCGGCACCACCAGCGGCTGGCGCAGGAGCCAGGCCAGCGCGACCTGCGCGGCGGAGGCACCGTGCTTGCGCCCGATCTCGGCCAGTACCGGCTGGTCGTGCAGGATACCCTGGCCGAGCGGCGAATAGGCTTCCAGGACGATGTCGTGCTTGCGGCACCAGTCCAGCAGCGGCGCCTGGGACAGCTGCACGTGGTATTCCACCTGCAGCGCGGCCGGCGTCTCGCCCAACGCTTCCAGCTCCTGCATGCGCGCGACAGGGAAGTTGGCGACGCCCCAGGCGCGGATCAGGCCGCTGCCCTGCGCCGCCTTCAGCACCTTCACCGCCCCTTCCAGGTCCATGGTCGGGTTCGGCCAGTGGATCAGGAACAGGTCGAGGGAGTCCACCTGCAGCCGGGCCAGCGAGGCTTCCAGCGAGCGGTGCAGCGCCTCGGGCTCCAGCTGGTCCCACCAGACCTTGCTGGTCAGGAAGATGTCCTCGCGCGCCACGCCGCTGGCGCGGATGGCGGCGCCGACCTCGGCCTCGTTCTCATAGCGGGCGGCGGTGTCGAGGTGGCGGTAGCCCAGGCGCAACGCGCCCTCGATGGCCTTCTGGCCCTCTGCGCCGGTCAGCTTGAAGGTGCCGAGGCCGAGCTTGGGGATCGACAGGCGCGGCGTCGTCTCGACGGGGATGTTGATCATGGGTCTACCTTTTCGAGAGATCGACGATGCCGGCGAAGCCGGTCTCGGTGCCGAAGGCCAGCTGCGTGCCGCCCGGGTTCCAGCTCAGCGCCGAGATGGCGCCGCGGCCGGGGGCGGCGACAGGCACCACCTTGCCGGAGCCGATCTCGGCCATCAGCACCAGCCCGTCCTCGAAGCCGGCAGCCACCACCTCATGCTGCGGGTGGCAGGACACGCGGGTGCAAAGCACGCCGTCGCCGCCGGCCAGCTCCATCGGCGGCTTGCCCATCGGGCCACCGGCGAAGAACGGCCACAGCACGATGCAGTCGGCGCCGGCGGTGGCCAGCCAGCGGCCCTTGGCCGTGAAGCTGACGGACTTGATCTTGCTCTGGTAGCCGGACATCCGCATGTCCTGCCCGTCGGTCAGCCGCCAGCCATGCAGGGCGTTCTCCTGCATGGTGGTGACGACATGTGTGCCGTCCGGGCTGAACCAGACGCCCTGGTGGCTGCCCTTCCAGGGCAGGACGCGCGGCTTGTCCTCTTTGGAATTGACGAACCACAGGCTGGCGCCGTTGTAGTGCGCGCCCGCCACCCGCTTGCCCTTGCTGTCGAAGGCGATGCCGCCGACCGAGGACGGGTGCTCCAGCGCCTTGAGCGGCCCGCCCTTGCCGAAGACGTGCAGCTTCTTGCCGACAGACGCCGCGCGCAGCCCGTCCGGATGCGCCGCCACATGGTCCACCCACTTCATGGCACCGAGGTTGGCGATCTCCTCCACCGTGCCGTCATTGGCCGTGCGGACCAGCCGCCCGTCGTCGCCGCCGGAGAGGAAACCGCTGGCGATGTCGGCCACCATCTCCAGGCAGGAGCCGTCATGCGCCTCGGCCCGCGCCCAGTCGCCGCCGATCTCGGCGGTTTGCGCGATCCGCACCGAGCCGTCGCCCAGCGCGAAGCCGGCCGCCTTGCCGTCGCGGGAAAACACGGCGCCCATCACCCAGGCGCCGAGGTCGTGGGAACTGCCCCGCTGGCTCAACAGGAAGTCGTCGTCGGAAACGGTCTCGCTCATTCCGCCCCCCCGGCGGCCACGCAGCCCTCGAAGCCGCGGCGCAGGCGCGGGCGGTTCAGGTCGCGGCCGATGAAGACGATCTTGGACTTGCGCGCGGACCCTTCCGGCCAGGGGCCGATGAAGTCGCCATCCGCGATCATGTGCACCGCCTGGAAGGCGAAGCGCCGGTCCTCGCCCTTGTAGGCCAGGATGCCCTTGGTGCGCAGCAGGTCGGCGCCCTTGCTTTGCAGCAGCTCGCCGATCCAGGCGTTGAACTTCGCCTCGTCGATCGGCTGATCGACCTCGAAGGACAGGCTCATGATGTCCTCGTTGTGCGAGTGGTTGTCCTCGCCCGACAGGAACTCCGGCTCGCGCTCCAGGATGCGATCCAGCTTGAAGGCCTCGCGCCCCATCACCGCCTCGATCGGCACGTCGGACTTGGTGGCGCGGCGGATCTCGGCATAGGGGTTGATGGCGCGGATGCGGCGCTCCACCTCGGCCGCGCCCGCCTCGTCCACCAGGTCCATCTTGTTCAGCACGACGATGTCGGCGAAGGCGATCTGGCTCGCCGCCTCCTTGCTGTCGTCGAGGCGGGCCGCGAGGTTCTTGGCATCCACCAGCGTCACGATGGCATCCAGCCGCGTGGCGCGCTTGACGTCCTCATCCATGTAGAAGGTCTGCGCCACCGGGGCGGGGTCGGCGAGGCCGGTGGTCTCGACGATGATGCCGTCGAACTTGCGGCCCTTCTTCATCAGGCTGCCCAGAATGCGCACCAGGTCACCGCGCACGGTGCAGCAGATGCAGCCGTTGTTCATCTCGAACACTTCCTCGTCGGCATCGATGACGAGGTCGTTGTCCACGCCGAGCTCACCGAACTCGTTGATGACCACGGCGTATTTCTTGCCATGCTCCTCGGACAGGATGCGGTTCAGCAGCGTGGTCTTGCCGGCGCCGAGGTAACCGGTCAGCACGGTGACGGGGATGGTCGTGTCGATCGTCTTGTCGCTCATGGGGGGGAATCTCTGTCCTGCCTGTGGAGGCCGCGTTCGCAGTCGGTCAGGTGTTATATGATACGCTCCCCCCCCGAGGTCACGCCCCCCCGGGGGGAGAAAGGTCGGGGGAAAGAATTCCCCCGAACCCCCATCTTCTTTTTATCTGTTTTCGCTTCGCACTATCAATGCCGACGTATCTCCTCATAATAATTCATATAATCATAAAATGAATTTTTCAGAATTCAGCGCCCGTCCGCAGCAGCCACTCCCGAAAGGCAGATAAAAATAAAAGAAGGGGGCCTGGGGGAATTTATTCCCCAAGCCTCGTTTCTTCCGGCGCCGCCCCCGCCCCCGGCCATCCCGCGCAGAGCCCCGCCCAGTCCTGGCGCAGCGCCGCCAGGACCGCGGGGGCCGCCGGGTTCTCGCCCTCCTCGCGCCAAGCCAGCGCCAGTTCGGCGGCCACCGGGATGCCACCGGGCGGCGGGCGCAGCAGCACGTCCTCCGGGCACAGCCGCGCCGCCGCCTGCGGCACCAGGGCGATGCCCAGGCCGGCGCCGACCAGCGCCAGGATGGAATGGGTCTGGCTGACATATTGCACCCGCTCCGGCACGGCGCCCGCAACCTGGAACAGGCCCATCACCAGGTCGTGCAGGTAGCGGCCTTCCACGGGCGGGTAGGTGACCAGCGGCTGCTCGGCCAGCTCGGCGAGGCCGGCCTCGGGGCGGGTGGCCAGGGGGTGGGCGCGGGGCAGCGCCAGCAGCAGCGGCTCGCGCAGCAGGCGGGCGGTGCGCAGGCCCGGGCGGCGGGCCATCGGGCGCAGCAGTGCGAGGTCGATCCGCCCGGCCTGCAAGGCCTCGATCTGGTCGAGCGAAACCATCTCGCGCAGCGCCAGCTGCACCTCTGGCAGGCGGCTGCGCAGCAGGCCGACCAGGCGCGGCAGCACGCCGTAGCCCGAGGCGGCGGTGAAGCCGATGGTGAGCTGGCCGCTTTGGCCGCCGGCGATGCGGCGGGCGTGCAACGTGGCGCGCTCGGCCAGCTGCAACATGCGGCGGGCGTCGTGCAGAAAGGCCGCGCCGGCCGGGGTCAGCGCCACGGCGCGGTTGCCGCGCAGCAACAGCGTGACGCCCAGCGCGTGCTCCAGCAGCTGGATCTGCCGGCTGAGCGGTGGCTGCGTCATGTTCAGCCGGGCGGCGGCGCGATGGAAATGCAGCTCCTCGGCGACGGCCACGAAGCAGCGCAGCTGGGTGAAGGCGAACATCGATCCAGTTTCCGTATCGGCTGATGCCGAGAACAGCTTGGACCGGTATCGCCCGCGACGCCTAGAGCGGAAGCAGAAGGCCCGCCACAGGGTCCGAACGGGAGATCGACCATGCATCGCCGTGCTCTGCTGCGCGCCAGCCTCGCCGCTGGCGTGCTTTCGCCCCTCGCCGCGCCGGCGCTCCGCGCCCAAGGTTCCGCTGACGCTCGCTTCGACCATTCGCTGCGCATCGTCGTGCCGAACGCCCCGGGCGGCACCAGCGACATCCTGGCCCGCCTGCTGGCGCCGGAGCTGACCAAGGCTCTGGGACAGTCCGTGGTAGTGGAAAACCGCACGGGGGCGGCCGGCAACATCGGCGCGGACGTGGTGGCCAAGTCGGCACCGGACGGCCACACCCTGCTGCTGATGGATGTCTCGACCCTGGCCATCAACCCGTCGCTGTTCCCGCGCATGCCCTTCGACGTGCAGAAGGACCTCGCGCCGGTTTCCATGATCATCTACGCGCCCTACCTCGCGGCGGTGAAGAACGCCCTGCCGCCGAAGAACGCCGCCGAGCTGGCGGCCTACCTGAAGGGCCGCGCCGGCGGGCTGAATATGGCCAATGCCGGCGTCGGCAGCCTGACGCACCTGACCTCGGTGGAGATCGGCGCCGCGCTGGGCGGCGACGTCACCCACGTGCCCTATCGCGGCGGCGCGCCGGCGGTGCTGGCGGTGGCGTCTGGCGAGGCCGACATGATCATCAACGGCGCCACCGCCACGCAGCCCTACGTGGTCAACGGCCAGATGCGCGGCATCGCCGTTTCCGGCCCCAAGCGCCTCGCCGCCCTGCCGAACGTGCCGACCTTCCGCGAGGTCGGCTGGCCGATGGCCGATGCCGGCACCTGGCAGGGCGTCATGGTGCAGGGCAACACGCCCCCCGCGCTGATCCGCCGCCTGGAGGTGGCGCTGCGCGAGGCCGTGGCGCAGCCCGCCATGACCGCGCGTTTGGCCGAACTCGGCGGAGAGCCCCGCACCGACGGCCCCGAGGCCTTCCGCACATGGCTGGCCGCCAGCACCACGGAATTCGGCGGCGTCGTCACCAAGCACGGCATCAAGCCGGAATGAGGCGCGACCCCGCGGCGCTGGCGGCATTCGCCGGCGCCCTGTTCCGCGCCGCCGGGCTGGACGGGGACAAGGCCGAGGCCACCGGCCGCATCCTGGTGCTGACCGATATGATGGGCCGCCGCACCCACGGCCTGGCGCAATGCGGCAACTACCTGGCCGAGATCGCCAAGGGCGGCATGACGCCCGACGGCGCGCCCGAGGTGCTGCGCGACACCGGCGCCACCGTGGTCTGGGACGGCGGCTACCGCCCCGGCCTGTGGCTGGTGGAGCAGGCCATGGCGCTGGGCTTCCAGCGGCTGCCCGCGCACGGCACCTTCACGCTGGCGATGCGCCGCAGCCACCACATTGGCTGCCTCGCGGCGCTGGCCAAGCAGGCGACGGACCGCGGGCTGTTCGTGATGCTCGCCTCCTCCGGCCCGCACAGCAGGATCGTCGCCCCCTTCGGCGGCAGAAAGGCGCTGTTCAGCCCCAACCCCTTCGCGGTGGGCTTCCCCACCGGGGCGGCGCCGGTGCTGGTGGATATCTCCGCCTCCATCACCACCGTCTCGATGACCCGCCAGAAAGCCGCGGCGGGCGAGCAGTTCGACCACCCCTGGCTGCTGGACCGCGACGGCCGCCCCACCCGCGACCCCACGGCGATGGAAGCCGGCGGCGGCAGCCTGATGCTGCTGGGCGGCGAGGAGGCCGGCCACAAGGGCTTCGGCCTGGCGCTGATGGTGGAGGCACTGACCCAGGGCCTCGCCGGCCACGGGCGCCGCGACGACCCCGGCCGCTGGGGCGCCAGCGTCTACCTGCAGCTCATCGACCCCGCCGCCTTTGCCGGGCGCGAAGCCTTCGAGGACCAGATGGGCTTCCTGGCCGAGGCCTGCCGCAGCAACGACCCGATCGACCCGGCCCGGCCGGTGCGGCTGCCGGGGGAACAGGCGACGCGGCTGATCGCGGCGGCGGAACGCGATGGGCTGGAGGTGCCGGATACGGTGGCGGCATCGCTGCGGGACTGGGCGGGGCGGCTGGGGGTCGCTGCAGCGATCTAGGGCAGGCCAGGGGCGCTGCCCCTGGACCCCGCTGGGGGAATAGTATCCCCCCAGACCCCGCCGTTTGTTTGGTGTTTCACCCCGAGGGTCGAGGACCCTCGGGGACTGATGGTTCAGCTGACGGCCTTTTGTAAAAACCGACCCGGCGCCCGCTGCGGCCTTCAGGCTCCGAATGCTTCCCTGACGGCGGGGTCTGGGGGGATGCTATCCCCCCAGCGGGGGATCCAAGGGGGCAGCGCCCCCTTGGCCCAGGCCCATCACGCAGGCTCCGCATCCCGCTCCGCCCACATCGCCTGGAAGGCCGGGCGCGCGTGGCAGACGGCCAGCCAGTCGCGCACCGCGCGGTGCGTTTCGAACAGCGTGGGCACGCCGGCGGCGTAGCGCACCACCTCGGCCACGTTCAGGTCGGCCACCGTGAAGCGCCCGCCGACCAGCCAGCCGCCGCCGGCCTGCAAGGCGTCGGCCAGCACCGCGAAGGCGCGGTCGAGCACGGGCATCGCCTGGGCGATGGCGTCCGCGCCGCCGCGGGTGGAGAGCGCGGGGGTTTCCACCGTGGTCACGGCCCAGAAGCTCCACATGGTGGCCAGCGCGTCCTCGCTGCCGTCGCGCGGCGCCAGGGGGCCGCCGTGCTTGCGGGCGAGGTGCAGGGTGATGGCCATGCTTTCGTGCAGGATCAGCCCGTCATCGTCGACCGAGGGCACCAGGCCGTTGGGGTTGATGGCGCGGAATGCGGTGGACGTGGTGTTGAGTGGGGCGTCCGGCGCGCCCGGGTCGGGCAGTCGGTAGCCCTGGATGACGGGAACGTGGCGGTAGTCCAGCCCCAGTTCCTTGGCGAGCCAGACGGGGCGGGAGGCGCGCGAGCGCAGCACGCCATAGATGGTCAGGGACATTCAGGCAAGTTCCTCGGGGTTAGCCGAGCAGGCGGCCGATCACCTGCGCGGTGTAGTCCACGACCGGGATCACGCGGCCGTAGTTGATGCGCGTGGGTCCGATCACGCCGATGGCGCCGACGATCTTTTCCTCGCCGTCGCGGAAGGGGGCGACGACCATGGACAGGCCCGTGCTGTCAAACAGCCCGCTTTCGGCGCCGATGAAGATCTGCACGCCCTGGCCGCGCTGCGCCAGCTCCAGCAGGCGCAGCATGGTTTCCTGCGCTTCCAACCGCTCGAACAGCGCCTGGATCTCGTGCACCCGGGCCAGCTCGCCTAGATTTTCCAGCAGCTTGGACTGGCCGCGCAGGATCAGCGAGCCGCCGCCGCCGCCCGCCCGGGTGGCGAGGCCGGCGGCGACCACCTGCTGGCTCAGCGCGTCCAGCGCCGTGCGGTTGGCCTGGATCTCCTCGGCCACCAGGGTGCGCGTTTCTTCCAGGGTGCGGCCGGACAGGCGGGCGTTCAGGAAGTTGCTCGCCTGGGTGAAGGCGGAGGGCGGCAGGCCGGAGGGCACGTCGATGACGCGGTTCTCCACCTGCCCGTGCGCGTTGACCAGCACCACCAGCGCCCGGCCGGGCGACAGCGCCACGAACTCGATGTGGCGGATCGGCGCCTCGTTCTTGGGCGCCACCACCAGCCCGGCGGCGCCGGCGAGGCCCGACAGCATCTGCCCTGCTTCCGACAGGGTTTCCTCGTAGGACCGGCCGGTGGCGGCGCAGCGGGCGGCGATGGCCTCGCGCTCGGTTTCCGTCAGGTCGCCGAATTCCAGCAGGCCGTCGACGAACAGCCGCAGCCCCTGCTCGGTCGGCAGGCGGCCGGCGGAGGTGTGCGGGGCGTAGAGCAGCCCGGCCTCCTCCAGGTCCGCCATGGCGTTGCGGATGGTGGCCGGGGACAGCGCCTGCGGCAGGCGGCGGGACAGGGTGCGGGAGCCGACGGGCTCGCCCGTCTCGACATAAAGCTCCACCACCTGGCGCAGGATGGCGGCGCCGCGGCTGTCGAGCCCCGGCAGCAGCGCGGCGCCGCCCAGGTCGCGTGGCAAGGCGCCGCGGGAAAAGCCGGCACGGGAAAAGGGTGGCGGACCCACCGGAAAGAACCCCCAATCGTAAAGGAAAACGCTAGCACGGCCCCCCGCCGCGTCAAGCAAAGCCCAGGCCGCAGCCATGTTGGGGTATCGTGGCAGGAACGCCCTGCAACACCTTGTCACACCTTCGCCATGATGGCGTTGCAAAAGCATGGTCCAAGGTTCCCGCGGCGAAGCGCAAGCTGTGCCGAGGCACACGACCAAGGAGGCTGCATGACGGAACATCCGCCGAACCGCCTCTGGCCCCTGGCCCTGCTAGGATGGCTGGCCGCCTTTCCGCCGCAGGGGCGCGAGGCCGCCGCCCGCACGCCGGACGCACCCCGCCTGGAGCAGCCTGGCCCCGCCGGCACCCCGGCGACCCCCGCTCCCGCCGCCTTGCCGGCTGAAACGCCGCGCCGCCGCCGCCGGCGCAAGCCCGCCGCATGAGCCTGCCCGCCTTCAATGGGTTGGTGGCGGCGGTGCTGCTGTTCTCGCTGCTGGCCGGCATCGCCGCGCTGCTGCTGGACCGCGCCAGCCGGGCGCCGGGCTGGACCACGGCCGGCGTCGCGGCCGTGTTGTTCGGGCTGTCCTGGGGCGGGCTGGTTCTGCTGGGGGAGTGACGCACGGCAGGGTGCCGTGAAAGGGGCGCTGCCCCTTTCGAACTTTCCCCGGCAGCGGCTTCAATCCCCTGCCGGGGAGGTTTGCGGGGGCAGCGCCCCCTCAGGAGCCGCAGGCGACTCCCTCAAAGCCCGGAAATCAGCGCCTCCGCCACCGCCGCCACCTGTGCCTCGTCCAGATAGGGATGCATCGGCAAGGACAGCACGCGCGGACACAGCCCCTCGCTCACCGGCAATGGCGGCGCGTTGTCCAGCCCCGTGGCATGGGCGGCGGCATAGGCCGGCTGGTGGTGCAGCGACTTCGGGTAGTAGATCGCGCTCGGCACGCCGCGGGCCTTCATGCCGGCCATCAGCCGCTCGCGGTCCGTGCCATCCGGCAGGATCACGGTGTAGAGGCCCCAGGCGGATTGCGCGCCCGGGCGCTCGCGCGGCACGGTGACGTGGTTGGACAGGCGGTCGGCGTACCAGCCGGCGATGCGCGTGCGGGCGGCCAGCTCCTGTTCCATCAGCGGCAGCTTGCACAGCAGGATGGCGGCCTGCAGCGTGTCCAGGCGGCCGTTCATGCCGGTGCGCTCCACCTCGTAGCGGGTCTTGCCCTCGCCATGGGTGCGGAGCGAGCGGTACAGCTCGGCGCGCGCCGGGTCGTCGGTCAGGATGGCGCCGCCGTCGCCGTAGCAGCCCAGCGTCTTGGTCGGGTAGAAGCTCAGCGCGGTGGCATGGCCCCAGGTGCCGAGGCGCTTGCCGTCCAGCGCGCCACCGAAAGCCTGGGCGGCGTCGTCGAGCGCGAACATGCCCTCCGCCTCGCAGATCTCCAGGATCGCCGGCCAGTCGGCGGGCAGGCCGTAGAGATCGACGCCCACCACGGCGCGGGGGCGAAGCCGGCCCTGCTGCTTCACCATCGCGACGCGGCGCCTGAGGTCGGCGATGTCGAGGTTGAAGCCATCCTCGGCCACGTCCACGAAGACCGGCGTGGCGCCCAGCACCAGCGGCACCTCGGCGGTGGCGGTGTAGGTGAAGGCGGGCAGGAACACGGCGTCGCCGCGCCCGATACCCTCGGCCATCATCGCGATCTGCAGCGCGTCGGTGCCGGAGGACACGCCGACGGCGTGGCGGGCGCCGGCGAAGGCGGCGAGCTTTTCTTCCAGCTCGCGCACCTCGGGGCCGTTCACAAAGGCGCCGCTGTCCAGCACCTGGGCAATGCGGGTGTTCATTTCCGCGCGGATCAGCGCCTGCTGCGCCTTCATGTCGAAGAGGGCGATCGGGCGCGCAGTGGTCTCGGTGGTCGTGGTGGTCATGGGGGACGGATCGCTCCGGTGCGTCAGGGCAGGCGGTCAGGCCTGGATGACGCGGTGATAGGCCGGGTGGGGGTCGCTTGGGAAATCACCCGGCGTTTCAACGTGCAACCGCACGGCCGCGTCGCGGAACACGCCGCGGGTGTCCACCACCAGCGGCGCGTGGGCGCGCAGCAGCGCGTAGTCCACCCCCGGCTGCGGCGTGACGATCACCACCGCGTCCAGCGCCGCCAGCATGGCGGGCGCCAGCGGCTGGCTTTCCTGGTCCGGGGCGCTGCCGCCGAGGCGCCGCGTGGCCGGGAAGCTCGGCACCAGCGGGTCGTGGTAGCTGACCTCGGCGCCGCGCTCCTCCAGCAGCCGGAAGATCTCCACCGCCGGGCTTTCCCGCGTGTCCGGCACGCCGGGCTTGTAGGCCAGGCCGATCATCAGCACCCGCGCCCCGCGCAGCGTGACACGGCGCAGCTCCAGCGCGTCGCGCAGCCGCTCCACCACGTAGTGCGGCATGGCGTCGTTGACCCGACCGGCAAGTTCCACGAAGTCGCTCGGCACGCCCAGCTCGCGCGCCTTCCAGGCGAGGTAGTAGGGGTCCACCGGGATGCAGTGGCCGCCGAGCCCCGGGCCGGGGCGGAAGGGCATGAAGCCGAAGGGCTTGGTTTGCGCCGCGTCGATCACCTCGTGCACGTCGAGGCCGAGGGCGTGGCTGATGCGCTTGAGCTCGTTGACCAGGCCGATGTTCACGGCGCGGAAGACGTTCTCGTACAACTTGGTCAGCTCGGCGGCGGCGAGCGAGGACATCGGCACCAGCTGCGGCGTGGCGGCGCCATAAAGCGCCCGGCCCACCGCCAGGCAGGCTGGCGTCGCGCCCGCCACCAGCTTCGGCACGCGGCCGAAGGTGCCTTCGGGGTTGCCGGGGTCCTCGCGCTCGGGGCTGTACAGCGCGAAGGCGTCCAGCCCCGCGGTCAGCCCGGCGGCGGCCAGCGCCGGCAGCACGTAGTCCTGCGTGGTGCCGGGATAGGTGGTGCTTTCCAGCGCCACCGCCTGCCCGGCGCGGAGATGCGGGGCCAGGGCGGCGAGCGTCTGCGCCACCGGTTCCAGGATCGGCTCCTTGTGCGGCCCGATGGGCGTCGGCACGCAGATCAGGATGGCATCGCAGTCGCGCGCCGCCGCCATCTCCGCATGGGCCGCGATGCGCGCGGCGGCGACGCGGGCGTCCGGGATGCCATGCACCGGGCTGCGGCCGGCATTGATGGCCGTCACCTTGGCCGCGTCGATGTCGAAGCCGCTGACCGCGAAGCCGCATTCGGCGAAGCGCAGGGCTAGCGGCAGCCCGGCATAGCCGAGACCGACCACGCCGATGCGCGCCTGCCGCGCTTCCAGGCGGGCGATGAGACGCGCGGCGTGGTCCAAAGGCGTCAGCCCCCCAGGGTGTTGTGGTCGAATTCCGGCACCAGCTCGGCCAGCCGCGCCAGCGCCGCGCCGATGTCGCCGGCATGCGCGGCGGCGGCCACCTGGTCGATGGCGGCGGCCATGGCGGCGGCGTCCGTGGTGCGGGGCGTGGCCACCAGCAGGCCGGGGAACTGCGTGGGGCGCGGCGGCTCCTGGCCGTGGAACAGCTCCTCGAACAGCTTCTCGCCGGGGCGGAGGCCGGTGAAGCGGATCTCCACGTCCTCGTCCGGCCGCAGCCCGGCCAAGCGGATCATGCGCCGCGCCATGTCCACGATCTTCACGGGCTTGCCCATGTCGAGCACGAAGATGCCGCCGTCGGCCAGCTCCGGCGGCTGGTCGGCATTGTCCTCGGCGCCCACCACGGAGGCCTGCAGCACCAACCCCACGGCTTCACGCACTGTCATGAAGTAGCGGCGCATGTCGGGGTGCGTCACGGTCAGCGGCCCGCCGCGCTCCAGCTGGCGGCGGAACAGCGGCACCACCGAGCCGGTGGAGCCGAGCACGTTGCCGAAGCGCACGGTGACGCAGCGCATGCCGCCCTGCCCGTGCCGCGCCCGCACGTCCAGCGCCTGGCAATACATTTCGGCGAGTCGCTTGGACGCCCCCATGACGCTGGTGGGATTCACCGCCTTGTCGGTGGAGATGAAGACCATCGCCCGGCAGCCCACCGCCAGCGCCGCGTCGGCGATGATGCGGGTGCCGAGGGCGTTGGTCAGCAGCCCTTCCAGCGGGTCGTTCTCCACCATCGGCACGTGCTTCAGGGCCGCGGCGTGGAACACCAGCTCGGGCCGCACCGCGTCCATCACGGCGGCCACGCGCGCCACATCGCGCACGTCGGCCAGCATGGCGCGGCGCGGCACGCCGGGATGCGTCTCGGCCAATTCCAGGTCGATCGAGTAGAGCGCGAACTCGCCGTGGTCGAGCAGGGTGAGCTGCGCGGGACCGAGGGCGGCCACCTGCCGCGCCAGCTCGCCGCCGATGGTGCCGCCGGCGCCCGTCACCAGCACGCGGCGGCCCTGCACCAGGCGGGCCATGCCTTCGCGGTCCAGCGGCACCTGCGGGCGGTCCAGCAGTTCCTCGATCGCCACCGGGCGCAGGTCGAAGCGCCGGGCGCTGGCCGGGTCCTCGCGCTTGGCGGGGTCGAGGCGCGTCAGGCGCGGCGCGCGGCTGACCGGAACGCCATGGCGGTCGGCGGCGTCCAGCACGTCCTGCAGCGCCTCGCCCTGCAGGTCGGGGTCGGCCAGCACCAGGGCGGCGGGCAGCCGCTCCTCCGCGCGCAGGCGGTCGAGCAGCGCACCCGTGTCCTCGATGGCACCCAGGATCGGGTAGCCGTGGATGCGGCGCCCGGCGGCGCGCGAGCGCGGCGCCAGGATGCCCATCACCTGGTAGTGCGGCGCCCGCTGCTGGATCAGCGCGCGGATGAACAGGTCGGCCGCATCGCCGGTGCCGAGCAGCACCACCGGCTGCGCCGGCGCCTCGCTCAGCCGGCCGACGCGGTGGGTCTGGCTGAGCCGCCCCAGCACGCGCGGCACCAGCAGCGCCGCGGACAAGGCGCCGGCATGCAGCAGCGGAAAGGCCGGGTTGGGCGGCATCCAGGTGTCCAGCGCATGGGCCACCAGGGCGAACAGCACGGCGGCGGCGGTGCCAGCACCGATCACGCGCATCAGGTCGCGCAGCGCGGCGAAGCGCAGATATTGCTGCGGCAGGCGCAGCGGCAGGCCGGCCAGCAGCACGGCCACGACCACCCCGGGCACGGCGGCCACCCACCAATGCGCCGGCGGCCAGGCGCCGGGCGCTGCCGCCCAGACCGCGACCGGCAGGGACAACCCGGCCAGCAGCGCGTCGAGGCCGAGATTCATCAGGATGCGTTGCGGGGCCATGGGCGTGGCGTATAGGCGCGCCGCGAGCAGAGGTGAAGCGGCGGGGCGGCGGGGCGTGCGATGGCCGGTCTCCGCCGCCCGCGCGGCAGGCCGCGAAGCCCGGGAAACGACGCCCCCGGGCCGGGTTCCGCCGCGGGTACGGCTTCCGCAGGCGGCGGCGAACAGCCAAGGCGGGCCGGGGGCATTCCGCTCCGCGACCCGCGTCAACCGCCGGGACAGCGGAAGGCCCGTCATTCCGACGCGATCAACGGTGCCGGCAGCGGCGCCAGCCGGCGATACAATGCCACCAGCCGCGCCGCCTCGCCCGCCCAGCCGAAGCGGCCCAGCGCGGCCGCCCGGCCCCGCGCGCCCATCTCCGCCCGGAGCGCCGGGTCGGCCAGCCGCGCCACCGCACCGGCCACGGCGCCGGCGTCGGCGCTGTCCACCAGCAGGCCGCAGCCGGCCTCACGGATGATGGCGGCCACCTCCTCGGCAAAGGCGGGGGCGATCACCGGCAGGCCCGCCAGCATGCAGTCGAACAGCTTGTGCGGCAGCGCCAGGCGGTGGTTCTCCACGCCCGGCTGGAACAGCACCAGGCCGATGTCGGCCTGCGCGGCGGCGGCCAGCGCTTCGGCATGCGGCATCCAGCCATGGTGCTCCACCGCGCCGGCCAGCCGCAGCGCGGCGGCGCGGGCCATGAACTCCGGCTCGCTGCCATCCGTGAAGCGGCCGATCAGCCGCAGCCGCGTGCCGGCGGGGCACAGGGACAGCGCGTCCAGCATCTCGCCCGCGCCGCGCGCGCGGCCCAGGGCGCCGAGATGCAGCAGCGTGACCGGCCCCGGCCGGTGCTGGCGCGGCGCCACCGGCACGGCGGCGGCGTAGTTGCGCACCGCCACGGTGCGCGCCGGCACGCCGAAATCGGCGTCCAGCCCGTCCTTGGCCACCACCACCGCGTCGGCCGCCCGGCCCGCCAGCCGGCACACCAGGCGCAGCGCCGCCCGGCCCAGCGGGCGCAGCCGGGGCGGCAGGCGCGAATCCAGGCGGGACGGGTAGTGCTCGTGCACGTCCAGCACCACGCGGGCGCCGCTCCGGCGGGCGGCCAGCAGCGCGGCCAGCCAGGCATCCGGCTCGCTGGCGTGCAGCACGCCGGCGCCGGTGGCGGCGGCGCGGCGGGCCAGCGGCGGGATGTTGCGCAGCCTGCCGCGCCAGCCGGGAGCCCGGGCATAGGTCTGGATGGCGACGCCGGCATGGCTGGCGGGCACGCCGGCCGCCGGTGCCGCGCCCGCCGCCTCCCGCAGCGGGGCCGAGGCGTCCTGCCCCGCGGGGCGGGGGCACAGGTGCAGCACCGCCCAGCCGGCATCGGCCAGCGCAGCACCTTCCTTGCCCACCACGCGCACGTCGGCCGGGGGATGCGCGGCGGACAGCATGCACACCAGCGGGCCCTTCACGCCGCGGCCTCCAGCACGGCGGTGGCGAGGAAATCCCGCAGATGCGCCACCATGCGCGCGCCCACCGCGTTGTCCCACAGCGGAATGGGCCGGGCGGGCGGCCAGCCGGCCAGCACGCCGCGCAGGTCGGCGGCCAACCCGGCGGCGGTGCTCAGCCGGTTGGCGCCGCTGTGCAGCGTCACCGGCCGTTCCGTGGAAGGGCGCAACGTCAGGCACGGCACGCCCAGCGCCGCCGCCTCCTCCTGCACGCCGCCGCTGTCCGTGGCGGCCACGCGCGCCGCGGCCAGCAGTGCCAGAAAGTCCAGGTAGCCCAGCGGCGGCAACGGCAGCACGCCTGGCGGCATCGCCAGTCCGAATTCGTCCAGCCGCAGGCGCGTGCGCGGGTGCAGCGGCCAGGCCAGCGGCAGCAACCGCGCGGCCTCCGCCACGCCCGCCAGCAGCGCGGCCAGCGCCGCGCGGCCGTCCACGTTGGCGGCGCGGTGCAGGGTCAGCACGCCGAAGCCGCCCGGCGCCAGCCCGGCCGGCAGCGGCCGTGCCCGGGCTGCGGGCAGGCGGCGCAACAGCGTGTCCACCATGCTGTTGCCCACCGCGCGCACGGCGCCGGCGTGGTGCCCCTCGGCCAGCAACCGCGCCGCCGTGTCGTGGTCCGGCGCCCACAGCAGGTCGCTGATGGCGTCCACCGCGCGGCGGTTGATCTCCTCCGGCATGTCGCGGTCGCCGCAGCGCAGCCCGGCTTCCAGGTGCGCCACGGGAATGCCCAGCTTGCGCGCGGCTAGCGCCGCGGCCAGCGTGCCATCCACGTCGCCCGCCACCACCACCAGCGCCGGCCGCCGCGCCTGCCACAAACCGGCGCAGGCCATCAGCGTGCGGCCGGTCAACCCGGCATGGCCGCCGCCGGTGACGCCCAGCGCCACTTCCGGCGCCGGCAGGCCGAGATCCTCCAGGTGGCCGGCGAACATCGCCGCGTCGTGGTGCTGGCCGGTGTGCACCAGCACCGGGCGGCAGAAGGGGGCGTCCTCCGCCAGGGCGTGCCACAGCGCGGCCAGCTTCGGCAGGTTGGGGCGCGCGGCGGCGACCAGGTGGATCTCGGGCAGCATCACGGGAGGTCCTTGCCGGGCGAAACGAAGAAAGGGCGGGGGAACGAATTCCCCCGGACCCCCATGCTTCTTCTGTCTGTTTCCAGGGACCGGCCGTGGTGGCGGAGCGCCTGGCCGGCGGGCGGGCGCGGGCCACGGGCGGCGTCTTCCAGAAGGCCGACACGGAAGATGGGGTCCGGGGAAGCGTCCATTCGTCCCCGGTCCCGGGCCCTGACGGAGCGGAGCATCCTCAGGCCAGCGCCATCTCGGCCGCCGCCGCCGGCGCATGCGCCGCGGTTTCCACGGCGCGCACGAAGTCGGCCGCCAGCAGCCGGCGGTCCCAGCGGCGCTGCGCCTGGGCACGGCCGGCGTGGCCCATCGCCTCGCGCAGCGCGGTGTTGTCGGCCATCCAGACCAGCGCGTCGGCCAGGCCTGCGGCATCGCCCGGGGGCGTGGCGATGCCGCAGGGGCCGTGGCCATCCCCCGCCGCCAGCAGGCGCGCGGCCCGCCCGGGGAGGTTGGCCACAACGGGAAGGCCGGCCGCGAGGTAGTCCATCAGCTTGTTGGGGGCGGTCCATTCGGCGAATTCCGGCACGGGCGCCAGGCACTGCACGCCCGCCTGCGCGCCGGCCAGCAGGGCGGCCAGTCGCAGCTTCGGCAGCCCGTCCATGAAGGTGACGTTGGACAGGCCCCGCGCGGCGGCCTCGGCCCGCAGGCGTGGCTTCTCGGCACCCTCGCCCACCAGCAGCAGGCGGATGCGGCGGTCGCCGCGGCGCAGCAGCGCCTCGGCGGCATCCAGCAGCTGGTCCAGGCCGTTGGCGCGGCCATGCGCGCCGGCATAGACGGCCAGCATCTCCCACGCCGCCACGCCGTCCGGCCGCCAGGGAGAAACCTGTGGGCCGAACAGGTCCAGGTCGCAGCCATTGGGCACCACCGAAACCCGGGCGGGATCGGCGCCGCGTGCCAGGGCGGTCTCGGCCATGCCTTCGCTCAGGGCCACCACGCCGGCGGCCTGGCGGCAGGCGGCGGTGGCCAGCGGCTCCATGGCGGCCAGCGCCAGCGGTGGGGCGGCCCCCATGGCGCGCGGCAGTTCCGGCCAGGGGTCGCGGATCTCGAACACAAAGGGCGTGCCGCGCATGCGCCGGGCCACCAGCGCCGGCACCACGACGGTCAGCGGCGTGGACGAGGCGATGACCAGGTCCCAGCGGCTGCCCAGCGCCAGCCGGGTGGTGGCGGCGGCAAAGCGGCCGAAGGCCAGGGTGCGGGCGGCGAAGTCCTGGTGGTTGCCGCAGGGGATGGCGAATTCCACCAGCCGGATGCCGTGCAGCACGCCGTCCCGCCGGCCGTGGCGAAAGCCGCCGGCCAGCCCGGTCACCGCGCCGGCGTATTGCCCGCAGGCGATGGTGACGTGGTGCCCGGCGGCGACCAGGGCACGGGCCATGGCATGGCTGCGCGTGGCGGTGGCGCCGAGCGGGCCGGAATAATGCTGGTGCAGGTAGAGAATACGCACGGGGCGGCCTTTCAGGCGCGGCAGCAGGCGCGGATGGTGTCGATCACGTGGTCCTGCTCGGCCGGCGTCATGGCGCCCGACGGCAGGCACAGCCCGCCATCGAACAACCGCCCGGCGACGCCGCTGCCGTGGAAGGGCGCGCCGCGAAAGGCCGGCTGCAGGTGCAGCGGCTTCCACACGGGGCGGCTTTCCACCCCGGCCGCGTCCAGCGCCTGGCGCACCTGCTCGCGCGTCGCGCCGAAGCGGGCGGCGTCGATGGTCAGCGCGGTGAGCCAGCGGGAAGAGCGGCCCCAGCCGGGCTCGGGCATCATCACCAGCCCCGGCAGGTCGGACAGCCGCAGCGCGTAGCGGGCGAACACGGCGCGGCGGGCCGCCACCCGGTCGGCCAGCGCGCCGATCTGCGCCAGGCCCACGGCCGCCAGCACGGAGGACAGGCCGTAGGAATAGCCCGTCGTTTCATGCTGGTAGTGCGGCGCGACCTCCTTGGCCTGGCTGGCCAGGTGCCGCGCGCGGCTGATCAGCACCGCGTCGTCCGACACCAGCGCGCCGCCGCCGCCGGCGGTGACGATCTTGTTGCCGTTGAAGGAAAAGGCGGTCAGCGCCGCGCCCTTGCCGGCCGGGCGGCCACGGTACTCGGCGCCCAGTGCCTCGGCGCTGTCGGACAGCACGGGCACGCCCCAGCGGCCGCACAGCGCGATGATGGCGTCCAGGTCCGCGCATTGCCCGTACAGGTCCACCGGCACCACGGCGCGCGGCAGGCGGCCCTTGGTGGCGGCCTGGGCCAGGCGGTCTTCCAGCAGGTTGGGGTCCAGGGTCCAGCTTTCCGGCGCCACGTCCAGAAAGCGCGGGCGCGCACCCATCTGCACGGCGGGCGCCAGCGTGGCCACGAAGGTCAAGGTCGAGGTCCAGACCTCGTCCCCCCGCTCCACGCCCAGCACCCGGAAGCCGAGATGCAGGGCGGCAGTGCCGGACGAGGTCGCCAGCCCGTAATCGGTGCCGGCGGCGGCGCGCACCGCCTGCTCGAAGGCTTCCGGCACCGGGCCCGCGGGGGCGATCCAGCCGGCGGCCAGGGTGTGGTCCAGCGATGCCAGTTCACCGCCCGCCAGTTGCGGCGGGGACAGCAGGATGCGGCTGCGCGGCCGCGTTGCTGCGGCGGGACGCCCGGGGAAGAGGCAGACATTTTCGCCCAGCGCGCCGTTTCCGGTTGCATCGAGCCGCAGCGCCAAGGCCATCTGGAAGCTCACCGTTTTGTGAACAGAGCCACAACCAAACAGACAAGGCAGAGGTAATCAAGGAGTTTTGTCGTCAAACTTTACATATCACGACGAAATAAATCACCCTGTGGTTGAAACTTTTTCCTGAAGAACTGGCATGGTGGCGTGACCAGGGGCACTGACCCCCTGCCCGCGCAGCAGCACCGCCACCGTGCCCGCCACCGCCCGGGCGTCCCGCGCCAGGGTCGCGCGCGGTGCCTCGGCATAAGCGGCATCGAGTTCCAGCCGCTGGTCCCAGGGCACGCTGTTGCGGCCCGCCGCCTGCGCCACGCCGGCCAAACCCGGGCGCACCCGCAGCCGCAGCCCTTGGCGCGCGGAATACCGCGACAGGTAGGCCACCGGCAGCGGCCGCGGGCCGACCAGGCTCATCTCGCCGCGCAGCACGTTGAGCAATTGGGGCAACTCGTCCAGCGCGCTGGCCCGCAAGGCCCGGCCGAAGCGCGTCAGCCGCTCCGCGTCCTCGCCCGGGCCTTCGCGCATGCTGCGGAACTTCACCAGCGTGAAGGGCACGCCGCCGCGCCCGGCGCGTTCCTGAAAAAACAGCACCGGGCGGCCCAGCGCCGCCGCCACCGCCAGCGCGGTCAGCAGCAGCAATGGCAGCAGGAGCAGCAGCGCCAGCCCGGCGCCCAGGATATCCAGGCCACGCTTGCCGAAAGCCTCATACATCAGGCCGATCCTCGCCTTGTTTGATCGGCGGGCGGCAGCCATCCGCGCCGCCGCCGCGCCACCACGCCGCAGGACAGCACCAGCCCCAGGGCGAACCACACCATGCGGTTGCCCAGGTCGGTGGACACCATGGCCGCTAGCAGCACCGGCAGCGCCAGGGCCAGCATCCGCGCCAGCCGCCCCGGCGCCATGCGCCGCAGCCGCCCCAGCGGCACCAGCACGGCGCCGCCGAAGCACAGCAGCCAGCCCAGAAGCCCCGGCACGCCGCCTTCCGCCCAGGCTTCCAGCAGGTGGTTGTGCGGGTACAGGCCGCGCCGCTCGCCATAGCCCGCCGCCAGCGTGAAGCCGCCGGTGCCGAGCCCCCAGGGCAGCGCCGCGCTGCCCCATTCCATGGCCGCCCGCCACAGGGCCGGCCGGGCGGAGCTTTCCACGTCGCCCTGGGTGAAGCGCTCCAGCGTGCGCAACCCGTCCGCCCGCGCCGGGTCCAGCAGCAGCGCGCCCAGGGCCAGCAGGCCGCCCGCCGCCACCAGCGCCACCCAGCCCAGCGCCGCCGCCGGCCGCGCCGCAGACCACAGCCGCGCCGCCGGCGCCAGCGCCACGCACAACCCGAGCGACAGCAGCGCCGTGCGCCCCCCCGGCAACAGCACCGCCACGCCCATGGCAGCCACGTAGCCCAGCCAGAACAGCCGGCCCCGCCAGCCCGCCGCTTCCACCGCCCGCACGCCGCCCAGCCCCGCGGCACAGGCGATCACCAGCCCGGCCAGCTGGTACTGCACCCGCACCAGATCCGGATTGGCACCCACGGCACCGCCCAGCACCACCGCCCCGCTGGCCAGCCCCCAGGCGACCGAGGCGCCCACGAACGGCCCGGCCAGCAGCACCACCGCCACCATGGCGCGCCGCGCGCCGGCATCGGCACCCGCCATGGCGCCGGCCAGCAGCATGGGCGGCGCCAGCAGCACCACCTCCGGAAGCTTGGCGGACAGGATGTCGTGGCTGACGCTCCAGGTGCCGGCCACGACCAGCCACAGCCACAGCAGCCCCGCCCCCGCCAGGGCGGGCGCCAGCAGCGGATGCACCCACCAGCGCCGCGTCAGCCCGAGCAGCACCAGCAACGGCCCCAGGGACAGCAGGGACAACACCGTGATGTCGAAGGGCAAGGCCGCCACCAGCGGCGCGCCCTTCAAGGCGCCGGCGAACTGCAGCACGGCGGCGGCGAGCCCGGCGGCGGAAGCGATGGCGGCGGTGTCGATGCGGATGGCGCGGGCAAGGCCAGGGGCGCTGCCCCTGGACCCCGCCGGGGTGGCTGAGCCACCCCGGACCCCGGCATCAACGGCCGCTGTCATGTTGCGCGCCGGGGGTCGTGGACCCCCGGCGACTGCCGGCGGGGGGGCTGTGACAATTCAAGAAATGGCAGGCTGCAGGCGGGGTCCGGGGAAACACGGTCCCCCGGCGGGGAAGTCCAGAAGGGGCGGCGCCCCTTTTGGCCACGGCCGCCTTCACGCCCGCCCGCCCCGCAACAGCACAACGCAGGCGCCGCCGAACAGGCAGGCCATCGGCGCCGCCACCAGCAGCAGCACCAGCAGCAACGGGCGGTTGGGCACGGAAGGCTTCAGCTCCACCCCCGGGCCGGACACCAGCCGCGCCGCCACCGCCTCATCCGCCGCCAGCACCATGGCGGCGCGCTGGTGCTGGGCCAGCAGCTCGAAGATCGGCGTGCGGAGGTAGATGTCGCGCTCCGTCGCCAGGCGGGATTCCAGCACCTTGACGCGGCGGGTCACCAGCTCCTGCAGGTCGCCGCGCACCTTGGCCTCGGCGAAGGCATGCAGGCGGGCCAGCACCTCCTGCGCCAGCAGCCGGTCCGGCAAGGAAACCTCCAGCGTCCAGGTGACGGAGGCCAGCGACTGCGTGACGGCGAGGCCGCGTTCCAGCCAGCCTTCCGCGTCGTCCTGGTCCTGGTCCATGCGCAGGCCCAGCGTGTCGCGCAGCCAGCCGGCGGGGCCGTCGGCGCGGCGGGCGGCGAGGCCGGCCATCAGCCCGGTGTCGCGCGCCAGCATGGCCGCGGCCTCGGGGCTGCGCAGGGCCGCGAGATACACGGCGAAGTTGCCGCTGGGCCGCGTGTCCAAAAGGCTGCCGGGCGACAGCGCGCTGGCGGAGATCAGGGTGGAGATGGCCAGCCCGGTGGTTTCCGCCGGGGCAATCACGGCCTGCGCCAGATAGGCGCGCGGCCAGCTCAGGATCAGGCTGCCGCCGGCCAGCACCAGCAGCAGCGACAGCGCCGCCAGCCAGAGCTTCAGCCGCCAAACGCCGCGCAGCAGCACGTCCAGCGGCATCAGGGCAGCCCGACGCGTGTCAGCAGGTTGCGGACCGGCGCCCGCGCGCGGGCCACCAGGACCTCGCAGGGGTGAGCCACGCCGTAGGCCGGGCTGTGCCAGCCGGGCTCCAGGGTGATCGACAGGGGCGCATCCGCCTCCATGACGATGCGGGCCGGGCCGGCGGCGCCGTCCGGCGTGACGCGCCAATCGCCGGGGCCAAGGTGCCAGCGCAGCGACAGCGCGCTGAAGTGGCCGCCCACCGCGTCGGCGACCTGCCATTCGCGGCCCGCCACGGCCACGCGGCGGCTGTGGCGGTGGCCGTTGGCGTCGCGCATCGCGGCGCCGTCCGGCAGGGCGCGCAGGCGCGGCCAGCGGGCCAGCAGAAAGCGGCCGGCGCGCGGCATCGGCTCGCGCTCGTCGAAGGTGATGGTGTTGTGGGCCCGGGCGGCGGAAAAATGCTCCAGCCACCAGCGGTCGGCGGGCGGCGGGTTGTAGGCGCCGGTGCCGGCATCGGCCAGCAGAGGCCGGCCGCCGTCCCACAGCTCGAAATGCAGCAGGTCCGCCTGGCCGGGGCGGAAGCGCAGTGGGCCGCAGCGCAACAGGCCCCGCGCGCCCGCGGCCTCCCACCCCATGCTGCCGCCGGCGCGCCACCGCGCCGGGCGCGGCAGGGGCGGCGGGGCGGGCAGCCCGAGCCAGTCGCAGCCCGGCTCCTCCGCGAAGCCGGCCGAAGCCCCTGCGAACAGCCGCATGGCGCGTTCGGCGCTGCCGCGCGCATCCGCCGCGCCACCGAGCGACAGGTCCGCGAAGGCCGAGCCATCCTGATGGCCGAGCCGGGGCATGGCGCCATCCGCCGCCACCAGCCGGCCCAGCCACCGCGCGGCGGCGGCGGCCCGCTCCGCGAAGGGTGGCGGCAGGGGGGGGGCGCCATGCCGCCGGCGCAGCCATTCCACCAGCGACAGCACGTCCAGCAACAGGCGGTGATAACCGGTCGAGACCTGCGCGAAGCCGCCATCCGGCGCCACCAGCCGTTCCACCGCCGCCGCCAGCGCGCGCCCCGCCGGCCGCGCATCCTCCCCCAGCAGCAGGGCGATCACGTAAAGCCCGGCGGGCTCGCTGACCGCGTGGTTGTTGTCCTGCGCCTGGGCATACAACGCGGTGGCGCGGATGCGCCGGGCATGCAGCGCCAGCAACGCCCGCGCCCCCGGCGCCGGGGGCCGGTCCAGCAACGCCAGCGCCAGCGCCAGGTGCATGGCTCGCAGCGCCGCCTCCTGCCCGCAGGCCCAGTGGGGGCCGAGAAAGGGCGGGTTGGCGGCGCACCACGCGGCCAGCCGGGCATCCAAGGCCGCGGCATGCCCCTCGCCCGGCCATAGCCGCGCGGCCTGGGCCAGCGCGGGCAGGCAAGCCAGCCGCCCGGATTCCCACACCGGCCGGACGTCGCCGGGAGTGAACAGGTCCATGCCCAGCGCGGGGGCCGTGGCACTGAAGGGGCCATGGTGGCCGGCGGGCGGCAGGGTGGCGAGGCGGGCGCGCAGCGCGTTTGTCCAGCCCGAGGGCATGGGGCGGGCAGGGGGAAAGGTCGGGGGAAGGAATTCCCCCGAATCCCCTTCTTTCCTATGGCCGTTTTGCGGGCCCGGCTGAGGTGGCGTGGCGCATCCGGCTGCTGACGCGGCGCAGATTTCGCCGGGGCGGGACATGGAATCAGACAAACAAAAGAAGGGGGTTCGGGGGAATTCCTTTCCCTGGCCTTCTTCCGCCTCTCGATACCGCCGCTCGGCCCCCCGCAACCGCCGCGCCGGCACACCGCCCGCCATGAGCAACCGGTGGCCGCCGTAGCGGACCAGCACGCGCGGGCCGAGCCGACGGGCGGCGTCGGCCCGCAGCATCAACCGGAAGATGCGCGCTTGGATCGGCATGCGCGCGATGATAAGTGTTCATTCACGTTTTAGCGAGCGGCAACGCCGCCAGTCTGTTTCGCCTGGAAGGATTCCGGCCCGCCGTGTCGCTGAAGCATCGCAAGCTGAAGGCCGCCGGCTGGCCGCTCGCTGTGATCGCCGTCCTGGCGCAGCCGGCGGCGGCCGTGGCGCAATACGCACCGGTGCCGGGCGGCACCACGCCGAGTCCCCTGTTGTCGCCGCCGTCCCTGCCCTCGGTGCTGCCGGGCGGCATTCCCGTGCCGGCGCTGCCGCCGGCGGTGCAGCAGGACATCCTGCAACGCATCCTGGATGCCTCGGGCAGCGGCGGGGGCGGCATGGCCCCGGTGCCCGCCCGCCCGCCGATACCGCAGCCCCTGCCCGCCCCCGCCGCCGCGCCGCCCGCCGCCCTGGCCGCCGCGCCGGAAGCGCCCCTCTCGCATACCGAGGCCTTCTATGCCGCGCGGCTGGACGTGGCCCTGCGGCAGTTCGGCTACGACACCTTCCGCGACATGCCGCCCGGCGGCCCGGCGGCGGTGGGTGCCCTGCCCGACAGCTACGTGCTGGGCCGCGACGACGAGGTGATGATCGCCATCCGCGGCCGCACGCGCCAAAGCGTGACGCTGCGCATCAGCCGCGACGGCACGCTGCTGCTGCCCGACCTGCCGCCCTTCATGGCCGCCGGCCGCACGCTGGGCGCGCTGCGGGCCGAGATCGAGGCGCGGGTGGCGCAGGAGCTGGGCGGCTCGGAGGCTTTCGTGTCCGTGGGCCAGCTGCGGCAGATCGGCGTGCTGGTGGCGGGCGAGGTGGCGCGGCCCGGCATGCAGTCGCTGCCCGCCATGGCCTCCGTGCTGGACGCGCTGGCCATGGCCGGCGGCGCGCGCAAGACCGGCTCGCTGCGCGGCATCCGCGTGGAAGGGCCGCATGGCCGCCGCGTGGTGGACCTTTACGCCGTGATCACCGGGGAAGGCGCCACGCCCGACCTGCAGCTGCGCGAAGGCGAGCGGGTGGTGGTGCCGCCGCTGGGCGCCACCGTGGCGGTGGGCGGCGAGGTGACGCGGCCGGGCATCTACGAGCTGCCGGCGGGCGCGGCGCAGGCGCCGCTCAACGCGCTGCTGCGGCTGGCCGGGCAGCCGCTGCGCCCGGCGGGCAACCGCTTTCTGCTGCAGGGCACCGATGCGGGGGGCCGCCGCTCCTTCAGCGAGACGGGACCCGCCGCCGCCGTGCGGCGGGGCGATGCCGTGCTGGTGCAGCCGGGCGCCGACGTCGCCGCCGGTCAGGTGCGGCTGGCCGGCCACGTGACGGCGCCGCTGCTGCGGGCGCCGCGCGCCGGCGGGCTGCGCGACATGCTGCACGACCCGCGCCTGGTGAAGCCCGACCCTTACGTCCGCATGGGCGTGGTGTGGCGCGTGGACCCGCAAACCCGCGTGCGGCACTTCGTGGGCTTCGACCTGGGGCGGTTGCTGTCCGGCGGCGGCGACCTCCGCCTGGCCGAGAACGACGAGATCCTGCTGCTGTCCCAGGCGGACGTGCTGTGGCTGGCCAGCCCCCCCGTGCAGCGTGCCCTGCGCGGCGAGGTGCCCCCGGCCGCCGCCGCAGGCCAGCCCGCCCTGGACTGCCCGGCGCTGCAATCCCTGGCGGTCGCCGCCCGCTCCTCCCCCGCGCGCTTCGCCCATGCGCGCGGCGCGGGCTTTCCCGACCTCGGCGCGCCGCCCTGCCCGCAGGTGTTCCTGGACTACCCCGCCCTTCTGCCCTGGCTGCTGGACCAGTCGGTGCTGCTGTCCGGCGAGGCGCGGATGCCCGGCCTGTATCCCATCCTGGACGACACGGGGCTGGATCAGGTGCTGGCCGCCGCCGGCGGCGCCACGGACACGGTGGACCTGTCGGCCGTGGAAATGTCGCGCGAGCCGGCGGAGCAGGCCGGGGCCATTCCGCTGTCGCGCACGCTGCTGGACCTGCGCAGCCGCAACTTCGCCGCCATCCGCCTTTCCCCGCGCGACGCGGTGCGGCTGCCGCGCGGCTTTGGCGACCGCGACAGCGGGCCTGTCACCGCCATGGGCGAGTTTCTGCGGCCCGGCACCTACGACATCCGCCGCGGCGAGCGGTTTTCCGAGCTGATCGCCCGCGCCGGCGGCCTGTCACCCCAGGCCTATCCCTATGGCGCCGTGTTCACGCGCGAAAGCGTGCGACAGCGGCAGCAGGAGGGCTTCAGCCGCACGGCGCGCGAGCTGGAGCAAAGCCTGATCCAGGTGGCGGCGGGGCAGGCCATGGCCGGCAGCCGGGCCGGCGGCATGGACCTTGGCGGCGCCATCACGGCGGGGCGGGAGCTGGCCGGCGCGTTGCGCGACGCCCGCGCCGCCGGCCGCATGGTGGTGGAAGCCAACCCCGTGGTGCTGGCCGCGCGGCCGGAGCTGGACGTGCTGCTGGAGCCGGGCGACCTGATCGCCATCCCCAAGCGCCCCAACGAGGTGACGGTGGTGGGCGCCGTGCTGAACCCGGGCAGCCTGCAGTTCACCACCGGCTGGCGCAGCATCGACTACGTGCGTGCCTCCGGCGGGCAGCAGCGCTTCGCCGACGGCAGCCGCGCCTTTCTGGTGCTGCCCAACGGTCAAAGCGCGCCGGCGGGCCTGGGCTCCTGGCAATCCGGCGGCCCGCCGGTGCCGCCGGGCAGCCTGGTGGTGGTGCCGCAGGACCCAAGCCCCTACGAGACCTGGGGCTTCATCCGCGACATCACCCAGGTGCTCGGCCAGGTCAGCATCAGCGCGGCGGCGCTGTCGGTGATCGCCAAGTCGGCGCGTTAGCGCCGGCGGCGGCGCGTCACCATGCCAAGGCCGGCGAGGCCCATGCCGAACAGGGCGAGGGAGGCGGGCTCGGGGACGGCGGTGACGACGGCGGCGGCGGTGCTGGCCCGCACGACGGTGGCATTGGCCAGCGCGAAGAAGGCGCTGCCGTCCACGCCGTTCGGCGCATTGCTGTCCCAGGACACCGTGAGGCTGCTGGTGGGCTGGTCCAGCATCAGGCCATAGAAGGTGGAGGTGCCGGGCTGCCAGCCCGTGGTGTTGATGTAGCTGGCGATCTGCAGCTCGGTCATGTTGGTGGCATCCAGAAACGGAAAGCCACCCAGGCTGAGCTGGCCCGAAACGCCGACGATCTCATAGGGAAAGGTGAAGGTGACGCGAAGGGCGCCCAGGCACTGCTGCGTGTAGGAATCGCAGGTGAACTGGCTGCCCCAGGTGGAACCGCCATACGAACCTACGAACGGCCGGGACTGCACCAAGGTCGGGTCGGTGTAGGGATAGCCGGAAGTGCCGACCAGAACGGCATTGGGCTCGCCCGGACGCCAGGTGCCGAAGCTGTCCTGGTACTCGACCTTGTAGGTGGGCAGCTGCGACAGCGTGATGTTGCCGTATTGCGCCACCGCCTCGCCCAGGGCGCCATACCACCCCGCCGCCGTCAGATAGGCCGCGGCCTCGGCCCGTGGCGCGGCGGCGGCGATGCCTGCCGCCAAACACAGCGCCGTCACGCCAGTCTTGAAGATGGTACGCATCGTCCTTATCCCCCCGGATGTCCCAACCCACGCTTTCCTGCAAAATCCTTGCCAAAAAGAAATATTATTTGAATTCAATTCATTAATCGCGATTCCGTGAGCGGGGTGCCGGGCATCGTCAAATCCACCGACACGCCGCGCCGCTCGACAGCCTGCCCTGCCACGCCGATGCTGGGGGCCGCACCGCCAGAAGGCCCGCCGCCATGAGCGACCCAGCCCCCCTCCGCATCGGCATCCTCGGCGCCGCCAACATCGCCCGCGCCTTTTGCCGGGGTGTCGCCGGCTCCCCCCTGGTGGAGGTTGCCGCCGTAGCGAGCCGCACGCCGGACAAGGCCGGTGCCTTTGCCGCGGAATGCGCCATCCCGCGCGCCCACGGCAGCTACCAGGCCTTGCTGGCGGACCCGGAGATCGAGGCCGTCTACATTCCGCTGCCCAACCACCTGCATGCCGAATGGGCGATCCGCGCGGCCGAGGCCGGCAAGCACGTCCTGTGCGAGAAGCCGGTGGCGATCGGCGGCGCCGAGGCCCAGGCGATGTTCGATGCCGCCCGCGCCCACGGCGTGCAATTGGTCGAGGCCTATCCCTACATGGCCCAGCCGCAAACGCTGCGGCTGCGCGCGTTGATCGCGCAAGGGGCCGTCGGCCGGGTGCAGATGGTGTCGGCCAGCTTCGGCTTCGCCTTCTGCGCGCCCGACGGCACGGTGCTGCGCGATCCGGACGACATTCGCCTGGACCCGGCCCGCGGCGGCGGCGCCCTGCTGGATGCCGGAACCTATTCCATGAGTCTGATCCGCATCGCCACCGGCGAGCGCCCGGCGCGGGTGCATGCGGTGGGGCGCACCGGCCCCAGCGGCGTGGACCTGACGGTGGCCGCGACGCTGTGCTTTCCGTCCGGCGCCATCGCCCAGCTGGGTTGCAGCATGGCCACCGCCGGGCACCGCCATGCCACCATCACCGGCGACCTCGGCGTGATCGAAACCAGCTACGGCAACCACGCGCCGCAGGGTGCCGCGACGCTGCCGCTGCGGGTGAAGCGAGGCGCCGCCAACCCGGTGCCGTTCGAGGAGCTCACCGTTCCCGCCACCGACGGCTTTCGGGCGGAGGCGGAGTCCTTTGCCCGCATGATCCGCCTGGGGCCGCAACACTGGAGCGGCGCGAGCGAGGCGGAATCAGTCGACGTGGCGCTGGCGCTCGAAGCGATCGCGCTCAGCGCCCGTGAGGATCGCTGGGTGACGCTGCCGTCCGCGGAATAGACGGCCGGGCAAGGAAATTCCCCGACCCCGGATTGTCCTGTTCCAAGGCACGCCGATCATCGCGCCGGGCCGGTGGCTGCGGCGCCCCCGGAAACAGACAGAAAAAAAGAAGGGGGTCGAAAAGAGTCCCCTGCCCCCAGTCTTCGCTTCCGCACCGGCGCGGAAACAGCCCCCCGCGTTGTTTCTTGCTTCCGGCAAGCCAAGCGTGACCGTGGCGGAAAATGTCTTTTCGCCGGTTTTGCCGCTCCGCCACCTGTCCCGCGAATGAACTCGCCAATACTTCAACCCGACTCTGCTGGCGGCCCCGCCGGTGATGCTGCTACATCGGCCCCGCGTTCCTTTGCCTTGAAAGCGCCTCGCCATGCGGCTCCCTCGCGCTCTTGTTGTTTCCGTCCTGCTCGGCACCCTGGCGGCGGCCCCGCTGCGCGCCGAGCCCGCGCCGCCCAACGGCCTCGTCTACGTGCTCAATTCCGGCGAAGCCAACATCCTGGTGCTGGACGCCGCGACACGCGAGGAGGTGCGCCGCATCCCCGTGCTGCGCGAGGTGCACCACCTGACCCTGACGCCCGACGGCAAGCGGCTGATGGTGGGCGATTCCGGCGCCAACGAGATGCTGTTCATCGACCCCAAGACCGGCGAGATGTCCAGCCGCGAGGCCTTGTCCAACCCCTACCACCTGGGCTTCAGCCCGGATGGCAAGACGCTGGTCATCACCAGCCTGCGCCGCGACCAGGTGGATATCTATGCCTGGGACGGCGACAAGCTTTCGCTGTCCGCCCGCCTGCGGCTGCCGGACATGCCGAGCCACATCGCCTTCAGCCCCGACAGCAAGATCGCCTACGTGACGCTGCAGGGCACCAACGACATCACGGCCATCGACCTCGGCACCAACAAGCCGGTGTGGAACCTCAAGGTCGGGCCGCAGCCGGCCGGCATTATCTGGCACAACGACCGGCTGCTGGTCGGCATCATGGGCAGCGACCACGTGGCGGTGGTCAACCCGCAGACCCAGCAGGTGGAGCGCCGGGTCAAGGTCGGCCGCGGCGCGCATGCGCTGTTTCCCGGCCCGGCGCGCGGCACGCAGCCGGGGCTGCTCTACGTCACCAGCCGCGTGGACAGCCGCATCACGGTGCTGGACCCCGCCTCGCTCGACATCGTCCGCGTGCTGGACGTGCCGGGCGGGCCGGACTGCGTGAGCTTCGACCCCACCGGCCGCATGTGGGTGACGCAGCGCTGGCTCGGCCGCATCGCGCTGGTGGACCCGGAAACGGGCGTGGTGGCCAGCCAGCATGTCGGCCGCTCGCCGCACGGCATCCTGTTCGAGCCGACCGGCGGCGTGACGCCGGTGGCCATGGGCCCCACCGTGCCGGTGGCCGCCATGCCGCTGGCACCCGCCCCGACAGGCGCCACCGGCCAGGCCGAGGCGATGCCCGCCAGCAACAGCGACGTGACCGAGGACGAGCGCCCGCCCACCCCGCCGCCCGCCGGGCGCCGCCTGTTCACGCCGCGCTCGCAGCGGTAGGCCGTGGCGGGAAGGCCGGGGAATGAATGCCCCCCGCACCCCCTCTTTCTTGTGATCCATCATCGCGTCCGCCGCCTTCGCGCGGTCGCCAGAATTTCAAGGCGGCTTCCATGAACCGTCAAAGCGCGACGCCTCCTCGACCACGCCTGAAAACAGACCAGAAAGAAGATGGGGGTTCGGGAGAATTCCTTTCCCCGACCTCTTCTTCCCGCCGCGCCCTGCTCGCCACCGGCCTCGGCCTGCTGGCCGCCCGCCCCGCCCTGGCGCAGCCCGCCATTCCGCAATGCCGCGCCGGCACGCTGTATCTCACCATCGACACCGGCTGGGGCCGCGAGGCGGAACAGATCGCCGCCGTGCTGCGGGCGCGCGAGGTGCGCGCCACGCTGTTCCTGGCCGACGAGCCCGACTTCCGCGGCGGCCGCACGCTGGATGCCAGCTGGGCACCGTTCTGGCGGGCGCGCGCGGCGGAGGGCCACGCTTTCGCCAGCCACACCTGGCGGCACTGGTATTTTGGCGCCGACCCTGGCTCGGGGCGGGTGCGCTACAGCAGCCGCCGTGCCGGCGAGGGTGCCGAGGTGCTGGACGGCCCCGCGCTCTGCGCCGAGCTGGCCAAGCCGATGGACGCGCTGCGCGCCGTGGCGCCGGCGGCCCGCGTGCTGCCGCTGTGGCGGGCGCCCGGCGGGCGCACCACGCCGAATGCCCTGGCGCTGGCCGCCGCTTGCGGCCTGCGGCACCAGGGCTGGACCGCGCGCGGCTTTCTGGGCGACGAGCTGGATGCCAAGGCCAGCCCCAACGCGGCCCTGCTGCGCCAGGCGCTGGCCCGCACCCGCGATGGCGAGGTGCTGATCATGCACTGGGGCGTGCGCAGCCGGACGGAGCCCTTCGCGGAGGTCTTCGCACCGTTGATCGAGGGGCTGCAGGCCAAGGGCTTCTGCTTTTCCCTGCTGCCCGACAAGGGGGTTGCCTGATGTTCGACACCGTTCAGGACTGGTGGAACGCCTTGAACGGCTGGCTGTTCGAAGGGGTTGTGCAGCCGGCCCTCTACAGCCTGGGCCTGATGGCCTGGGCGGAAGACGCCTTCGACTGGATGGACTTCTTTCTGTTCGGGCTGGTGCAGGTGGCGATCGTCTATGCCGTCTGCCGCCCGCTGGAAGCCTGGAAGCCGGTGGAGCGCTGGGACGACCGCCGCGTGGTGCGCACGGATGTGCTCTACACCCTGCTGGCGCGCCTCGGCATCCTGCCGCTGATCGCCTTTATCGCCTTCTCCGCGCTGGAATCGCGGCTGGCGGGCCTTGTGGCCGACAGCGGCTGGGTGCCGCCGACGCTGGAAACCCTGATCCCGGCATTGCGCGATTCCCCGTTGCTGGCGCTGGCCGCCTATGTGGTGGTGCTGGATTTCGGCGAATACTGGCGCCACAGGCTGCAGCACACCTTTCCCTGGTGGTGGGCACTGCATTCCGTGCACCACGCGCAAACCCAGATGACCTTCTGGACCGACGACCGCAACCACATCATCGACGACATCATCGGCGCCGTGTGGTTCGGCGGCCTCGCCCTGCTGATCGGCGTGCCGCCAGGGCAGTTCCCCATCGTGGTCGTCATCCTGCGGCTGGCCGAGAGCATGAGCCACGCCAATATCCGCCTGTCCTTCGGCGCCATCGGCGAGCGGATCTTCGTGTCGCCGCGCTTCCACCGGCTGCACCACGGCATCCTGGAGCCGGGCATGGATGGCAAGAACTTCGCCGTGCTGCTGCCGGTCTGGGACTGGATCTTCGGCACGGCCGACTTCCGCCGCCACCACTTCCCGCCCACCGGCGACACCGACCTGCCGGACTCGCTGGTGCATGGCGGCTGGCTGAAGCAGCAGGCGGTGGGGGCCAGGCAATTCGCCCGCGCCCTGATCGGCCGGTCCCCGGCCCCGCCGGAACAGCCGGCAGCACCGGGCAAGGCGTCCGGCGCCGTGTGAACGAAAGGCCGGGGACGGAATTCCCCGGCCTTTCTTTTTGTCTATTCCGCGAGCACTCGCGCGCCGCGAGCGGACCCGAGAATCAATCAAAAACAGTAGGGGGCTCGGGGGAGTTCTCTTCCCCGGCCTTTTTTCCCGACGGCAGCGCCAGAATGGCCGGCAGCGGCAGCGCCGGCCATGGCCGCACCACCCCCGGCAAAGCCAGCTCCGTCCACAGCCCCGCCGGAATACCACGGGCCAGCGCCACGGCCGCCGGCACGCCGTGGCCCGCGCCGAGATCCGCCAGGGCCCGCACGCTGTCCGGCCCGGCCGCCGCCAGCCCTTGCGGCCAGACGGGCAGCACCTCTTCCGGCAGGTCGAGCCGGGCGCGCAGCCGGGCCAGGGGTTCCAGCGGCGGCGCGTCCACCACCACGGCCAGCTGCAGCCCGGCCCTGGCCGCCACCGGCAGCGCGGCGGCGATGGCGCGTGCCAGCAGGTCCGGCGGGGCGCCGATGCCGTCCAGCGCCAGCACGGGGGCCGTGGCGGACAGCGCCGGGTCCGGCACCGCCGGCACGCTCTCGGCCAGGGCCAGCCCGCCGGCGCGGTGGGCCCAGGCGGCGGCCTCGGCTTCCGTGAAGGGCAGCAGGGCGATGCCGGCTTCGGGCGGCAGGATGCGAAGCTGGTCCAGAAGGGCCGGGTCGTCCGCCAGCACCGCGCGCAGCCCGGGCACCCGAGCGGCGAGGCCCGCCGCCACCGCCTGCAGCCCATTGGCGACGCCGAACACCGCCGGGCCTGGCCGGTGCCGCCCGGGGCGGGGCGGCCAGCCCACCAGCAGGTCCAGCGCCACATGGCCCTCGCCCAGCAGCAGCAGGCGCGCCTGGTCCGGCTCGTCCTGCGGCTCCGGGCGGTATTCCAGCACGAAGCCGGTGGCCCCGCCCGCCGCGGGCAGCAGGGTGGCGTCCAGCCAGCGCTGGCCATCCGGGCTGAAGCGCAGGGCGGCCAGGGGGGCGGCGGCCCGGGCCTCGCCATGCAGCAGGCGCCAGCCATCGGCGATCGTGTCGGCGTGCAGGGTGCAGCCGGCCGCGGCCGCGGGCGGCGGCGGCGGGTTGTCCAGCCGCATCTGTTGCCGGAGCTGGCCGAATTCCCCGATGGCCCGCAGCACCACCGGGTGGCGGTCCAGGCCCGGCGGGGCGATCACCACGGCATCCACCACGTCATCCCCGGCCTGTGTCCAAAGCAGCGGCAGCACCGGGCCGCCGGGGCTGTGTGCCCGCAGCTCCCGCACCGGCCCGGGCCAAACGGCACGCAGGCTCAGCAACAGGTCGCCGCCGCTGGAACGGTGGGCGGCGCCCAGCCGCAGCGGCATCAGCGCGTTTTCCGACGATGATGCGGTGGCGGTGCCGGGGCGGGGCGCCACGGCCTCCGCGCCGCGCAGCAGGATGTCGGCCAGCAGGGCCGGGGCCGCGTCCGGCGGCCAGAGTTCCACGCGCCAGCCGGGGAGCGAGGCCACTACGGCCGTACCGCCCAGCAGCATCCCGCCCCCCGGTGCCAGGGCGGCGGGCCATGCCGGGGGCCAGTCATCCGGCTCCAGAAGGCAAAGCCGCGTGCCGGGCGCGCGGGCCAAGGCGGCGGCGATCATGTTATCGCCCTGCTCCGCCGGCGCGGCCAGCAGGAGCCAGTCGGGTGGCCCGGGCGGCAGGGCGGCCAGTGTCCTGAGCCCGCCCGGCGTCTCGGGCGGCAGATGCTCGGCCACCAGCAGCACGTCGCAGCCGCAGGCGGCCAGCGCCCCGGCCACGCGCAGCGCGTGCCGGCGTCCGGCCGCCCCATGGCGGGGCAGCGAAGGCACGACCACGGCGATGCAGAGGGCGGGGGGCATGGCGGCGATAGTGTCGCACGCGGGCGGCGGGGGGGGCCAGCCGGGGGGGGATCAAGCTCGGGGGAAACAATTCCCCCGAGCCGCCATCTCGTGTTCGGCGTGTCGGATCTGCCCCGGGTGAGCCGGGGCGCGGAGGCTCCCGTCCTCGGGGCGCTTACACCACGTAGCCCAGGGCGCGGTCGCGGGCCTGCTGCGCCTCGGGCCGCGCGTCCGGGGGGCCGAAGCCGCCGCCGCCGGAGGTTTCCAGGCGGATCACGTCGCCCCGTTGCAGGCGCAGGTTGTTGACCTTGGAGCCGAGCAAACGGGTTTCACCGTCGCGCAGCAGCGTCAGGCGGCCGGTGCTGCCGGGTTCGCCGCCATCCAGGCCGTAGGGGCGGAACTTGAAGCGCTCGCCATTGGCGGTGAAGACCGCCGCCGGGCAGTCCACCCGCCATTCGCGCACCAGGCCGAGGCCGCCGCGGTGCCGCCCGGCGCCGCCGGTACCGGGCAACAGGGCGTAGCGGGTGATGATCAGCGGCAGCTCGCTTTCGATCATCTCGACCGGGATGTTGGAATTGTTGTGCATGCCGGAGGTGAAGGCATGCAGCCCATCCTGTTCCGGGTGGCCGCCGCTGCCGCCGACCTCGATCTCCACCAGCACGCCGCGCGAGCCGTCTTCCCTCAGCGCCTGAAAGGAGCAGACGTAGGACACGCCGTAATAGGCCGCCGGCACCCGCCCCGGCACCGCCTGGTGCAGCGCGCCGAGCAGCGTGGTGGCGAGGCGGTGCGTGGCGGCGATGCGGTTGGCCACCGGCGCCGGGTGACGGGCGTGGACGATGCTGCCTTCCCGCGCCTCCACCGTGATGGGGCGGTAGCAGCCGGCATTGGCGGGGATCGGCTCGTCCGCCACCGCCATGACGGCGTAGGACACGGCGGAGGCGGAGGAAGCCAGGGTGGCGTTGACCGGCCCCAGCGCCTGGTCGCCGCAGCCGGAAAGGTCCACCAGCATCTCCTCGCCGCGCACGGTGATGGCGGCGTGGATGCGGATGGGGCGGTCCTCGATGCCGTCGTCGTCGAGAAAGTCCTCGAACTCATAGCGGCCATCGGGGATGCGGCCGATCATGGCGCGCATGGCGCGTTCGGAGCCGTCCAGCATCTGCGCGCAGGCCTGCACGATGGTGGCGCCGCCGAAGCGCGCGGCGAGCTTTTGCAGGTTAGCGACGCCAACAGCCAGCGAGGCCATCTGCGCCTGCAGGTCGCCCCACAGGATCTCGGGCTGGCGGACGTTCTGGCGCATCATCGCCAAAAGGTCCTCGTTCAGCGCGCCGCGCTTGTAGAGCTTCAGCGGCGGGATGCGCAGGCCTTCCTGGAACACCTCGGTGGCCGTGGCGGCGTAGGAGCCGGCGGCCATGCCGCCCATATCCAGGTGGTGGCACAGCGTGCCGACGATGGCGATGCGCGCGCCGTCCACGAAGACGGGGCGGAAGGCCAGGATGTCCGGCATGTGCTGGCCGCCGCAATAGGGGTCGTTGGTGACGACGACGTCGCCCTCTTCCCAGAGGTCCAGCGAAAGGTGGTCGCGCACCACGGAAAGCAGCCCGGCGCTCATGGAGTTCAGGTGCTGCGGGATGCGGGCGGATTGCGCGACGTTGTAGCCGTCGCGGTCGAAGATGGCGGTGGAATAATCCAGCAGCTCGCGCACCACCGTTGAGCGGCTGGTGCGCCACACCGTCACGTCCATCTCGGCGGCGGCGGCGGTCAGGCCGTTGCGCAGGATCTCCAGCTCGACAGGTCCGAGGGGGCTCATGCGGCATCCTTTCGCGCGACCAGCGTGGCGTCGGGGCCCGGCGCGCAGCGCCAGCCGGGGGCGACGTAGATGGTGGTGTATTCCTCCTCGATCAGCGCCGGGCCGGCGATGGCGGCGGTGACCTGCTCGCGCTGGTGCACCTCCGCCTGTTGCCATTGTCCGTCGAGGAAGATGCGCCGCGCCTCCGGCACCCGCGTGGCGCCGAGATGCTCGCCCCGTGCGGCGGCGACCTGCGGCAGCAGCCCCGTGGCGGTCAGGCGCAGCGCCACCATCTCCACCGGCGCGGCCTCGTTGCTGTAGGAGAAGCGGCGCTCATGCAGCGCGTGGAAACCATCGATGAGGGTGGCGAGGCTGTCCTCCTCCACCGCCACATCGCCCCAGGGCACCACCAGCTCGAAGGCCTGGCCGCGGTAGCGCATGTCGGCGGCCAGCGAGAAGCGGCGGTCGGCCTCCAGCACGCCGTCCTCGGCCAGCAGCGCCGCGCCTTGCGCGCGCAGCGTGGCGGCACCCTCGCGCAGTGCCGGCAGGCTGGCGGCGGTGGCCGGCTGCACACGGGACAGCGCCAGGTCGTGCACGATGTTGGAATGGAGGATGCCGAAGGCGGAAAAGGTGCTGGCGTCGGCGGGAAAGATCACTTCCGTTACGCCCAGCTCCTCGGCCAGCGGGATGGCGTGCAGCCCGCCGGCGCCGCCAAAGGACAGCAGGCTGAAGGCGCGCGGGTCCAGCCCCTTCTCGAACAGGCTGAGCCGGGTGGCGGAGGCCAGCGCCGCGTTGACCACGGTGAGGATGCCCTCCGCCGCCGCATCCGCGCCCAGCCCCAGCGACCGCGCCACGCGGGTGTCGATGGCCGCGCGCGCCCCCTCCTCGTCTAGCGCCATGGCGCCGCCCAGGAAGAAGCGCCCGTCCAGCCGGCCCAGCGCGAGGTTCACGTCCGTCACCGCCGGTTCCGTGCCGCCGCGCCGGTAGCAGACCGGGCCGGGGCGCGAGCCCGCCGAGCGCGGCCCGACGGTCAGCCGCCCGCCGCTGTCCACCGCCGCGATCGAGCCGCCGCCGGAGCCGATGGTGCGGATCTCGATCATCGGCAGCCGCACCGGCAGCCCGTCGATCTCGCCCTGGGTCTTCAGCGTCACCTGCCCGTCCTGCACCACGCAGATGTCGAAGCTGGTGCCGCCCATGTCGACGCCGACGAGGTTGGGCCGGCGCAAAAGCCCCGCCGCCCGCTGCGTCGCCAGCGCGCCGCCGCTGGGGCCAGACAAAAGCAGCCGCACCGGCTGGCGCGCCGCCATGGCGGGCGAGCAGACGCCGCCGTTGGACTGCACCAGCAGCAGCCGCGCTGAAAGCCCCGCCTCCGCCATGCGCTCCGCCAGGCGGGCCAGGTAGCGGCCCACCACCGGCATCAGCAGCGCGTTCAGCACGGTGGTCGAGCTCCGCTCGTATTCGCGGATTTCCGGGCTGACCTCGGAAGACACGCTGACCGGCAGGCCCGGGAAAGCGGCCTGCACCCGCTCGGCCAGCAGCGCCTCATGCGCGCGGCTGGCGTTGGCGTTCAGCAGCGTGATGGCGATGGCCTCCGGCTCGCAGCGCCGCGCGGCCGCGATGGCCTCGGCGATGGCGGCTTCCTCCAGCGCGGTTTCCACGCTGCCATCGGCGCGCATCCGCTCGCGCACGCCAAGCCGCCGGTCGCGCGGGATCAGGGGCGGCTCCTGGTGCTGCTTCAGCCCGTAGACATCGCGCCGCGTGTGGCGGCCAATCTCCAGCACGTCCTCGAACCCCGCCGTGGTCAGCAGCACGCCGCGTGCGAGGCGCCGCTCCAGCACCGCATTGGTGGCGATGGTGGTGCCATGCAGCAGCAGGCGGATGTCCGGCAGCGTGAAGCCGAAGCGTGCCGCGGCCTCCGCGATGCCGGTCATCAGCCCGATGGAGGGATCCTCCGGCGTGGTGGGCGTCTTCAGGCTGTGCAGGGTGCCGTTGCGCTCGTCGAGGATCTGCAGGTCGGTGAAGGTGCCACCGATGTCGATGCCGATGCGGATGTGCATTCAGGGCCTGTCCGGGAAAGATGGTGTCACGTGGCTCTCGAGAGGGGCGCTGCCCCTCTCGAACTCTCCCCGCCAGGGGCCTGAGGCCCCTGGACCCCCATTCTTTCAAAAGGGGGTGCAGGGGATTCAATCCCCTGCCGGGGGCGTTTGAGGGGGCAGCGCCCCCCCAAGGGCCACGAGCGCGTCAGATGCCAAGATAAGCGCGCCGCACATCGGCATGCCCTGCGATCTCCGCCGCCGGGCCGGACATGACGATGCGTCCGGTCTGCAACACATAGGCACGGTCGGCGATGGCCAGGGCCTCGACCAGCCGCTGCTCCACCAGCAGCACCGTGACGCCGAGGTCGCGGATGCGTGTCACGGCGGCCAGGATGTCGTCCACCAGCTTGGGCATGATGCCCTGGCTGGGCTCGTCCAGCATCAGCAGGCGGGGCTGGGTCATCAGCGCGCGGCCGATCGCCAGCATTTGCTGCTCGCCGCCCGACAGCGTGCCGGCCTGCTGCGGCAGGCGCTCCTTCAGCCGGGGGAACAGCTCAAAGACCAGCTCCAGCGGCTTGAAGCGGTCGGCGGTGCCGCGCTTGGCATAGGCGCCGAGGCGTAGGTTGTCCTCCACCGACAGGCGCGGGAACAGCCGCCGCCCTTCCGGCACCAGGTTGACGCCGAGGCGGGCGATCTGGTGCGAGGGCAGGCGCTTGAGGTCGGTGTCCTCGAAGCGGATGCTGCCCTCCGTCGCCACCTGCCCGGCGATGGCCTTCAGCAGCGTCGACTTGCCGGCGCCGTTGGCACCCACCACGGCGACGATCTCGCCATGGCCCACCGCCACGTCGATGCCCTGCAGCGCCTTCAGCCCGCGATAGCTGGCGGAGAGTCCCTCAAGCCGCAGCATAGCGGTCTCCCAGATAGGCGCGGATCATCTCGGGGTTCTTCACCACCTCCTGCGGCGCGCCGGTGGTCAGCACCTTGCCCAGGTTCAGCACCACGGCGCGGTCGATCAGCGGCAGCAGCACCTCCATCACGTGCTCAACCATGATGATGGTGACGCCCTGATCCCGCACGTCGCGGATCAGTTGCACGCCGGACTGCGCCTCGGCGGGCGTGAGGCCGGTCAGCATCTCGTCCAGCAGCAAGAGGCGGGACTTGGTGGCCAGCGCGCGCGCCACCTCTAGCTTGCGCTTCTCGGGCGGGGTCAGGGAGATGGCGGGGGTGTCGATGCGCCCGGTGAGGCCAGCGAAGTCTATCACCTTTTCCGCCTCCGCCATCGCCGCGGCGGCGCGGCGGGTGCGGGTGAAGGCGCCGACCATGACGTTCTCCAGCACCGTCATGGAATCGAAGGAGCGCACCACCTGGAAGGTGCGGGCGATGCCGCGCTTGGTCGCCTCCACCGGGCCGAGGCCGGAGATGCGCTGGCCGTCCAGCCGGATCTCACCGCTGTCCGGCGTGACCTCGCCCGAGATGGAGTTGAACAGCGAGGTCTTGCCCGCGCCGTTGGGCCCGATCAGCCCGAGGATCTCACCCTGGATGACATCGAAGCTGATGTCGCTGTTGGCCTGCACGCCGCCGAAGCGCTTGCTGACGTTGCGGACCTCAAGCAGCGCGGCCATGGGCGCCTCCCCCGGCTTGGCTCTTCACGCCGAGTAGGCTGACCAGCCCCTGCGGCCGGGCCAGCGCCACCAGCATGATCAGCGCGCCGTAGATCATCAGGTCCACGCCACTGCCCGACCCGCCGAGATAGGAGCGCGACAGCTCCGACACCGGGATCAGCACCGCCGCCCCCAGCACCGGCCCCCACAACGTGCCGACACCGCCCAGCACCGCGGGCAAGGCGATCAGGATGGAGAAGTGCCCGGCCAGGATGCTGTCCGGATCGATGTAGCCGACATACTGCGCGTAGATCGCGCCGCCCATGCCGGTGAGGAAGCCGCTGATCGCGGCCGCCGCCATCTTGGAGGGAAAGATGCGCACGGCGAGCGAACGCGCCGCCGTCACATCGTCCTTCACCGCGCGCCAGGAATAGCCCCAGCGCGAGCCCTCGATCACCCAGGCGACGATCCAGGCCAATGTCGCGAAGGCCAGCGTGATGTAGTGCCAGGGCAGTTTGGAGATGCGGAACTGCATGGTCACCCAGCTGTCCGGCCCCAGTGGCACATAGATGCCCGAGGCACCCCCCACCCAGTCCCAGTTGAGGAATAAGAGGTAGCCGATCTCGCCCACCACCACGGTCGCGATGGCGTAGTAGTGCCCGGACAGCCGGAAGCACGGCCAGCCGACCAGCAGCGCGCCCAGCCCGCCCACCGCACCGCCGAGGAACATGCCCAGCAGCGGCGGCACGCCGGCATAGACGAAGAGCATGGTGGAGACGTAGCCGCCGAGGCCGAAATACAGCGCGTGGCCCAGCGAGATCTGCCCGCAATAGCCGCCGAGGATGTTCCAGGCCTGGCTCAGCCCGGCGTAGAGCAGCGTCAGAATGATCAGGTTCTGCGCGTAGACGTCCGACACGCCGAGCGGCAGCGCGGCGAGCACCGCCAGCAGAACGGCGCCGACCAGCAGCTCCCGCCGCCGGCGCTTGACGATGGCGTTGGCGCGAATGGCGATGGTCATCACATCTTCCCGAACAGGCCGCGCGGGCGGACCGTGAGCACCAGCATGTACAGCACGAACATGCCGACCTGCTTCAAGGAGGGTTCCAGCACCAGCGCCGTCAGTGCCTCGACCAGCCCGACCAGCAGCCCGGCCGCCAGCGCGCCGGCCAGACTGCCGAAGCCGCCCAGCGCCACGGTGACATAGGCGATGGTCGCGAAGTTCAGCCCGACATTGGGCGAGATGTAGTAGAAGTTGGCGAGCATCACGCCCGCCACGCCCACCGCCGCCGCCCCCATGCCCCAGCCGATCGCGAAGATGCGGTCGCGGTCGATGCCGATCAGCGCCACCGCGTCCCGGTCCTCCCGCGTCGCTTCCAGCGCGCGGCCGAACTCGGTGCGGGACACCAGCATCATCGCGGCGAACGCCGCCAGGCACACCACCGAGGCGACCAGCTGCGGCAGCGGCAGAAAGATGCCGGCGAGGTTGACGGTCTTGTCGCTCAGCCAGGTGCCCGTGACGGAATGGAATTCCGAGCCGAAGACGAACTGCGCGGCGCCGCGCAGAAAGATCGCCAGCCCGAAGGTGACGAAGATCTGCGACATGCCGCGGTTGAAGGTGACCGACAGCGCCCGGCCGATCAGCCCGCGATAGATCGCGACGCCGACGCCGAACAGGATGACGCCCACCACCGGCAGCAGCAGCAGCGGGTCCAGCCCGCTGACCTGCGTCAGCACCAGGGTCGCGAACATCGCCAGCATCAGCAGCTCGCCATGCGCGAAGTTCACCACGTCCATCAGGCCGAAGATCAGCGACAGGCCGGCGGCCACCAGCGCGTAGATCATGCCCATCAGCAGGCCGCTGGCGACGGCCTGCAGCACCAGTTCAGCGGTCATGCGCCGGTTACTGACCGACGTTCCAGACCACCGGCGTCGAGGCCACGTCGAACGGCCAGACGGTGCGGTAGGCGCCGCTGGTGATCTGCTGGATCACCGGCGTGCCCAGCAGGTTGTTGCCGGCGGCATCGAACTTCACGCCCTTCCAGGGCATCAGCGTCTGGTCGCCGGGGATGTCGGTGGCCTGCAGCGCCTTCTGCAGATCGGTGGCCTTGGTGGAACCCGCGCGGTTGATCGCGTCGGCCGCCACCTGGAAGGCGGTGAACTCGCGCGAGGTGTTGTCGTTCAGGTCCTTGTTCTGCCTCGCCTTGTACAGCGCGTTGATCGCCGGGATCGCCGGGCGCATCGCCACCGCGTCGCCCGCGAAGGAGGAACGGCTCATCACCCCTTCCGCCAGCGCGCCGACGCCGTTGATGAAGGCGCTTTCCTGGAAGCCCGCCGCCTGCGCCATGATCGCCTTCGGCTTGTAGCCGATCTCGTTCATCGCCCGCAGGATCAGGATGGCGTCGGTGGTGTAGGAAGACGGCATCAGCACGTCGGCATTGGCCGCCTTCAGCCGCTGCGCCTCGGAGGACAGCGTCGGTGAATTGGCGCGGTACTTGATGTCGGCCAGGATCTTCATGCCCGCATCCGTCGCCATCTTGCGCTGCACGTTGCTGCTGTCGATGCCGAAGATGCTGTCCTCGTAGAACAGCGAGACGGTCTGCGGCGCGCGGCCGGTCTTGGCGCCGACTTCCTTGTAGAAGTTGAACATCGCCTCGGTGAAAGTGACGTCGTTGGGCGAGGGGCGGAAGAACCACTTCAGCCCGCGCTGCGTCAGCGTCGGCGAGGAGTTGTCCGCCGAGATATAGGGAATCTCGTAACGCTCGGTCACCTGGCTGATGGTCGCGGCCGTGGCGCTGCTGAAGCTGCCAATGATCATCGCCACCTTGTCCTGCGTGATCAGGCGCTCCGCCTCGGCACGCGCCTTCTGCGGGTCGTTCTGATGATCGGCGAAGACCAGGCGCAGCTTGGCGCCACCGAGCTTCGGCAGCCCGCCGCCCTCGCCCAGCAGCAGCGGCATGCGGTCATGCGTGCCGTTGATGATCTCGGCCGCCAGCTCCATCACCGCCTTGGCGTCCTGCCCCACCTGGGCGCTGTTGCCGGTCAGCGGGTAGACCGCGCCGATCACCACCTCCTCGGCCGCGCTGGCCCGGCGGATGGAAAACAGCGGCAGGCTGGCGGCGCCCAGAAGAGCAGTGCGGCGGCTGAACATGCGGAACCTCATGGAGAAAGGATCGATGCAGGCACGTCTCGGCCCCGGCTTGGCGCGCGGGTCCTCTCGCTTCCAGTCAAGCAACTATCGGACCAGTGCCGCCGGCGCGCGGCCACGGGCGGCGCGGCGACAGCAATGCCCAAGGATGGTGCAACACTCCGCGCCCGACTGGCCAGAACCGTTTGCGGCCACGCCACGCGCGGCGGGCCCGCCGCCCGTGGGGGCGGCAGGCGCGGTGGCCGGCGGACGATGCGGCGCGTCAGGTCAGCGCGCGCAGGCTCCGCTGCATGCAGGCCTGCCAGGCGGCACCGGGCACGCCGTTGTCCAGCGCCGTGGCTTCCGTCACCGGCAGGCCGCGCGTGTTGAACACCGGCACGCGCGGCGAGGCGATGCCGCCCCAGGCCGCCAGCTCGCCATCCGTGAAGACGCGGCTGACCAAGCGGTTGAAGCCGCCCACCCGCAGCCCGAGATCGGCCACCGACACGCTGCAGCGGCTGGCCATCTGCGTCAGCGGGTCGATCTCCGGCGCGCAGGCGGGCAAGGCCAGCGCCGCCAGCAGCGGCAGAAGGGCAAGACGCGGCGACATCGGGGCTGCTCCATGCGAAACCAGCCGCCACGGTGGCACCGCCCCGCCCCATCGCGCAACCTGGGGTTGTGCCTCATTGGCGGGACTGGCCAGCCGTGACAGACTCGGCGCTCACGGCAGGGAGCGACCAGATGCGCGCAGCAATCCGCGGCACCGAGATCTTCTTCGACGTCGAGGGCATGGGGCTGGTGCCCGACGGCCCGGCCATGCGGGAACGCCCGGTGGCCATGGTGCTGCATGGCGGCCCGGGCGGCGACCACAGCGGCTTCAAGCCCGGCTTCTCGCCGCTGGCGGAGCGGATGCAGCTCGTCTACGTGGACCATCGCGGCCAGGGCCGCTCGGCCAAGGGAGACCCCGCCACCTACACGCTGGACCAGAATGTCGAGGACCTGGAGGCGCTGCGCCGGCATCTCGGCCTCGGCCCCGTCGTCTCGATCGGTACCAGCTACGGCGGCATGGTGGCGCTGGCGCATGCGGCGCGCTACCCGGACTCGGTGTCCCATCTCGTCGCCGTGGTCACCGCCGCCCATTCCGGCTTCAACGAACGAGCGCAGCAGATCGTGCGGGAACGTGGCACGCCGGAACAGCAGCGTGTCGCCGCCATGCTGTGGAACGGCGAGCTGACGACGCTGGATGCCGTGCAGACCTATTACGCCGTGATGGCGCCGCTATATTCCGTGTCCCACACCCCGGGCGGCGGCGCCGATGCCCGCGCCCGCACGCTGCACGAGCCCGCCGCGCTGAACGCCGCCTTCCGCCCCGGCGGCTTTCTGCGGGAACACTTCGACCTGCGGCCGGAACTGTCGCGCATCACGGCCAAGACGCTGATCCTGGCCGGGCGGCACGACTGGATCTGCGCACCGGAATTTTCCGAGGAGATCCACGCACTGATCCCGGGCTCCGACCTGCGGATCTTCGAGCGCAGCAGCCACTCGATCCGTGCGGATGAGCCGGAAGCGATGATGGACGCGATCAAGGGGTTCATCGTGTATTGAAGCAAGGCTGGGGGAAGGAATTCCCCCAGGCCCCCATCTTTTTTTTGGTATACTTGCCTGTGTAGCGGCTCGGAAGTTCCGCCTCCGAACTCCACGAAAAGCGCCCCGATCCCACGAGCCGCATCCGAAAACGGATCGGAAAAAAGAAGGGGTTTCAGGGGAATTCATTCCCCTGACCTTTCTCCCCGCTTTCAGTAATGCGTATGTCCCCAGAATGTCGGCGGCAGCGCTTCAAAGGCCGCCTGCGTTCCCGTCCGGCGGATCGCTGCCTCGGCTTCCGCCTGCACCGCGCGCAGCATGTCGCGCCAGCCGGTGTCGAGGATCTGGCTGTTTTCCACGAGCAGCTTGCCATCCACCATGACCTCCGACACGTCGGAGCCCTGGGCGAAGCAGACCACGCGGTGCACCGGCATGTGCAGGGGCATCATGTGCGGCTTGAACAGGTCCACCGTGATGATGTCCGCTTTCTTGCCCACCTCCAGCGAGCCGATCTCGTGGTCCAGGTGCAATGCCTTCGCGGCGTCGATCGTCACCATCTCCAGCACCTTGCCGACCGGCATCACCTTGTCGTCGCGGAAGTGGCGGCGGTGGTAGTGCATGCACTGCCACATGTTGCGGAACTGGTCGGCCGAGCGGTCGGGCGCCGTGGCATCGGTGCTGAGCATCACCAGCACGCCCATGTCGATCAGCTCGGGCGCCGGGCAGCGGCCGCGGATGGAGAAGTTGGCGGACGCGTTGTGCGCCACGCGCGTGCCGCTGTCCGCCAGCAGCCGCATCTCGTGGTCCGTGATGTCGATGCAGTGGGACAGCCACACATCCTCGCCCAGCGCGCCGGTCTGCTCCTGCAGCGTGGCGATGGAGCCGGTGCGGTGGCCATCCTGATGGAACATCACGCCCTTGGCGCGGGACAGCTCGCGCATCGCGCGGGTGTGGGCGAAGGTCTCCTCCGCCAGCTCGGGCGGCGATCCGGCGTGGTGCACGGGGGACAGCAGCGCGATGCGCAGCCGGCCTTCCGCGCCGCCGTGCCACGTGTCCACGGCGGCGGCGCAGACATCGCGGAAGGTTTCGAACGGCACCGCCTTTCGGTGGCGCGTTTCGCCTTCCCAGATCGAGTAATCCGCCGGAAAAGGGCCGCGCGGGTGGCCGACCACCACGATCTCGCGCACGCCCACGGATTCGACCGCCTGGCAATGCACGTCGACAAAGCGCAGGTCGTCGCAGCGCATGGCGGAATCGCCGCCGCCCATCAGCGCGACCGCGGTGGTGGTGCCGAAGCGCAGCCGCTCCGTCGCCGCCATGGCCGCTTCCAGCCGCCAGAACTCGGGGCCGGAGCCGTGGTTGTAGATGGCGTGCACCGTGTCGTACCACGCCTTGCTGTCGCCGCCGCCGGCGGTGCGGACCATGGCGTGGCCGGCATGGGTGTGGCCGTCGATGAAGCCGGGCAGCACCGCCTTGTGCCGGGCGTCGATCCGCCGGGCGGCGTGCGGGTGGCTGGCCGCCACCTCGGCGGTGGTGCCGACGGCGACGATGCGCCCGCCTTGCACCGCGACCGCGCCATCCTCGATCACCCGCCGCGCGGGGTCCATGGTGATGACGGTGCCGTGCTCGATGATCGTGTCGGCCATGCTGCCCCTGCCCTGTTGCGCGCGCAGCACCGGCCAGGATGCGGGCGAACTGCATCCCACGAGGCAGCAGCTGCGTCCTTCGCAGGCAGCCGCCATCCGGCCCGGCGCTCCGGCACTGTTGCGGATGGTTGCGGGGCGCGGCGGGCGGCGCCTAGCATGACATCCCTGTCATTGAGCATGTGCGGAGAGATGGTGATGCGCAAGGCCCCGTTCCTGTCCCTGGCGCTGATGCTGATCGGGGGCGCGGCGCAAGCGCAGGGCCCCGCGCTGCGCATCGCGGTCGGTGGTGCCTTCACCTCCATGGACCCGCACTACCACACGCTGACGCCCAACAACGCCATGAACAAGCACGTGTTCGACCGGCTGGTGGACACGGACGAGAACTTCCGCCTCCGCCCCGGGCTCGCGGAGTCCTGGGCGCCGGTGGGCGACACGGCGTGGGAATTCAAGCTGCGCCGCAACGTGCTGTGGCACGACGGCGCGCCCTTCACGGCGGCGGACGTGGTGGCGACCTTCGCGCGCGTGCCGGAGGTGCGCAACAGCCCCGGCAGCTTCGTGCTCTACATCCGTTCCGTGCAGCGGCTGGAGGTTGTGGACGACCACACCATCCGCCTGCACACCGCGGCCCCCTTTCCGCTGATGCCCAACCTGATGTCCGGCCTGCCCATCACCAGCCGCAAGGCGTTGCCCGCCACCGACACGGCCGAGTTCAACAGCGGCCGCGCCGCCATCGGCACCGGCCCCTACCGGCTGGTGTCGTATTCCCCTGGCAGCCAGGCGGTCTTCACCCGCAACCCGGACTGGTACGGTGCGCCGCAGCCGTGGTCGCGCGTCGATTACCGCGTGATCCCCAACGACGGCGCGCGCATCGCGGCGCTGCGCGCCGGCGACGTGGACGTGATCGACACCGTGCCGACGCGGGACGTGGAAACGCTGCGCGCCATCCCGAACCTGGCGATCGCCAGCAAGCCAGGGCTGCGCAACATCTTTCTCTACCTGGACCACGCGCGCGAGCACCCCCCCGGCGTCAGCGGCCCGAACGGCGAGGCGCTGGCGAACAACCCGCTGCGCGACAACCGCGTGCGGGAAGCGCTGTCGGTTGCCATCAACCGCCCGGCCATCGCGCGGCAGGTGATGAGCGGGCTGGCCACGCCGTCCGGGCAGTTCCTGGCCGCCGGCGTAATGGGCCACGACCCGCAAACCACCGCGCCCGCCTTTGACATGGCGCGCGCGCAGAAGCTGCTGGCGGAGGCGGGCTATCCCAATGGCTTCCGCATCGTGCTGGCCGGCCCCAACAACCGCTACATCAACGACGAGCAGGTGCTGCAGGCCGTGGCGCAGATGTGGTCGCGCATCGGCGTCAAGGCGGACGTGCAGGCGATGCCCTCCAACGTCTACTTCGCCCGTTCGGCGCGAGACGAGTTTCCCGTCGGCCTGTCCGGCTGGGGCACCAGCAGCGGCGAGCCGGACAGCCCCATGGTGGCGCTGATCGCCAGCAAGGACCCGGCGCGCGGGCGAGGCACCTCCAACCGCTCGGGCTATTCCAGCGCGGAATTCGACGGGCTGCTGGACCGCGCGCTGGAAACCATCGACCCCGCGGCGCGCGAGGAATTCTACCGCCAGGCCACGCGCGTCGCGATGCGCGACCACGCCATCATCCCGCTGCACCACCAGGTCAACGTCTGGGCCTCGCGCCGCGCGGTGAAGGTGATCGCCCGCAACGACGAGGAAACCTACGCCATGTCGATGTCGCCCGCCGAATAAGGCGGTGGCCGCCTAGCCGCCGGGCAGCAGCGGCACGAAGCCCGCGATCAGCGCCGGCATCTCCGCCGGGGGCGCCGGCAGGCGCTCGGCCGGCAGCTCCAGGCTGTCCAGCACCTGCCCGGCGCGCGTCAGCACCGTCAGGCGCAGGGCGGCGGGCAGCACCTCCGCCCGGCACACCACCTCGGCCTCCGGCGCTTCCTGGCGCGCCATGTCCACGAAGTCGCGGATCTCCTGCAGCCCGCCGGTCTGCTCCCCCGCTTCTTCCAGGAAGTCCTCGATCTCGTCTGCGGTTTCCGAGAAGGGCACCAGCGCCAGCGGCACGCAGTCGCCGGCTTCGAAGGCCTTCGCGCGCCAGCGCTCGAACACCGCGCTGCTGGCGGCCTGCTCGGGCGTCTCGGGCGCGTCCTCGGCCGGCGGCTCGGGCAGGCCGTCGGCGACGATCTGTTCCCAGCCCGGCGTGTCCCAGTCCAGTTGCAGCCCGACCAGCGCACCGAAGCCGGCCTCGGACAGCGCGGCCTCGGCCGCCACCGGCAGATCCGCCGGCTCGCGCCCCGCCAGCAGGTCCAGCAGCACGCGGCGCACGGCGCCGGGGGCCAGCGCTTCCAGCGCCGCCGGGTTGCGCCATTCAGGCAGGAAGCGCAACTCCAGGCCTTCCGGCAACGCGCCGGACGCGACCAGGCTGTGGCCCAGCGACACGGCGTCCGGCACCGCGCCCGGCGGCAGGGCCACCGGCAGCGCCACCAGCTCCGCCCAGCCGGACGGGCCGAGGCGCGCGCCTTCCGCCACCACCTGCAGGTCGCGCGCCAAGTCGCCGGCGGCATCCTCGCCGTAGCGCTGGGCAACCTTGCGCATCGCCTGTTCCAGCACGCCGTCGCGCCCGGCGGCCACCAGCTCCTCGGCCAGACGGTCGAAGGCGCTGCCGTCCTCGTCCGCGAAGGCGCGCATCAGCCGGTCGGCGGGCGTGCCGGCCGCCCGGTCGCGCGGCGGCGGCGGCGCGGGCGGCAGGCCCAGCGCCGCCATGGCGGCATCGCCCTGCAGCAACCCGGCGCGGTCGCGCCATGCGCGGCGGGTGGCGGGGGTGTCGTCCCGCCCTTCCATCCAGCGTCGAAAGGCGCCGCGGCCGGCCCGCTGCACCAGCACCGCCACGCCGTGCTCCGCCAGCGCCGCCGCCACGGCGCGGTTGATGGCGGCCACCGTTTCCAGCGGCGGCGCGCCGGGGTGCATCAGGTCCAGCGTGTCGGCATCCGGGTATTCGGTCAGCACCACGGCGCCCAGCCGGTCGGCAATGCTGTGCGCCAGCGCCACGGCCTCGGCGACCGCATCGTCTTCAGCTTGGGTCATGGGAAAGACTGTCTCCAGATTGAATGGCGGGGGCCGCGGCGGCGGTGCGGCCTACCCCGCCGCCCGCCGCGGCGCGTTGATCAATTCGCGGATGCGCGCGCCCAGCGCATCCAGCGTGAAGGGCTTGGTCATCACCTGCATGCCCGGGTCGGGCCTGACGCCGGGGGCGGGCTGGCTCATCACCGCGCTTTCCGCGTAGCCGGTGATGAACAGCACCCGCAGGTCCGGCCGCAGGCTGCGCCCGGCATCGGCCAGCTGGCGCCCGTTCATGCCGCCAGGCAGCCCGACATCGCTGATCATCAGGTCGATGCGCGCGTCGGAGCGCAGCACGGCCAGGCCGCTCGGCCCGTCCACCGCCTCGATCGCGGCATAGCCGAGGTCCTGCAGAACCTCGGCCACCAGCATCCGCACGCTGGCCTCGTCATCCACCACCAGCACCGTCTCGCCCGCCTGCGCGGGCGGGGCGGGCGGCACGGCGGCCAGCGCGGCGTCGTCCACGGCGCCGTCGTGGCGCGGCAGGAACAGGCAGATGCGGGTGCCCTGGCCCGGGGCCGACTCGATATGCGCCTGGCCGCCCGACTGCCGCGCGAAGCCGTAGATCATGGACAGGCCGAGCCCGGTGCCGGCGCCCACCGGCTTGGTGGTGAAAAAGGGATCAAAGGCGCGCGCCATCACTTCCGGCGTCATGCCGGTGCCGGTGTCCTGCACGCACAGCGTCACAAAGGCACCGGGCGGCAGTTCCAGCAGGGCGGCCTCCGCCGCGTCCAGGTGGCGGTTGGCGGTGGTGATCCGCAGGCTGCCGCCGTCGGGCATCGCGTCGCGCGCGTTGATGCACAGGTTGAGCAGCGCGTTTTCCAGCTGGTTGGGATCGACCAGCGTGTTCCACAGCCCCTCGCCGCCCGCCGTTTCCAGGGCGATGCCGGGGCCCACCGTGCGGGCGATCAGCTCCTCCATGCCGGCCACCAGCCGGTTCAGCGCGGTGGGCTTGGGGTCCAGCGTTTGGCGGCGCGAAAAGGCCAGCAGCCGGTGCGTCAGCGAGGCCGCGCGCGCCGCCGCCGCCTGCGCGGCCGTGATAAAGCGGTCCAGCTCGCCGATGCGCCCCTGGCGCGCGCGGGCGGCAAGCAGCTCCAGGTTGCCGCTGATGCCGGCGAGCAGGTTGTTGAAGTCATGCGCCAGCCCGCCGGTGAGCTGCCCCACGGCTTCCATCTTCTGTGCCTGGCGCAGCAGCTCCTCCGCATGCTCGCGCTGCCCGATCTCGGCCAGCATGGCGTCGTGCGCCTGCTTCAATGCGGCGGTGCGCTCGGCCACGCGCTCCTCCAACGTCTCGTTCAGCCGGCGCATGGCGTCCTCGGCGGCGCGGCGGTCGGTGATGTCGGAACACACGCCGACCAGCCGGACCCCGCGCCGGTCGCGCACCGAGCGGGCGCGCACCTCCGCCCAGTGCAGCCCGCCGTCGGGCCACACGGTGCGGTATTCCAAGGTGAAGTCGGTGCCCGCGTGCAGGGCGGCATCCACGACGGCCACCATCGCCGGGCGGTCCTGCGGGTGAATGGCGGCCAGCATGGCGCTGAAGTCCAGCGCGGCCTCTGGCGGAAAGCCGAACACCGCCTTGCCAGCGGCGGAAATGTCCAGCGTGCCGTTGGCCATGTCCAGCTCCCAGGAGCCGAGCCGCCCGGCGGCCAGCGCGGTGCGCAGCCGCTCCTCGCTTTCATGCAGCTGCTCGATGCGCATGCGCGCCTCGAACTGCCGCGCGCGGGCCTTCAGCGCGCTGCGGGCGATGCTGGCAAAGGTGGTGGGGTGGAAGGGCCGTTCCAGAAAGGTGGCGTTGCCCAGCAGCTCGGACAGCCGCGCCGCCGCGGGGTTGCGTTCCGGCCCGCCGCCCGAGCGGGTCAGCACGATGAAGGGCAGGTCGGACCAGGCGGGCTGCCCGGCCACGAAGCCGGCCAGCGGCCGCAGGTCGGCGTCGTTCAGCGCTTCCTCGGTCACCACCGCGAAGCAGGCATCCTCGTTCAGCGCCGCGATAAAGCCGCCGAGGTCGGGGCAGATGCGCGGATGCGCGCCGACTTCCGACAGCAGGGCCGCGGCGATCGCCGCATCGCGGCCCAGCGGGGCGTACACCAGGGTCGGCGGCCGGTGCGACAGCGGAATCGAGCCTACTCCTCGGGCTCTGCGGTCAGCAGCGGGCCGCCCGTGCCCACGAACTGCGGAACGCCGCGCAACACGCCCTGGAACTGTTCCAGCGGCTCGCCCAGGCCCAGCCCGCCCCGCCCGATGCGGTATTCGCGGATGGTGTCCTCATGCAGGCCGGTGCGCTTCTTGATCACGGAAACGGCGCGCCGTACCCGCCCCATCGCCTCGAAATAGCGCAGCAGGATCACGGTGTCGGCCAAGTAGGTGATGTCCACGGGGGACTTCATGTCCCCCACCAGCCCGTGCTGCGCCACCGTCAGAAAGGTCGTGGTGCCCTGCCGGTTCAGGTACTGCAGCAGCTCGTGGATGTGCAGGATCAGGGCATTCTCCTGCGGCATCGCCGCCTGGTAGCCGTTCAGGCTGTCGATCACCACCGTCCGCGCGCCGGACCGCATGACGCATTCGCGCACCCGGTCGGCGAACTCGCCGGGCGACAGCTCGGCGGCGTCCACCTGCTCGATATGCAGCAGGCCGCGGTCCTGCATCGCCGCCAGGTCGAAGCCGATCGCCCGGGCGCGCCGGAACAGCAGGCCCAGTTCCTCGTCGAACACGAACACCGCCGCGCGCTCGCCGCGCGCCACGGCGCTGGCGACGAACTGCAAACCGAAGATGGTCTTGCCGGTGCCGGCCGGCCCCAGGACCAGCGTGCTGGAGCCCTGCTCCACGCCGCCGCCCAGCAGCGTGTCCAGCGAGGGCAGCCCGCTGGTGACCGGCGCGCGCATCCCCTCGCCGCGGTGCTCGGCGGCCACCAGGCGGGGAAACACCACCACGCCGCCGGTGCGGATGGCGAAGTCGTGGTAGCCGCCGCGGAACTTCTGGCCGCGGTACTTCAGCACCCGCATCCGCCGCCGCTCGGCCCCGTACACCGGCGCCAGCTCCTCCAGCCGGATGACGCCGTGCACGACGCTGTGCACCGTCTTGTCCAGCATGTCGGAGGTCAGGTCGTCCAGCAGCAGCACCGTGGCGCCGAAGCGCACGAAGTAATGCTTCAGCGCCAGGATCTGCCGGCGGTAGCGCAGCGAGTTCTGTGCCAGCAGGCGGATCTCGGACAGGCTGTCCAGCACCACGCGGCTTGGCCGCACGCGCTCGAACATCTCGAAGATCCGCCGGGTCGCCTCGCCCAGTTCCAGGTCCGAGGAATACAGCAGGCTTTGCTGCTGGTCGGCGTCCAGCAGGCTTTCCGGCGGCACCAGCTCGAACACCGTGATGCCGGGGCCGAGGGTCCAGCCATGCGAGGCCGCGCCCGCGCGCAGCTCCGCCTCGGTTTCCGACAGGGTGATGTAGAGGGTGGATTCGCCCCGTGCCTCGCCTTCCAGCAGAAAGCGCAGCGCCACGGTGGTCTTGCCGGTGCCGGGGTTGCCTTCCAGCAGAAACAGGTGGCCGGTGGCCAGCCCGCCGGCCAGGATGTCGTCAAGCCCCGGCACGCCGGTCGCCGCCTTGGCGGAATGCGGAGTTCCGTTCATCTCAGCATCCATCGGCGGCTCCGATCCAGAACATCGCTCGGCCAGGGCAGCGGAACGCGGGCCGGCCCTGTTGCGCTGTAACGCCGGGGGCGGCGGCGGGCAACGGCCAAGCGTGGCACCGCCCTCACCATGCCGCGGCATCCCGCCCCAGCGGCACCGAGGGCCGGGCATAGCGCGCCGGCGTCGCCGCCAGCATTCCCGCCGGGCGCGTCGCGCAAAGCCGCCCGAAGCCGGACTCCGTGTTTTCCAGAAAGCCCAGCAGCGCGTCCCGCGACGGGTCCGCCACCGCCAGCCCCCGCGGCACCCGCCCCAGCCCGCGCAGCCATCGCCCGGTGCCCGCCAGTGACACCTCGACAGACCAGGAACCGCCTTGCAGCAGCCGCCGCCGCAGCGCCGCCAGGATGCCGAAGGCCAGCAGATAGCCGCTGGCATGGTCCAGCGCCTGCGCCGGCAGGGGGCGCGGCGCGGCCTGCCCGGCGGCCTCGGCTTCCGCCATGTTGAAGCCGCTGGCCGTCTGCACCAGCGAGTCGAAGCCGCGCCGCCCCGCCCACGGCCCCGCCGTGCCATAGGCCGACAGGCTGGCGCAGACGATGCCCGGCCGCAGCGCCGCCAGGGCCTGCGGCGCCACGCCATGCGCGGCCAGCGCGCCGGGGCGGTAGCCCTGCAGCACCACGTCCGCTGCCGCCGCCAGGGCCTGGAACCGCTGCCGCCCCGCCGCCGCGCGCAGGTCCAGCTGCGCCGAGCGCTTGCCGCGCCCTGTGTCGATCACCAGTGGCAGCACCGCCGGCAGGTGCGGCGCCGTGATCAGCAGGACATCCGCCCCGTGCGACGCCAGCGCCCGCCCCGCCACCGGCCCGGCGATGATGCGCGTCAGCTCCAGCACCCGGACGCCTTGCAGCGGCTGCGCCCCCGCCGGCAGCGGTTGCGGCGGCGCGTCGCCAATGCGCGTGATGCGCAGCGGCCAGTCCGCCACCGCGCGGCCCTGCGGGCTGGCATCCCAGTCCGCGAAGCTGCGCAGCGCCGCGACCACCATGCCGGCGTCCGCCGCCGCCTGCTCGAACTCCAGCGCCCCCCAGCCGAGCAGCGCGCCCGCCACCGCCGCCCTGTCGTTCGCCACTCCCAGCAACCGCAGCACGCCGTCCCGGTGGTGCGGGAAGTTGGTGTGCAGCCGCACCCAGCCATCGGCCGTGGGATAAAGCCCGGCGATGCTGTCCCACAGCTCCGGCGCCGGCTGCCCGTCCACCCGCAGCAGCCGCTCGGAGCGGAACTCCGCGCAGGCGTGGCGCATGTCCACCGACACCGCCTGCCGGGGCGCGCCGCGCGCGTGGTGCAGCTCCGCCGCCGCCAGCGCCATGGCGGCGATGCTGGCCTGCGCCGCCGTGCCCACCGCGAAGGAAGAGGGCAGCACCGGGTCCGCGCCGGTCAGGGTGAGCTGCGCCAAGGCTTCGGGCGGAAGCGCGGCGTGCTGCCAAAGGGCCTCGGTGGGGGTCATGGCGGGCGTCCTGTTGCAGGCTTGGCGGGAAGGTCGGGGGAAAGAAATCCCCCGAGCCCCCATCTTCTTTTACCGGCTTTTCGCGGGCCGCTTCGTCACCGGAGCGCGACAGGACCGGTGGCGTTGTGACAGTCAGACAGAAGATGGGGTCCGGAGGGAATTCATTCCCCCTGCCTTTCCGCCTCATCAGCCGAAGAACCGCGCCACCCCCACTGCCTCGGCTTCCGCCAGCGTCGGCGGCGTCCAGCGCGGCGCGTTGTCCTTGTCCACCAGCAGGGCGCGGACGCCTTCGGCGAAGTCCGGGTGCGCGGTCATGCCACGCGCCAGGGCGGTGTCCATGGCCAGGCAGGCGGGCAGGTCCAGGTCGCGGGCGCGGCGCAGCATCTCGTGCGTCACCAGCAGGCTGGTGGGGGACACGCGGTCCAGCACCGACAGTTGCTCGCGCGCCCAGTCGCTGTTCTCGGCACGCAGCGCCGCCAGGATGGCCGCGACGGAGCCGGCGCCGAAGCAGCGGTCGATGGCCGGGCGCAGCGCCGCCAGCGCACCGGGCCCGGCCCGCCGCGCCATGCGGTCGATGGCGCCGGCATCGCCCGCCAGCAGCGCGCCGCGCAGGGCGGGCAGGTCCTGGCGGGCGATGAAGTGGGTGGCGAAGCCCGCTTCCACCGCGGCCTCGCCCTGTAGCCGCGCGCCCGTCAGGCCGAGCCAGACGCCCAGTGCGCCGGGCATGCGCGACAGCACGAAGCTGGTGCCGACATCGGGAAACAGGCCGATGGTGGTTTCCGGCATCGCGAAGACCGCCGCCTCGGTCGCCACGCGGTGGCTGCCATGCACCGAAACGCCGATGCCGCCACCCATGCACACGCCGTCGATCAGGCTGACCCAGGGCTTGGGCAGCGCCGCGATGGCGCCGTTCATGCGGTATTCCTCGGCCAGAAAAGCGTTCACGCCCTCGGCGTCGCCGTCCAGCAGCATGCGCCGCGCGGCACGCACGTCGCCGCCGGCGCAAAAGGCGCGGCCGCCCTCGCCCTCCACCAGCACCATGGACACCGCCGGGTCGCTTCGCCAGGATTCCAGGTGGCGGGCGATGCCGGTGATCATCGCCGGGTCCAACGCGTTCAGCGCCCCGGGACGGTTGAGCCGCAGGTTCGCCACGCCGTTCCCCTGCTCGACGATCAGGCTGTCCGCTTCCGTCATCCGCGTTCCTCCGATGGAGCCACGAGGGTCGCGGCCGATGGCACGGTTGACAAGGGGGCGCCGCCGCCCCTGCATGGCGGCCAGGATGCGGGGGGCTGGCATGGCAGAGGCGCTGGTACGGTTCGAGGGCGTGCGCAAGGCCTATGGCCCGGCCAGCGGCGGCTATGCCGTGCGGCAGCTGGACCTGGAGGTGCGGCGCGGCGAGCTGCTGACGCTGCTCGGCCCTTCCGGCTCCGGCAAGACCACGACGCTGATGATGCTGGCGGGCTTCGAGCAGCCGAGCGAGGGCCGCATCCTGCTGCAGGGCCGCGACATCGCGCGGCTGCCGCCGCACAAGCGCGGCATCGGCGTGGTGTTCCAGTCCTACGCGCTGTTTCCGCACATGTCGGTGGCCGAGAACGTTGCCTTTCCGCTGGAAGTGCGCGGCGTGTCCAAGGTGGAACGCAAGGCGCGCGTGGCCAAGGCGCTGGCCGCCGTGCGGCTGGACAGCTTCGGCGACCGCCGCCCGGCGCAGCTTTCCGGCGGCCAGCAGCAGCGCGTGGCACTGGCCCGCGCCATGGTGTTCGAGCCGCCGATCGTGCTGCTGGATGAGCCGCTGGGCGCGCTGGACAAGGCGCTGCGCGAGGAGATGCAGTTCGAGATCCGCGACATCCACCAGCGCCTCGGCGTGACCATGATGTACGTCACCCACGACCAGCAGGAGGCGCTGACGCTGTCTGACCGCATCGCGGTGTTCGAGGGCGGGCTGGTGCGCCAGCTGGCCACGCCGCGCGAGATCTACGACCGCCCGGCCAACGCCTTCGTGGCCGGCTTCGTGGGCGAGAACAACCGCCTGCCTGGCCGCGTGGTGGCGGTCGAGGACGGCGAGGCGCGCGTTTCGCTGGATTGCGGCCCCGAGGTACCGGCCCGCCCCGTCGGCACGCTGGCCGCGGGCGGCCGCTGCGTGGTCACCATCCGGCCGGAACGCGTGGGCGTGGTGCCCGTGCTGGCCGCCGACATCGGCGACGACGCCATGGCCGGCATCCTGCGCGAGGCGATCTTCCAGGGCGACCACGTGCGGCTGAAGCTGGCGCTGGGCGACAACGGCGACATGGTGGTCAAGCGCATGGTGGCGGGCGGTCGGCTGCCGGAGCCGGGCAGCATGGTGTCCGTGGCGTGGAACCCGGAGCATGCGCTGGCTTTTCCGTCGGAGTGAAGCAAAGCCGGGGAAAGGAATTCCCCCAGGCGCCAGCCCGCAGCAGCAATCCATGTGATTCTTCGGGCACACCGCCGCCACGGCCCCCCCGGAAAATCAACCAAAACGAAGATGGGGGCTTGGAAGATTCCTTCCCCCGACCTTGCCCCCGTCAGGACGCCGAAGGTGGCCGCCGCCCCACCTGCACCGCGATCTCCTGCTGCCGCCCGTCGCGCAGCAGTGTCAGGCGGATGGTCTGCCCTGGCGGCACGATGGATACGGAGCGGATCAGCGTGCGCGAGGTTTCCATGCGTTCGCCATTCAGCGCCAGCAGCACGTCGCCCTGGCGCAGGCCGGCCCGCGCGGCGGGGCTGTTGCGCTCCACCCCCTGCACCTGCGCGCCGCGCCGCGCGCCGGGCTCGGTGCCATAGTCCAGCACCGCGATGCCCAGCCACCCGCGCTCCACGCGCCCGTCGCGCCGCAGCTGGTCGATCACGCCGCGCGCCAGGTCGGATGGCGTCGCGAAGCCGATGCCGGCGGAGGCATTGGTGGGGGAGAAGATGGCGGTGTTGATGCCGATCACCTCGCCCGCCACGTTGAACAGCGGGCCGCCGGAATTGCCGGGGTTGATGGCCGCATCGGTCTGGATGAAGTCGTCAAAGGGCCCCGCGCCGATCTCGCGCCCGCGGGCCGAGACGATGCCGCTGGTGACGGTGCCGCCCAGCCCGAAGGGGTTGCCGCAGGCCAGCACCCACTGGCCCACGCGGGTGGAGGCGCTGCTGCCCCACGGCACGGCGGGCAGCGCCGCGCGCGGCTCCACCCGCAGGAGTGCCAGATCCGTCAGGTCGTCGGTGCCGACCACGCGGGCCGGCAGCTCCGTGCCGTCCTGCAGCGACACCACCACGCGCGTGGCGTTGCCGACGACGTGGTTGTTGGTGACCACGTAGCCCGCCGGGTCGACGATGAAGCCCGACCCCGCGCCCTGCACCTGCTGGCGGCCGCGCCGCTCGCGGAAATACCGCTCGAACGGCGTGCCGCGCAGCTCGGGCGGCACCTGCGTCGTGGTCTGCTCGCTCAGCACCGCGATGTTGACGACGGCGGGCATGACACGCTCGGCGAGGTCGGCGAAGTCGGGCAGCGCGCCGCGCTGCGCGGCGGCGGGGCGGGGCAGCAGCGGCAGGGCGGCGGATGCCAGCAGGCCACCCAGCACCAGGCGGCGGGACGCGGCAAAGGATCGGGCAGTCGGCATGGTGGCATATCCTGGCGAAGGCCCTGGAGTGTGGGGCGGGACGCGGTAGCGCTTCAACGGGGGGGTTCGCCGGCGAGTTGCGTTTCGGGCGGGGTGTGTCTTTCGGGGAAAGACAGGCCGCGCAGCCTTCAGCCGGTGCGCGACGGGTCCTCCGGCCAGTCGTGCCGCGGGTAGCGCCCGCGCATGTCCTTGCGCACGTCCGCCCAGGCCCCGCGCCAAAAGCCCGGCAGGTCCGCCGTCACCGCGATGGGCCGGCCGGCCGGCGACAGCAGCGCCACCTGCAGGGGAATGCGCCCGCCGGCCAGCGCCGGCAGCGACGCCAGCCCGAACAGCCATTGCGCGCGGGCTTCCAGGCGGGGGATCTCGCCTTCGTAGTCGATCAGGGCGGAACGGCCGCCGGGCAGGTCGGCGCGGGTGGGCAGGGCGATGTCCAGCGCGCGGGGCTGCGGCAGCAGCGCCCGCAGCAAGGCCACCGCATCCAGCCCCCGCAGCTCGGACAGCTTGCTCAGGCCGGACAGCCAGGGGGCGAGCCAGGCGGCGCCGTCGGCCGCCAGCGCGTCGTCCGACACGTCGGGCCAATGCTCCGGGTCCAGGGCGTGCATGCGGGCCATGCGGGCGCGGAACTGCTTGGCGGCCGTGGTCCAGTTCAGGTCGCGCAGCGCGCGGCCGGCGGCGGCGCGCGCCAGCTCGGCGGCCACGGCGGCGGGGTCGGCATGCGGGATGGTGCTTTCCTCCAGCACCAGGGGTCCGAGGCGCAGCCGCCGGCGCGCCACCACGGCGCCGAGTCGCGGGTCGAAGGCCGCCCCTTCCTCCCGCACCAGCCGGTCGGGGAAGCGGGCTTCCAGCGCGGCGCGGCCCAGCGGCGCGGCCATGCGGATGCGCGCCTCGGTGCCCGCCAGCTCCAGGTCCGCCACCGCCAGCAAAGGAGATTTCGCCAGCTTGTCCGTGGGCGGCAGGCGGGCGCCCTGGCCGCCCCCGGCGGCACCGGACAAGCCGGCCAGGCGGAAGGCGCCGTCCATCACCCCGCGCTTGGCGGCGATGCGGTCGGGAAAGCCGGCGGCCAGCAGCAGCCCGGCATCGCCCGCCGCCTCGGTGCCGCCCGGCACGTTCAGGCGGCGGCGGTGCAGCGACACGGCGCGCCGCACCCGCCCCAGCGCGGCGCGGTCGGCATTGGGGTCGTCGGCGCCGGCCAGCAGGTCCAGGCGGAGCTGGATGTCGGCCGGTGCTTCCCGCCCCCGGATGGGGTCGCGCTCCTCCAGCAGCGCCGCCAGCTCGGCGGCGAGCGCCGCCTCGGCGGGGGTTTCGGCCGCCACCATCATGCGGGCAAGGCGCGGGTGGGTGCCGAGCCGGGCCATGCGCCGGCCGGTGGAGGTCACGCGCCCCTCGCCATCCAGCGCGTCCAGGTCCCGCAGCAGGGCGCGGGCGGCCGCCATCTGCCCGGCGGGCGGCGGGTCCAGAAAAGGCAGCGCGGCGGGCTCGGCGCCCCAGGCGGCGCAATCCAGCGCCAGCCCCGACAGCTCGCTTTCCAGGATCTCCGGCCGGTCGGCCAGCGGCAGGCCGCGGTGCAGCGCTTCCGTCCAGAGGCGAATGGCGACGCCGGGCTCCGTGCGCCCGGCGCGGCCCGCGCGCTGCTCGGCGGCGGCGCGGGAAATGCGCAGGGTGGCGAGGCGCGCCAAACCCGTCGCCGGGTCCAGCCGCGGCGCCCGGCGAAAGCCGCCATCCACCACGATGCGCACCCCCGGCACGGTGAGCGAGGTTTCCGCGATGGAGGTCGCCAGCACGACCTTGCGACGCGGCCCGGGGTTCAGCGCGCGGTCCTGCTCGGCGGGCGGCATCTCGCCGTGCAGCGGCAGCACGTCGGCGTCCAGGCCGCCCAGCCGGTCGGCCGTGCGGCGGATCTCGCCCCAGCCGGGCAGAAAGGCCAGCACGTCGCCGGGGTGGGCGCGCAACGCCTCGCGGATCGCACTCGCCATCGCCTCCGGCAGTTCCCTGGCGTCCTTCAGCTCCCGCGCGCGGTAGTGCACCGCCACGGGAAAGGCGCGGCCCAGGCTTTCCACCACCGGCGCCCCGCCCAGCAGCTCGGCGAAGCCCCTGGCTTCCAACGTGGCGGACATGGCCAAAAGCCGCAGCTCCGGCCGCAGGGCACGCTGCAGGTCCAGGCAAAAGGCCAGGGCCAGGTCGGTGTCCAGGTTGCGCTCGTGCGCCTCGTCGAACAGCACGGCGGCCACGCCGTCCAGTCCCGGGTCGGATTGCAGGCGGCGCACCAGCAACCCTTCCGTGATCACCTCCACCCGCGTTTGGGCGGAGGTCGCGCGCTCCAGCCGCGTCACCAGCCCGACGGTGCCGCCCACCGCCTCGCCCAGCAGGTCGGCCATGCGCCGTGCGGCGGCGCGGGCGGCCACCCGGCGCGGCTCCAGCACCAGGATCTTGCCCTGCGCCGCCCAGGGCTCGTCGCGCAGCATCAACGGCACCAGCGTGGTCTTGCCGGCACCGGGCGGGGCGACCAGCACGGCGTTGGAGCCATCGCGCAGCACCTGCGCCAGGCGGGGCAGCGCCTCGGACACGGGAAGTTCGGGGAGAAGCGTCATGGGCGCGGGTTGTACAGGCAATGGCGGGGGTTGGGCATCGCCCGCAACGCCGTCGTGTTCCCCGCCCCCCTTGCCCGCGCCGCCCGCCGGCGTCTTGATCCCGGCGTCCCACACGGAAAAGGAAACAGTCCCCATGGATTACGCAAAGGACATGGCCGGCAAGCGGGTGCTGGTCACGGGCGCCTGCGGCGTCATCGGCCAATGGCTGGCGCAGACCTTCGGCGAGGCGGGCGCCAAGCTGTGCCTGACCGATGCGCGGGCGGATGCGCTGGACGCCCTGGCGCGCCAGCCCTGGTTCACGCCCGGCAGCTTCACCATGCCGGCCGACCTGCGCGACGCCGCCGCGATCGAGGCGCTGGCCGCGGCGGTGGGCGATCGGTGGGGCGCGGTGGACGTGCTGATCAACAACGCCGGCGTCTACCCCAGCGGCTTTCTGCTCGACATCGACGCGGAGGAATGGGACCGCATCTTCGACATCAACCTGCGCGCGCCGTTCCTGACGGGCCGGGCCTTCGCGCGGCAAATGGTGGCGCAGGGCGTGCGCGGCTCGATCATCAACATCTCCTCCGGCGCCGCGCGCAAGATGCGCCGCACCTCCTGCCCCTACAGCACCAGCAAGACGGCGCTGGACCGCCTGACCAAGGGCTTCGCCATCGAGCTGGCGGAATACGGCATCCGCGCCAACGCGCTGGAGCCCGGCTTCACCCCGGGCAGCGAGGTCAGCCGCGTCAGCCAGGCGCATGTGGACAACGTCCTGGCCAACATCCCGGCCGGGCGCGGCACCTCCATGCAGGATGTCGGCAACGCCGCGTTGTTCCTGGCCAGCCCCGCCAGCGGGTACATCACCGGCGCCTCGCTGCCGGTGGACGGCGGCAACTCCATCGGGTCGCTGGCGGTGTACCAGGACAAGAAGAGCGCGCTGTGAGCGGCCCCACCCCGCACCCCTGGCCCGCCTACCGCTGGCCGGACGGCCAGCGCAGCGCCTTCTGCTTCACCGTGGACGTGGATGCCACCGGCCCCTACCTGTGGGGCCAGCGCGCGCCGGACGCGCCGCGCCGCCTGGGGCAGCTGGAACAGCGCCACTTCGGCCAGCGCAGCGGCGTGTGGCGGCTGATGGACCTGCTGGACCGCTTCGGCATCAAGGGCACGCTGTTCGTGCCCGGCGCCATCGCGGAACAGAACCCGGGGCTGCTGCCCGCCATCCTGCAGCGTGGCCATCAGGCCGGGCTGCACGGCTGGTTTCACGAGCTGGTGGCCGACAGCACGGACAGCGAGTTCACGGCGGCGCTGGAGGCCTCGGTGGAGCTGTTCCGCCGGCAAACCGGCACCGCCCCGCAGGGCTTCCGCTCGCCCGCCTGGGAAATGACGCCGCACATGCTGGCGGAGCTGCAGCGCCTCGGGCTGTGGGACAGCTCGCTGATGGGGGCCGACCACCCCTACGAGATCGCGGGCGTCACGGAAGTGCCGGTGCAATGGGCGCTGGACGACGCCATCCTCTACAAGTTCAGCGCCCTGCCCGGCGACCGCACGCCGGTCACGCCCGGCGCCGTGCTGGACAGCTGGTCGGAGGAATGGGAAGGCCAGCACCAGTATGGCGGGCTGACGATGTTGACCGTGCATGACTGGATCTCCGGCCGCGTGCAGCGGCTGCGCGTGCTGGAAAAGCTGCTGGCCCGCGTCACCGCCGCGCCCGACTGCTGGGTGGCCACGGTGGGCGAGGTCGCGGCCTGGCACGCCGCCGGCAACAGCGGGCGCTTCGTGGCGGAGGCGACCATCCCGGAACCGATCGAGCCGCGCCGCTTCCGGTGACGGGGCGCGGGCGGGGGAATTCCACTCCCCCGCCCTTCCCCACCCCTCCCGTTCGGGCATCATGGCGGTTCGCGCAGCAAAGGCCCGCCGCATGACCACCGCCCCACCCCCCACCTGCCGGCAATTGTTCACCGGCTTTCTGACCCTGGGGCTGATCGGCTTCGGCGGCGTGCTGCCGCTGGCGCGCTCCATGCTGGTGGAGCACCGGCGCTGGCTGTCGCCGGAAGCCTTCACGGAGCTGCTGGGGCTGTGCCAGTTCCTGCCGGGCGGCAACATCATCAACCTGTCCGTCGCGGTGGGGCTGGAATTCCGCGGCGTGGCGGGGGCGGTCTCGGCGCTGCTGGGGCTGATCCTGGGGCCGACGGCGGTGGTGGTGGGACTCGGCGTCATCTACGAGCGGTACCAGGACGACCCGGTGCTGCAGCACTTCTTCGCGGGGCTGGCCGCCGCCGCCGCCGGGCTGCTGGTCGCCACCGCCATCAAGATGCTGCTGCCGCTGGGGCGCAAGGCCCTCGCCCTCGGCGTCGTGGTGCTCTGCGTGCTGGCCATCGCGGTGCTGCGGACGCCGCTGCTGCCGACCATGCTGCTGCTGGCACCGCTCAGCATCGCGGCCGTGTGGTGGAGCGGCCGATGGGCACGCTGATCACGCTGGGGCTGCTCTTCGCGCAGCTTTCGGTGCTCGCCTTCGGCGGCGGCAACACCATCCTGCCGGAAATGCAGCGCCAGGTGGTGCAGGTGCAGGGCTGGATGTCGGCGCAGGAGTTCAGCGCGCTCTACGCCCTGGCCCAGGCGGCGCCGGGGCCGAACATGATGGTGGTGCCGCTGATCGGCTGGCACGTGGCGGGGTGGAGCGGGCTGCTGGTTTCCGCCCTGGCGAAGTTCGGCCCGTCCTCGCTGCTGACGGGGGTGGTGCTGGGGCTGTGGCGGCGCTTCCGCGACCGGCCCTGGCGCAAGCTGGTGCAGGCCGGGCTGGTGCCGATGACGGTGGGGCTGGTGGCCGCCAGCGCCATCCTGATCGCGGAAAGTACCACCACCGGCTGGATCACCGGGGCCATCACGGCAGCCAGCGCGCTGGGGATGCTGCGTACGAAACTGCATCCGCTGTGGCTGCTGGGGGGCGGCGCGGTGCTGGGGGCGGTGGGGCTGGGGTTGTCCTGATCGAAGGGAAAGGTCGGGGGAAGGAATTCCCCCGAGCCCCCATCTTCTTTTTGTGTGTTTAAAAATCCTGCTGGTCAGCGCTGGTACTTTTTGCCCGGCCTTCGAAATTCACGGCGTGCCGGTCCCACCAACCTTCCCGGAAACCAGACAAAAAAAGAGGGGGCTCGGGGGAGTTCACTCCCCCGGCCTTTGCAGTATCACCCGCAGCGGCGCCGCCGCGTCCTCGATGCTCACCGGCAGCCCGCCGCAGCAATCGCCATCCGCCTGTGCCGGCACGCCGGCACCGTCCAGCGCCACATGCGACGCCGGGCGCAGCACCAGCCCCGGCAGACGCGGCAGCAGCCCAAGCGGCAGCAGCGCGCCCGCCAGCGCCGCCCGCGCCGCGCCGCCGCGGATCAGCGCCACCTGGAAGCCCGGCCGCAGCGGCGTGGCGCCCGGGGCCAGCAGGAACGGCCCGGCGTAAAGCCGCCCCTTGGTCACCACCACCGCGCCGGCGGCCAGCGGCGCGCCGCCGTCCAGCCGCGCCGTAACGGGCGGAAAGCCGTAGCGCGGCAGGGTGGCCAGGGTCTGCCACACATAGGCGGCGCGGCCGGTGGCACGCTTCAGCCGGGGGTCCAGCCGCCGCACCACCTCGGCATCGAAGCCGGCGCCGAGCATCTGCACGAAGAGCCGGCTGCCGCCATCGGCGAAGCGCGCGATGCCGGGCCACAGCGGCATCGCATGGCCGGCCAGCAGCAAGCGTGCCGCCGCCTCCGGCGCATGCGGCAGGCCAAGTTCCAGCGACAGCACGTTGGCGGTGCCCAGCGGCAGGATGCCGAGCGCGGTGGCATGGCCCAGCAGCCCGGCCGCGACCTCCGCGATGGTGCCGTCGCCGCCGGCGGCCACCACGCAGTCCTCGCCCGCCTGCGCCGCGGCGCGCGCCAGAGCCTCGGCATGGCCGGGGCCGGCGGTCTCGGCCAGGCGGGCCGCCGGCAGCAGCGCCATGGCGCGCAACAGGCGGGAACGGCGGCGCGAGCCGGCGACGGGATTGAAGACGATCAGCATGCGCGCGGGTGTAGAGCACACCGCCGCCGCGCGCGGCAGGTCGTTTCACGGTGTCGCCAAAGCTTCATGCCCTTTCGCGCGCCGCGCGCGGTATCCAGGCGACGCAGCATCGCGGGACCTGCCGGCATGACCATGAACGGCCCGATTGCCACCAAGCGCCGCTACCGGGCGGTGTTCCTGTCCGACATCCACCTCGGCACGCGCGGCAGCCGCGCGGATTTCCTGGCGGATTTCCTGAAACAGATCGAATGCGAGCAGCTCTACCTGGTGGGCGACATCGTCGACGGCTGGCGGCTCAAGAAGACCTGGTACTGGGACGCGCACCATGACGAGGTGCTGCGGCTGATCCTGCGCCACGCCCGCGCCGGCACCGCCGTCACCTACATCCCCGGCAACCACGACGAGATGTTCCGCGCCTGGCTGGGGCTGGAGGTCGCCGGCGTGAAGCTGGCGATGGACGCGGTGCATGAATCGGCCGACGGCCGCCGCTTTCTGGTGATGCATGGCGACGAATTCGACAGCGTCGTGCGCTACTACCGCTTTCTGGCCCTGCTAGGCGACAGCGCCTACACCCTGGCGCTGGCGCTGAACCGGCACTTCAACACGGTGCGGCGCCGGCTGGGCTACTCCTACTGGTCGCTCAGCCAGTGGCTGAAGCGGCAGGTCAAGGGCGCCGTCATGGCGATCGACCGCTTCGAAACGGCGCTGGCGGCGGAAGCCCGCAAGGGCGGCCACCACGGCGTCATCTGCGGCCACATCCACCACGCCGAGATGCGCGAGATCGGCGGCGTGCTCTACATGAACGACGGCGACTGGGTGGAAAGCTGCACCGCGCTGGCCGAACATGCCGACGGGCGCTTCGAACTCATCGACTGGGCCGCCGAGCAGCGGCTGTCCGCCACCGCCCTGCCGGTGCCGCTGCCGGCATGACGCCGGGCCAGCCGTCGCGCATCCTGATCGTCTCCGATGCCTGGATGCCGCAGGTCAACGGCGTGGTCCGCACGCTGTCCGTCGTCGTCAGCCTGCTGCGCGCCGGCGGCGACACGGTGGAGGTGATCGGCCCCGACCGCTTCCCGACCATCCCCACCCCCGGCTACGCCGAGATCCGGCTGGCATTGGCACCGCGCCGCAGGCTGCGCCGGATGATCGAGGCCTTCCGGCCCGACGCCATCCACATCGCCACCGAAGGCCCGCTTGGCTGGGCGGCGCGCGGGCTGTGCCTGAAGCACGGCTGGCGCTTCACCACCTCCTTCCACACGCGCTTTCCGGACTACGTGCACGCCCGCACGCGCATTCCCCGCGCCTGGAGCTGGGCCCTGATGCGCCACTTCCACCGCCCCTCGGCGGCGGTGCTGGTCGCCACGCCATCGCTGGCGGCCGAGATGACGGCGCGCGGCTTCCGCAACCTCGCCGCCTGGTCCCGCGGCGTGGACCTGGCGCGCTTCCGCCCCGAGCCGCGCGCGCCGTGGGAGGGGCTGCCCCGCCCGGTCTTCCTGTATGCCGGGCGCATCGCGGTCGAGAAGAACATCGAGGCCTTCCTCGCCCTCGACCTGCCCGGCAGCAAGGCCGTGGTCGGCGACGGCCCGCAGCGCGCCGCCCTGCAGGCGCGCTTCCCCGAGGCCCACTTCACCGGGCGGCTGGAGAACGGCAAGCTGGCGGCGGCCTATGCCGGCGCCGACGCCTTTGTCTTCCCTTCCCGCACCGACACCTTCGGCCTGGTGCTGCTGGAAGCGCTGGCTTCCGGCACCCCCGTCGCCGCCTTCCCCGTCACCGGCCCGCTCGACGTCATCGGCCCGGCGCCCGAGCCGGTCGGCGCGCTGTCCGAAAACCTGCGCGACGCCTGCCTCGGCGCGCTGGACGCCGACCGCGCCACCTGCCGCCACTACGCGGAACGCTGGTCCTGGGACGCCTGCGCCGCCCGCTTCCGCGAGACCCTGACCCCCGCCATCGCTTGACAGGCGGCGTTGGCCAGGGGGCGCCGCCCCCTGGACCCCCGCTGGGGTGGCAGTGCCACCCCAGACCCCGCCATCTGTTTTCAGCGCCCCGAGGGCCGGTGGCGCTCGACGACTGACCATTCCGCGCGAGCGCCTATTTTAAAACATCACGTTGTACAGCACGTGACTCGCCTGACCCTGAAAGCCCCGAATGCTGTCTGATGGCGGGGTCTGGGGGGACACTGTCCCCCCAGCGGGGAAGTCCAGAAGGGGCGGAGCCCCTTTTGGCCCACCGCTACGGCAGTTCCCGCAACTGCTGTTCCAGCATCCCCCGCCACGGCGCATCCGCCGGCGTATCCGCCAGCAACCCCTGCCACACCACGCGGGCATTCGCCGGCCGCCCGGCACGGGCTTCCACCATGCCGGCCAGGAAGCGCAGGCGTGGGTCGGTGGGGGCGGCTTGCAGCGACTGCGCCAGCAGCGCGGCGGCCGGCTCCAGCGCGTTGCGCTGCACCTGCAATTCAGCGAGCTCGGCGGCGATGCCGGGGTCGAAGCGGATGGCCAGCACGCGGGCGAAGGCCTCAGCGGCGGGGTCCAGGCGGCCACGGGCGCGCTCGGCGTTGCCGAGCAGCAGCCAGCCCTGGCGGGCGCCTTCGCTGGCGGGCGGTACCTGGGCAATGCGGGCGCGGAGCTGGGCCAGCAGGGCGTCGTCGCGCGCGGCCTCGGCGGCGCGTTCCACAAAGGGGGCGGCGGGCACGTCCGGCGTGCCGTTCCACAGGTAAAGGCCGATGCCCAGCGCCGGGATCAGGAACAGTCCGGCGGCAAGCGTGGCGGCGCCGCGCGGGTGGGGGGCGGGGGCATCGGCGGGGGCGGCCAGCAGGCGGCGCTGCACCTCGGTGCGGGCGGCGGCGAAGGCGGCCTCGTCCAGCCGGCCGGCGGCACGCTCGCGGTCCAGCTCCGCGAGCTGGGCGCGGTACAGGGCGAGGTCGGCATCGTGCCGGCCCCGGGCGGCGCGGGGGCGGGCCAGCGACCAGCCAAGCGGCGCCAGGGCCAGGGCGGCAAGCGCCAGGAACAGCAGCCAGATCATCGGGCGGCGTCTTGCTCCAGCGCGGCCAGGCGGGCCTGCTCGTCGGGGGACAGCGGCGCCACGGCCAGCGGGTCGGGGCGGCGGCGGCGCAGCATCAGGATGGCGAGCAGCCCGCCGCCCAGCGCCACGAAGGGCGCGCCCCAGAGCAGGGCGGTCGCGGCGGTGAAGGGGGGGCGCAGCAAGACGAAGTCGCCGTAGCGGTCGTGGACGTAGGACACCACCTGGGCGTTGTCCTCGCCCATCGCGACGCGCTCGCGCACGATGCGGCGCAGGTCGCGGGCGAGGTCGGCCTCGCTTTCCTCGATGGACTGGTTCTGGCAGACCAGGCAGCGCAGCTCGTGGCCGATGTCGCGGGCGCGCTGCTCCAGCGCCGGGTCGCGCAGCATCTCGGACGGCAGGCCGACGGCCAGCGCCGGGCCGGCCAGCAGGCACAGCGCGAGGGCAAGCCTGCGCATCAGCTGTAGCGCTTCAGCAGGGGGCGGATGTCCTGCTCCAGCACCTCGGGCGTCACCGGGCCGGGCCAGCGCCAGCGGACGATGCCCTGGCGGTCCAGCAGGTAGGTCTCGGGCACGCCATAGACGCCCCAGTCGATCGCGACGCGCCCGGGCTCGTCGCGGCCCAGGCGCCGAAAGGGGTTGCCATGGCGGGCCAGGAAGCCGGCGGCGTCGGCCGGCTTGTCCTTGTAGTTGATGCCGAGCACCGGCACGCCCTCGCGCGACAGGCGCATCAGCTGCGGGTGCTCGACAATGCAAGGCACGCACCAGGAGGCCCAGAAGTTGACCAGCACCGGCGCGGGCAGGTCCGTCAGGTCGGTATTCGCCAGGGCGGGCTGGCCTTCCAGCGGCGGCAGGCTGAAGGCGGGCGCCGGCTTGCCCACCAGCACGGAGGGCACGCCGCGCGGGTCGTAGCTGCCGGAGCCGAGGCCGCGCAGCATGGCATAGAAGCCGGCACCGCCGGCCACCGCCACGCCCAGCGGCGCCAGCATCAGCCACCGCCGCTTCATGCCGGCGCCCCCGCCGCGCCGGCGGCGCGCTTGCCGCCGGGGGCGGAGACGCGGATGCGCCGGTCGCTGAGCGAGATGCCGCCGCCGAGCGCCATCACCGCAGCGCCCAGCCAGATCCAGGGCGCCAGCGGGTTGTGGTGGATGCGCAGCACGGCGCGGCCGGCCTCCTCCTCGCCCAGCACGACGTAGAGGTCGGCGGACCAGACGGGGTGGATGGCGGCTTCCGTGGTGGTTTGGCGGGCCAGCGGAAAGAAGCGGCGCTCCGGGTGCATCACCGTGACCGGCGCACCGCCATGGGTGATGGTGACGGTGGCGCGGCGCGCGGTCCAGTTGGGACCGACCGCGTCCACGATGCCGTCCAGCCGGTATTCATAGCCGGCGAGGTCCGTGCGGCCGCCGGGGGTCAGCGCCACCAGCTTGTCGCTGGCCAGCCCCATGCCCGCCATGCCAGCGATGGAAAGCCCCAGCCCGGCATGAGCGATGGCGGCGCCCCAGGCGGCGCGGGGCAGGCCGCGGGCGCGGGCAAAGGCAGCGGACGGGCGGCGAAACAGCGCCGTGCGGTCCGCGAGGTCGGTGAGCGCGCCGGCGACCAGCCAGATGGCGGCGGCAAAGCCCAGCGCCGGGCCGACGCGCACGCCGGCGAAAGCGAGGCACAGCGCGGCGGCGGCGGCGGCCAGCAACAGCGCGGCCCAAAGGCGCTGCAGCACCGGCCACAGCGCCGCGCGCTTCCAGGGCAGCAATGGGCCGGCGGCCATGACCAGCACCAGCGGCACCGCCAGCGGCAGGATGGCGGTGTTGAAGAAGGGCGGGCCGACGGAGATCTTCTGCCCGAACAGCAGGTCGGCGAACATCGGCCACAGCGTGCCGGTCAGCACCACGGCGGCCATGGAGCAGAGCAAGAGGTTGTTCAGCACCAGCCCGCCTTCGCGCGACACGGGGGCGAAGATCCCCGTCGGCGCCATGGCCGGCGCGCGCCAGGCGAAGAGCGCGAAGGCACCGCCGATGTAGATGGCGAGCAGGCCAAGAATGAAGACGCCGCGCTCCGGGTCATTGGCGAAGGCGTGCACCGAGTTCAGCACGCCCGACCGCACCAGAAAGGTGCCGAGCAGCGACATGGCGAAGGCCAGCAAGGCGAGCAGCACGGTCCAGATCTTCAGCGCCTCGCGCTTCTCGACCACCGCCGCCGAATGCAGCAGCGCGGTGCCCGCCAGCCAGGGCAGCAGCGACGCGTTCTCCACCGGGTCCCAGAACCAGTAGCCGCCCCAGCCCAGCTCGTAATAGGCCCACCAGGAGCCGAGCGCGATGCCGAGCGTCAGGAAGCTCCAGGCCGCCAGCGCCCAGGGGCGCACCCAGCGGCCCCAGGCGGCGTCCACCCGCCCCTCCAGCAACGCGGCCACCGCGAAGGCGAAGGTGACGGCGTAGCCGACATAGCCGAGGTAGAGCAGCGGCGGATGGAAGGCGAGGCCGGGGTCCTGCAGCACCGGGTTCAGCCCCTGCCCGTCCGGCGCCGGCGGCCAGACGCGGCCAAAGGGGTTGGAGGTGGCCAGGATGAAGGCCAGGAAGCCCAGCGCGATCAGCCCCAGCACCGCCAGCACGCGGGCCTGCAGGGCGGTGGGCAGCCGCCGGCCGAAGCCCGCCACCGCGCCGCCGCAGAGCGCCAGGATCAGCACCCAGAGCACCATCGAGCCCTCGTGATTGCCCCAGGCGCCGGCCAGCTTGTAGAGCATCGGCTTGGCCGAGTGGCTGTTCTGCACGACGTTCTGCACGCTGGTGTCGTTCACCGCGAAGACATACAGCAGCGCACCGAAGGCCGTGGCGCAGGCCAGCAGCGTGCCCGCCGCCAGCGGGCTGCCTGCCGCCATCAGCCGCGTGTCACCCTTGGTCGCGCCCCACAGCGGCAGCACCGCCTGGGCCAGCGACAGCGCCATGGCCAATGCCAGCGCGAAGTGGCCAAGCTCCGCGATCATCCGCCCTGCCCCGCGTTGCTGGCGTTCAACGTGTTCCAGGTGGCGGCCGGCGGCGGCGCGCCCTTGGAAGGTTCCCAATGGCCGCTGCGCTTCAGCGCGTCGGCGACCTCGGGGGGCATGTAGGTCTCGTCGTGGCGGGCCAGCACCTCGCTGGCGCGGAAGGTGCCGTCGGCACCGAGCTTGCCCAGCGTCACCACGCCCTGCCCCTCGCGGAACAGGTCCGGCAGCACGCCAACATAGACGACCGGCACCGTGGCCGGGCCGTCCGTCACGCGGAAGCGCGCCTCGGGCCGGCCGGCGGCGGTGATCTCGCGCTGCACGCTGCCGGCCTCGACCAGCCCGCCCAGGCGGAAGGCGCGCTCGGGGCCGGGGTGCTTGGCGGCGATCTCGCTGGGGGCCAGAAAGAACACCAGGTTGTCCTGAAAGGCGGTCAGCGCCAGCGCCGCGGCGCTGCCGAGGCCGAGACCGCCCAGCAGCAGCATCCACATCCGCCGCTTCTTGCGCGACAGGCTCATGGCGAGGTCCTCCCGGAGGGGCGGCGGGTTTCCAGCAGGGCCAGGCGTCGGCGGGCGGCGGACTGGCGGCGCAGCGTGTCGGCCAGCAGCGCGCCGAACAGCACGGCCCCCAGCCCCCAGGCGACGGACACGAACCACCAGTGCTGGCTCATGCCGCGCTTTCCTGCCGCCGGGCCTGGGCCAGCTGCAGCTGGCGAATGCGCTTTTCCATCACCGCCGCCCGGGTGCGCCCCAGCACCAGCGCGGCGAACAGCGCCGTGAAGCCGGCGGCGCAAACCAGCAGGGGATAGAGGATATCCACGTGCAGGCTGGGCCCGCCCAGCCGCGCCACGGAGGCCGGCTGGTGCAGCGTGTTGAAGAAGTCGACGGAGAACTTGACCACCGGCACGTTGACCGCGCCCACCAGCGCCAGGATGGCGCCGGCCCGCGCGCCGCGCTCGTCCTCGTCAAAGGCGCGCACCAGCGCGGCATGGCCGACCCACAGAAAGAACAGCACCAGCACGGAGGTCAGCCGCGCGTCCCACACCCACCAGGTGCCCCACATCGGCCGCCCCCACAGGCTGCCGGTGGCCAGGCACAGCGCGGTGACGGCGGCGCCCACCGGCGACAGTTCCCGCGCGAAAAGGTCGGCCAGCGGGTGGCGCCAGATCAGCGCGGCGGCCGAGGCCAGGGCCAGCGTCACGTAGCCGGACATGGCGAGCCAGGCCATGGGCACGTGGATGTACATGATGCGCACCGTCTCGCCCTGCTGCCAGTCGGGCGGCGACAGCAGCAGCGCCCAGGGCACCCCCACCCCCAGCAGCAGCGCCGACAGCGCCCAAAGCCAGGGCTGCACGCGGCCGGACAGCCGCAAAAAGCGGCCCGGATTGGCGAAGCGGTGCAGCACGCCGGCGCCGCGCGGCACCGTGGCGGGCGAGGAGGACAAGGACGGGGGCAGGGTCACGGCTGGCAAACTAATCCGAAAGCCGGGCCGCGGAAACGGCCTGCCGCGTAACCCCGTGTTGCGCTGCGCGCGCGCGGCCGGGGCGCCGCCCCTTGAAGCCGCGCCCGCGCAGCGGTAGGCCGGAAGCCGCACAGGCCGGCCACGGCCGCGACACAAGGAAGGACGCCCCATGCTCTTCGCCATCTCCTGCCAGGACAAGCCCGGCGCGCTGGACCTGCGGCTGGCCACCCGCCCGGTGCACCTGGAATACCTGGACAGCCAGGCCGAGGTGATCGTGGAAGGCGGGCCGGTGCTGGATGCCGAGGGCAAGCCCTGCGGCAGCCTGCTGCTGGTCAACCTGCCCGACCAGGTGGCCGCCGAGCAGATGGCCGCCAACGACCCCTACGCCAAGGCCGGGCTGTTCGAGACCGTGACCATCCGGCCCTTCCGCTCCGTGTTCAAGGACGGCAAGCGCATCGGCTGACAGCATGGCGCAATGGCTGGTGAAGTCCGAGCCCGACGCCTTTTCCTGGCAGCAGCAGGTGGAAAACGGCGTCGAGCCCTGGACCGGCGTGCGCAACGCCCAGGCGGCGAAGTTCCTGCGCGCCATGGCGGTGGGGGAGCGCGCCTTCTTCTACCATTCCAACATCGGCAAGGAGATCGTCGGCGTGGTCGAGGTCGCCCGCGCCGCCTATCCCGACCCGACGGAGGACACCGGGCCCAAGGGCATTCAACGCTGGGCCTGCGTGGACATGCGGGCCGTGGGCCCCATGCCGCGCCCGGTGACGCTGGCCACCATCAAGGCCACGCCGGGGCTGGAGGAGATCGGGCTGATCCGCCAGTCCCGCCTGTCGGTCATGCCGGTGTCGGACGCGCATTGGGCGATGCTGTGCGAGATGGGCGGCTGGCCAGGGCGGTGACGCCGCTGCGCCCCCTGTGCCGGCTGGAGGAGATCCCAGACGGCGCCGCGCGCGGCTTCGGGCCGCTTTTCGCCATCCGCCGGGGGGAGGCGGTCTTCGTCTACGTCAACGCTTGCCCGCATCTGGGCGTGTCGCTGGACCTGATCCCGGACCGTTTCCTGGACCACCGCGGCACTGCCATCGTGTGTGCGCTGCACGGCGCGCTGTTCCGGATCGAGGACGGCTTCTGCACCCAGGGCCCGTGCTGGGGGGACAGCCTGGAGCCCGTTTCGGCGGAGATCGACGGCGCCGGCACCGTGATGGTGCCGGTGGATGCGGGGTTGTGACACGGCGGCGGGCGCCGGAGGCTCACAGAAAAAAGATGACGCCCCGGTAAATTCCTTCCCCCCGACCGCCGCCTTGCCGCGTTCCCCCCGCATCGCCACACGCGGCAAGGGGAGCCCCGCCATGACCAAGAGCCTGTCCGACCTGTCCCAGAAGATGCGCGAGATCGACATCTGCACCCTGGCCACCCACACGGAAGGCGGCGCCATCGCCTGCCGGCCGATGAGCAACAACGGCGAGGTGAACCAGCAGGGCGACTCCTACTACTTCACCTGGGAACAGTCGCTGATGGTGTCGGACATCGAGGCCAACCCCAAGGTCACCCTGTCCTTCCAGGGCAGCAAGCACTTCCTGGTGGCGGTGGAAGGCGAGGCGGAGCTGGTGCGCGACAAGTCGCGCTTCCAGCAGCACTGGACGCCGGAGCTGGACCACTGGTTCAAGGACGGCATGGAAACGCCGGGCGTGGTGATGATCAAGGTGCACGCCACCCGCGTCCACTACTGGGACGGCGAGGAGGATGGCGAGGTCAAGCTGCCCTACTGAGCGGCCACCTGGCCGGGGCGCGAAGCCCCGGCCACCCGCCCGCTACCGCACCGGCAGGTCCCAGACCTCGTCGGCATATTCGCGGATCGTGCGGTCGGACGAGAACCACGCGACGTTGGCGGTGTTCAGCACCGCCGAGCGCCACCATTCCACCGGCCGTGCCCAGCGCCCCATCACCTGCCGCTGGGCCGCCACGTAGCTGTCGAAGTCGGCGGTGACCAGGAAGTGGTCGTGCGCCAGCAGCCCTTCCACCAGCCCGCGGTAGCGGTCCGGCTCCTCCGGCGAGAACACGCCGTTGCTGATGGCGTCCAGCACCGCGCCGAGGTCGGGCGAGGCTTCCACCACCGCCCGCGCGTCGAAGCCATCGCGCCGCATGGGGCCGGCCTGGTGCGCCTTCAGGCCGAAGATGAAGATGTTCTCCAGCCCCACGCGCTCGCTGATCTCGACATTGGCGCCGTCCAGCGTGCCGATGGTGATGGCGCCGTTCAGCGCGAACTTCATGTTGCCGGTGCCGGAAGCCTCCAGCCCGGCGGTGGAGATCTGTTCCGACAGGTCGGCGGCCGGGATGATGCTTTCGGCCAGCGTGACGTTGTAGTTGGGCAGGAACGCCACCTGCAGCAGCCCGCGCACCGTGGGGTCGCTGTTGATGACGCGCGACACGTCATTGGCCAGGCGGATGATCAGCTTGGCCTGGTGGTAGCTCGGCGCCGCCTTGCCCGCGAAGATCTTCACCTGCGGCGCCCAGGGGGCCATCGGCCGGGCGCGCATGGCGTTGTACAGCGCCACCGTGTGCAGGATGTTCAGCAGCTGGCGCTTGTATTCGTGGATGCGCTTGATCTGCACGTCGAACAGCGCGTCCGGGTTCAGTGTCACGCCGATGCGCTCGCGCACCACTTTGGCCAGATGCTCCTTGGCGGTGCGGCGCTGCCGGGCGAAAGCCTGCTGGAAGGCGGCGTCGCGCGCATGGGGCGCGAGGTCGGCCAGCCGCTCGGCATCGTCCAGCACGCGGGGGCCGATGGTGTCCACGATCAGCCGGGTCAGCGCCGGGTTGGCGCGCATCAGCCAGCGGCGGAAGGTGATGCCGTTGGTCTTGTTGCAGATGCGCCCGGGCAGCGCCCGGTCCAGCTCGGCGAAGACGGTGGTCTTCATCAGCCCGGTGTGCAGGGCGGACACGCCGTTGATCTTGTGCGAGCCGGCGAAGGCGAGGTGCCCCATCCGCACCCGGCGGCCATGCTGCTCGTCGATCAGCGAAATGGCGGAAAGCTGCGTGTCGGTGGCGCCGTGGGCGCGCGCCGCTTCCAGGTGCCGGGCGTTGATCAGGTAGATGATCTGCATGTTGCGCGGCAGCAGGCGCTCCATCAGCGGCACCGGCCAGCTTTCCAGCGCCTCGGGCATCAGCGTGTGGTTGGTGTAGGAGAAGGTGGCGCGGCTGATCTCCCACGCCTGCTCCCAGTCCAGCCCGTGCACGTCCACCAGCAGCCGCATCAGCTCCGCCACGCCGATCGCGGGGTGGGTGTCGTTGAGCTGCACCGAGGTCTTCTCGGCCAGGGTCAGGATGTCCCCGTGCAGGCGCAGGTGGCGGCGGATCAGGTCGTGCAGCGAGGCGCTGGCGAAGAAGTATTCCTGCCGCAGCCGCAGCTCCTGCCCCGCGGCGCTCTCGTCGCCCGGGTACAGCACGCGGGAGATCGCCTCGGCCCGCACGCGGTTGGCCTGGGCGCCCACGTGGTCGCCGCTGTTGAAGGCATCGAGGTGCAGCGGGTCCGTGGCGCGGGCGGACCACAGGCGCAGCGTGTTCACCCACTGCCCCCGCCAGCCCACCACGGGCGTGTCGTAGGCGATGGCGCGCACCGTCTCGCCCGGGTGCCAGACCATGCGGGCATCGCCGTCCGCGGTCACGTAGCCGCCGAAGCCGATGTCGTAGCCGATGCCGGCGCGCTCGAACTCCCAGGGATTGCCGAGGCTCAGCCAGTCCTCCGGCACCTCGCGCTGGCGCCCGTCCTGGATCAGCTGGCGGAACAGCCCGTGCTCGTAGCGGATGCCGTAGCCGATGGCGGGGACGCCGATGCTCGCCATGCTTTCCATGAAGCAGGCGGCCAGCCGGCCCAGCCCGCCATTGCCCAGCGCCGCGTCCGGCTCCTGCGCGAAGGTTTCCTCCAGCTCGACGCCGAGGCCATCCAGCGCCTGCCGCATGGTGTCGGTCAGGCCGAGGTTGCCCAGGGCGTCGGACAGCAGGCGCCCGATCAGGAATTCCATGGACAGGTAGCAGACCTGCTTGTGGCCCTGCGCCGCCGCCTCGTCGTTGGAAGCGCGCCAGCGGTCGACGATGCGGTCGCGCACGGCCAGGGTGGCGGCCAGAAACCAGTCGCGCGGGCTGGCGCGCTCATCGCGGCCGCCGACCTCGTACATCAGCTTGTTCAGCACCGCCTGGCGCAGCGCCACCACTTCGGCTTCAACCGTCACGCTGTCATCGGTCACGCGTTGGAATCCCCAAGGTCGTCGGACGTCACCATGGCCTTTGCAAACCATGCATGTCGAGAGGGCGGTGGATTACGCCTTGCGTAAAAAGTAGCTGAGGCCCCCGCCTCAGCCCTGCGCCACGTCCCGGTACAGCGCGGCATAGTGCCGCGCCGGGCGAGTCCAGCTCACGTCGCTGCCCATGGCATTGCGCTGCAGCCGGCGCCACGCGTCCTGGTCCTGCCACAGCGTGGCGACGCGGCCCAGCGCGCCTTGCAGCGCCTCGGCCGAGGCCTCGTTGAACACGAAGCCGGTGCCCCAGCCCTCGGCCAGCGCCATCTCGTTGGCGTCCACCACCGTGTCGGCCAGCCCGCCGGAGCGGGCCACCACCGGCAGGGCGCCGTAGCGCAGGGCGCACAGCTGGGTCAGGCCGCAGGGCTCGAAGCGCGACGGCACCAGCAGGGCGTCGCACCCGGCCTGGATGCGGTGGGCCAGGGCCTCGTCATAGCCCAGGAACAGGCCCACCTGCCCGGGGTGGGCCTCGGCGGCCGCGCGGAAGCCGGCTTCCAGGTCACGGTCGCCCGCGCCCAGCACGGCCAGCCGCATGCCGAGCGACAGCAGGGTGGGCAGCGCCGCCAGCACCGCGTCCATGCCCTTCTGCCAGGACAGCCGGGACACGATGCCAAGCACCGGCGCGCGCGGGTCGTCGGCCAGGCCGAGCGCTGCCCGCAGCGCGGCGCGGTTGGCGGCGCGGGCATCCAGCGTGGCGGCGGAAAACGCGGCGGCCAGCGCCGGATCGTCGGCGGGATTCCAGACGGCGGTGTCGATGCCGTTGAGGATGCCGGCCATGGCGCCCGCGCGGTCGCGCAGCAGGCCGGCCAGCCCCATGCCGCCGGCTTCCGTGCGGATCTCGGCGGCGTAGGAAGGGGAAACGGTGGTGATGCGGTCGGCCAGCTTCAGCCCCGCCTTCAGAAAGCCGATGGACTGGTAGTATTCCACGCCGTGGATGGACAGCGCTTCCGGCGGCAGGCCCAGTTCGGCCAGCAGCGATACGTCGCACTGCCCCTGGAAGGCCAGGTTGTGCACGGTCATCACGGTGCCGGGGCGGCGGCGGCCGCCAGCCCAGTAATGCAGATAGGCCGGCGCCAGCCCGGCCTGCCAGTCATGCGCGTGCACCACCGCCGGCTGGAAGCCGGGTAGCTCGCCGAAGCCGAGCCGCGCCGCCGCCTGGGCCAGCGCCGCGAAGCGCTGCGGGTTGTCCGCCCAGTCGCCGTCCGGCCCCGCGTAAGGGGTGCCGGGGCGGTCGTAGAGATGCGGCGCGTCGAGCACCAGCAGGTCCAGGCCATGGGCCTCGGCGGCCAGCAGGCGGGCCGGGCCGCCGAACATCCAGCCGAGTTCCAGCACCGGCCGGGCGCCCTGCAGCGCCGCCAGCACGCGGGGATAGCCGGGCAGCAGGCTGCGCATCGCGACGCCCTCGGCCGCCAGCGCCACGGGAAGCGCGCCGGCCACGTCCGCCAGCCCGCCGGTCTTGACGAGCGGGTAAAGCTCGGAGGCGACCGAAAGGACCGGCAGGCTCATGCGCCGAGGGCTGCGATCATCGGCTGGGTGATCAGCGTCACGCCCTTGGCGCTGGTGCGGAAGCGCCGGGCATCGGCCTCGGCGTCCTCGCCCACCACCAGCCCGTCGGGCAGGTGCACGCCACTGTCCACCACCACGTTGCGCAGCCGCACGTTGCGGTTGACGATGACGCCGGGCAGCAGCACCGCCCCCTGCACGTCGCAGAAGGAATGCACCCGCACGTTGTTGGACAGCACCGAGCGCATGACGCGCGAGCCGGACACGATGGTGCCGCCGGCCACCAGCGAGTCCACCGCCGTGCCGCGCCGGCCGTCGTCGTCGAACACGAACTTCGCCGGCGGCGTCAGCTCGCTGTAGGTCCAGATCGGCCAGTCGCGGTCGTACAGGTTGAGCGAGGGCACCACGTCCGTCAGGTCGATGTTGGCCTGCCAATAGGCGTCCACCGTGCCGACATCGCGCCAATAGGCTTCCTCCTCCACGCCGGAGGTGACGCAGGAGGTGGTGAAGCGGTGCGCCACAGCATGGCCGTGCTTGACGATGTAGGGCACGAGGTCGGAGCCGAAGTCGTGGCTGGAATGGCTGTCCGCCGCGTCGCGCCGCAGCTCGCGCGCCAGGAAGTCGGTGTTGAACACGTAGATGCCCATGGACGCCAGCGCGGTGTCCGGCTTGTCCGGCATGCCGGGCGGGTCCTTGGGCTTTTCCAGAAAGGCGGTGATGCGGTCCTCGGCGTCCACGTGCATGACGCCGAAGCCGGTGGCCTCCATGCGCGGCACCTCGATGCAGCCGACCGTGACGTCGGCGCCGGACTGCTCGTGCTGCGCCAGCATCACCTCGTAGTCCATCTTGTAGACGTGGTCGCCCGCCAGCACGACCATGTAGCGCGGGTTGTAGGACTCGATGATGTCGAGGTTCTGGTACACCGCGTCCGCCGTGCCGGAATACCAGCCGGCTTCCGACACGCGCTGGCTGGCGGGCAGGATGTCGAAGCTCTCGTTGCGTTCCGCCCGCATGAAGCCCCAGCCGCGCTGCATGTGGCGGATCAGGCTGTGCGCCTTGTACTGGGTGGCGACGCCGATGCGCTTGATGCCCGAGTTCATCGCGTTGGACAGGGCGAAGTCGATGATGCGCGACTTGGCGCCGAAATGCACCGCGGGCTTTACCCGCCGCTCGGTCAGCTCCATCAGCCGGGTGCCGCGCCCGCCGGCGAGGACATACGCCATGGCATGACGGGCAAGAGGCGACGGGCTCGGCAAGGGTGACATGCGGGCGTTCCTGGCGGACGGTCTTCTGGGCCGCCAGGGCGCCGTTTTCCGGGCCTGCGCGGATGCGCATCTTAGGCCGAGCCGGGCTCCCGACGTAGAGGGGATGCCGAGCATAAATTTTTTTGCCGCCATGAAACTTTGGATGAACTCGACAATACTTGTGTGAAAGGCAACAATTTTTCAGAAATGGATTTTCGGCAGCTGGCTTGCGCCAGTTTCGCGGAATGGCGGCCCCGCCGGACCACTGAACATTTCTCCGCCGGCCTGGCGCGCCCGGCCGGAACCCCGGGCCACGAGAGACAGGCCGCCGGGGCCATGTTGAATTCCCCCGCCCATCCGTCACCGGCCGTGGCGCCCTTGACGCCGCCCGGTCATGCTTGCCCCAATACAGGCAAGAGTATCCGCCCCAGGGAGGCGCAGCATGACGGACGACACCCGGATTCCGGTCCGGCCGGAGATCGCCACGACCACGCAGGTGGACGCGGCACGGTTCCAGGCGATGAGCGAGGAGGCACGGCGCGACCCCGACGGCTTTTGGCGCCGTGAAGCGCAGCGCGTGGCCTGGATGACGCCCCCCACCCGCATCAAGAACACCTCCTTCGAGGGCGATGTCCAAATCAAGTGGTTCGAGGACGGGGTGCTGAACGCCTCCGCCTCCTGCCTGGACCGGCACCTCGCCGAGCGCGGCGACCAGGTGGCGATCATCTGGGAAGGCGACGACCCGGCCAGCGACGTGAAGGTGACCTATCGCGACCTGTACGGGCGCGTCTGCCGCATGGCCAATGCCATGAAGGCGCTGGGCGTGCGCAAGGGCGACCGCGTGACGCTGTACCTGCCAATGATCGTCGAGGCCGCCGTCGCCATGCTCGCCTGCGCGCGCATCGGCGCGGTGCATTCCATCGTCTTCGGCGGCTTCTCGCCGGACAGCCTCGCCTCGCGGCTGGTGGACTGCGACAGCACCCTGCTGATCACCGCCGATGAGGGCCGCCGCGGCGGCCGCCGCGTGCCGCTGAAGACCAATGCCGACGAGGCGCTGAAGGCGGCGCCCGGCGTGCGCGGCGTCATCGTGGTGCGCAACACCGGCGGCGCGGTGCCGATGCAGGCCGGGCGCGACCACTGGTACCATGAGGTCACCGAGGCAGCCGACAGCACCTGCGAGCCGGAGCCGATGAACGCCGAGGACCCGCTGTTCATCCTTTATACCAGCGGCTCCACCGGCAAGCCGAAGGGCGTGCTGCACACCACCGGCGGCTACCTGGTCTGGGCCGGCTTCACGCACCAGCACGTCTTCGACTACCGCCCCGGCGAGATCTACTGGTGCACCGCCGACGTGGGCTGGGTGACGGGCCACAGCTACATCGTCTACGGCCCGCTCGCCAACGGCGCGACCACGCTGATGTTCGAGGGCGTGCCCAACTACCCGGACAACAGCCGCTTCTGGCAGGTGATCGACAAGCACCAGGTCAACATCTTCTACACCGCCCCCACCGCCATCCGCGCGCTGATGCGCGACGGCGACGCGCCGGTGAAGAAGACCTCGCGCAAGTCGCTGCGCGTGCTCGGCTCCGTCGGCGAGCCGATCAACCCGGAAGCATGGCTCTGGTACCACCGCGTGGTGGGCGAGGAGCGCTGCCCGATCGTCGATACCTGGTGGCAGACCGAGACGGGCGGCATCCTGATCTCCCCCCTGCCCGGCGCCACGGAACTGAAGCCCGGCTCGGCCACCCTGCCCCTGCCCGGCGTGCAGCCAGCGCTGGTGGACGGCGAGGGCAACATCCTGGACGGCGCCACTGAGGGCAACCTGGTGATCCTCGACTCCTGGCCCGGCCAGATGCGCACCGTCTACAAGGACCACGAACGCTTCATCCAGACCTACTTCGCCACCTTCCCCGGCAAGTACTTTTCCGGCGATGGCGCGCGGCGGGACGAGGACGGCTACTACTGGATCACCGGGCGCGTGGACGACGTGCTCAACGTGTCCGGCCACCGCATGGGCACCGCCGAGATCGAGAGCGCGCTGGTGGCCCACCCCAAGGTGGCGGAAGCCGCCGTCGTCGGCATGCCGCACGACATCAAGGGCCAGGGCATCTATGCCTATGTGACGCTGAATGCCGGCGAGGAGCCGACCGACGCGCTGAAGAAGGAGCTCGTCACCTGGGTCCGCAAGGAGATCGGCCCCATCGCCGCGCCGGACGCCATCCAATGGGCGCCGGGCCTGCCCAAGACCCGATCCGGCAAGATCATGCGCCGCATCCTGCGCAAGATCGCGGCCAACGAGACGGGGGGCCTGGGAGATACCTCGACGCTGGCGGACCCGACGGTGGTGGAGGAGCTGATCGAGAACCGGGTCAGGTAGGAAGCAAGGCTGGGGGAAGGAATTCTCCCAGACCCCCATCTTCTTTTTATCCGATGTTCGGTTGCAGGCATGACACGCGGCCGCCGTGTCATTCAGGTGCACCGGCGCCGCAGCCACACGCGAAAATAGAACAGAAAAAGGGAGGGGGTTCGGGGGAATTCTTTCCCCCGACCTTCACGCCGCTTCCGACCGCCCCTCCCCTGGTCCAGACTGGGTGGCATCCCGGCTCAGGAACCGATGCCATGACCCCACCCGACGACGCACCCCGCTTCAACTCCGCCGCCGCGCGCGACATCGAATACGCGCTGCACCCCTACACCAACCACAAGGCGTTCCGTGAAACGGGGCCGCTGATCATCGACCATGGCGAGGGCGTGCGGGTCTTCGACGATGCAGGCCGCAGCTACATCGAATCCGTCGCCGGCCTGTGGTGCGCTTCGCTCGGCTTCGCCAACCAGCGGCTGGCGGACGCGGCCTATGCGCAGATGAAGAAGCTGCCCTTCTACCATGCCTTCGGCGGACGCAGCCACGACCCGCTGATCGACCTGTCGGAGATGCTGATCCAGCGCGCGCCGCTTTCCGCCGGCGACCGGCCCTTCAGCAAGGTGTTCTTCGCCAACTCGGGTTCCGAGGCGAATGACAGCGCCATCAAGATGATCTGGTTCTACAACAACGCCATCGGGCGCCCGGCCAAGAAGAAGATCATCGGCCGCATCCGTGGCTACCACGGCATCACCGTCGCTTCCGGCTCGGCCACCGGGCAGCCGGTGAACCACAAGATGTTCGACCTGCCGATCGCGGGCTTCCACCACGTCTCCTGCCCGCACCACTACGGCTACGGCCTGCCTGGCGAAAGCGAGGAGGACTTCGCCACCCGCATGGCGCAGGAGCTGGAGGACCTCATCCTGCGCGAGGGGCCGGACACGGTAGCCGCCTTCTTCGCCGAACCCATCCAGGGCGCCGGCGGCGTCATCCTGCCGCCCGCCACCTATTTCGAGAAGGTGCAGGCCGTCCTGAAGCGCCACGACGTGCTGCTGGTGGCCGACGAGGTGATCTGTGGCTTTGGCCGGACCGGGCGCTACTGGGGCAGCCAGACCTTCGAAATGCGGCCGGACATCCTGACCTGCGCCAAGCAGCTTTCCTCCGCCTTTCTGCCCATCTCGGCCGTGATGATCAGCGAGCAGCTTTACCAGGGCATTGCCCAGGGCTCGGACGCCGCCGGCACCTGGGGTCATGGCTTCACCTATTCCGGCCACCCGGTCCCCGCCGCTGTCGCCATCGAGACGCTGAAGATCTATGACGAGCTGGACCTGCCCAACCTGGTCGCCACGCGCGGCGCCTATCTGCAGAAGGCGATGCGCGCCCGCTTCGCCGACCACCCGCTGGTGGGCGAGGTGCGCGGCACCGGCATGATCGGCGCCATCGAGCTGGTGGCCGACAAGACCACCCGCGCCAAATTCGACGCCACCCGCAAGCTGGGCGCGCGCTGGCAGGCGCTGGGCCAGGAACACGGCGTGATGATGCGCGTGATGCTGGGCGAGATCGCCGCCGTCTCGCCGCCGCTGGTCATCAGCGAAAGCGAGATCGACGAGATGCTGGATGGCATGCACCGGGCCCTGGAAGCGCTCGGCGCCGAGATCTGAGAAGTGGGCCAGGGGGGCGCCGCCCCCTTAGGTCTCCAGCCGGGGTGGCTCAGCCACCCCGGCGGGGTCCAGGGGCAGCGCCCCTGGCCTGCTACTTTTCCGGCGCCAGCAACCGGATCAGCCCATCCAACTGGTCCAGATCCTTGTACCCGATGGTGATCTGCCCGCCGCGCGCGCCGTGGCGGATCGCCACCTTCAACCCGAGCTTGCCGGTCAGGTCGCGTTCCAGGGCGCGGCTGTCCGGGTCCTCGGCGCGCCCGGCGGGGCGGTTGCGTTCGGCGGCGGCGGCAAGCGCTTCGGTCTGGCGCACGTTCAGGCCGCGCGTCACCACCAGATCGGCCAGTTTCAGCGGGTCCTGCGCCGTCAGCAGGGCACGCGCATGGCCGGCGGACAGGCTGCCGCGGCCCAGCAGCTCGCGCACCCTGTCCGGCAGGCCCAGCAGGCGCAGCGTGTTCGCCACATGGCTGCGGCTCTTGCCGACGGCGCGGCCGAGATGCTCCTGCGTCAGGCCGAACTCGTCGGTCAGGCGGCGGTAGCCCTGGGCCTCCTCCAGCGCATTCAGGTCCTCGCGCTGCAGGTTCTCGACCAGGGAGGCGGCCATGGCGGCACGGTCGTCCAGCTCATGGATGACCACCGGCACCTCGTGCTTCTGCGCCAGCTGGGAGGCACGCCAGCGGCGCTCGCCACCGATGATCTGGTAGTGGCCGGCCTTTCCAGGCTTGGGCCGCACCAGGATCGGCTGCAGCACGCCGTGCTCGCGGATCGAGGCGGCAAGCTCCGCCAGCCCGGATTGGTCGATCGGGCCGCGCGGCTGGAAGGGGCCGGGTTCCAGCACCTCCACCGGCAGGGTGCGGGGGATGGTGGCGCTGGCCTGGGCTTTGTCATCACCCAGCAGGGCGGAAAGGCCCATGCCGAGGCGGGGGGTCTTGCGGCCACTCATGCCCTGGCTCCAGCGAAGCGGTTGGCGGCGCGTTCGCGCCGCAGCAGTTCGGCGGCCAGTTGGATATAGGCCTGGGCGCCGGTGGACTTCATGTCGTAGAGCAGCACCGGCAGACCGTGCGAAGGCGCCTCGCTGACCCGGATGTTGCGCGGGATGACCGTGTCGTAGACCTTGTCCCGGAAAAAGGCGCGCACATCGTTAGCCACCAGCTCCGACAGGTTGTTGCGGCGGTCGAACATGGTCAGCACGATGCCGTCCAGCCCCAGCCCGGGGTTGAGCGCGCGCTTCACCCGCTCGATGGTGCGGGTGATCTGCGACACCCCTTCCAACGCGAAGAATTCCGTCTGCAAGGGAATCATCACCGACTGCACGGCCACCAGCGCATTCAGCGTCAGCAGGCCGAGCGAGGGCGGGCAATCCACCAGGATGAAGTCGAACCCGGCCAGGACCTCGGCACCGGCGTCCAGCGCGCGTTTCAGGCGGTGCTCCCGGTCGTCCATGCCCACCAGTTCCACCTCGGCGCCGGCCAGATCATTGTCGGCGGCCAGCAGAAAGAGGTTGGGCACGGGCGTCTTCTGCATCAGCTCGGCCAGCGGGCGCTCGCCCAGCAGCAGGGCATAGGTCCCCGCGCCGCGCTCGGCGCGCGGCAAGCCAAGTCCGGTGGAAGCATTGCCCTGCGGGTCGAGGTCAATGACCAGGACGCGCTTCTTGGAAGCCAGGGCGGTGGCCAGGTTGATGGCGGTGGTGGTTTTGCCCACGCCGCCCTTCTGGTTGGCCAGCGCGATGCGGCGTGGTTGCTTGGAGTCAGGCCCCGGCACGGTGGATCCCGGAAAGGCGGAGGATGGAGGCATCGGTGTCGGTGCTGCTCTTGAACCGCTCCACCGCCATTGTCCAGCCCGGGGCGGCGGCAAGTTCGTCCAAGGCATTGCGACCCTTGGGGAAAATCGCGATCCCGTCGGGTGCCAGCAGGCGTGCCGCCCAGTCCAGCATTTTATCCAAAGGCGCCAGCGCGCGCGCTGTCACCACGGCGATGGGCGGCAGGCGCACGGCCTCGATCCGCTCGGCATGCACCGTGACGTGGGTGAGGTTCAGCTCGCCGGCCACGGTCTGCAGGAAGGCGGCCTTGCGGCGGTCGGATTCCACCAGATGCACCGGTCGGGTCACCGCCATGGCCAGCACCAGCCCGGGAAAGCCGCCGCCGGTGCCGAGGTCGGCCAGCGGCCCCTCGCCCGCCGGCAGCAGCGGCAGCAACTGCAAGGAATCCGCGATATGGCGCTGGCGCAGCACGAATTCGGATAGCGGCGCGATCAGGTTGATCTTCGCGTTCCACTTCAGCAGCAGCGGGATGAAGGCCTCGATCTGCTCCTCTGTTTCACGTGAAACGGTCAGGGGTGGCAGCGGCTGGGCCGTGTCGTGTTTCACGTGAAACGCTCCTTGCGCAGATGCACCGCCAGCGCGGCCAGTGCCGCCGGGGTGACGCCGGCCACCCGCCCCGCTCCGCCCAGCGTGGCCGGGCGGGCGGCACCCAGGCGCTGGCGCATCTCGTTGGACAGGCCGGGAATGGCGGCGAAGTCGAGGCCTTCAGGAATGCTGGCGCGCTCCTCCTTTTCGATCAGGCGAAGCTCGGCGGCTTGGCGCGAAAGATAGGGGGCGTAGAGCGCCTCGGCCTCCACCTGGGTGCGGATGCCGGCGGGCAACGCCGCCAGCCAGGGAAAGGCGCGGTCCAGCGCGGCGGCATCGGTTTCCGGCAGGGCCAGCACCTCCAGCAGGCTGCGCCAGCGGCCGTCTTGGTTGATGGCGATGCCGGCGGCCTGCAGGGCGGCGGGGGTGCCACCCTCGGCCCGGGCACGGGCCAGCGCCTCGGCCACGCCCTGCGCGAAGGCCCGATGCCGCGCCGCCCGCTCGGGTCCGACGCAGCCCCAGGCGATGCCCTGCTCGGTCAGCCGCAGCCCGGCATTGTCGGCGCGCAGCAGCAGCCGGTGCTCGGCGCGCGCCGTCAGCATGCGGTAGGGCTCGCTGACGCCTTGCAAGGTCAGGTCGTCCACCATGACACCGAGATAAGCCTGGGTCCGCCCCAGGCTCCGCGGCGGGGCGCCCCCGGCCAGAGCCGCCGCGTTCAGCCCGGCCAGCAATCCCTGCGCGGCCGCCTCCTCGTAGCCCGTGGTGCCGTTGACCTGCCCGGCCAGGAACAGTCCCGGCGCGGCACGCACCTCCAACGAGGGCTTCAGCGCCCGCGGGTCCACGTGGTCATATTCGATGGCGTAGCCGGGCCGCAGGATCACGGCGCGCGCCAGCCCGGGGATGGAAGCGATGAAGGCGCGCTGCACGTCTTCCGGCAGGCTGGTGGAAATGCCGTTGGGGTAGACGGTCGGGTCATCCAGCCCCTCGGGCTCCAGGAAGATCTGGTGCCGCTCCCGGTCCGCGAAGCGCACGACCTTGTCCTCGATCGAGGGGCAGTAGCGCGGTCCCACGCCCTGGATCTGGCCGGAATGAATGGGCGCGCGGTGCAGGTTGGCGCGGATCAGCGCGTGGCCTTCCGGCGTCGTGCTGGTGATGCCGCATTCCACCTGGCGGTTGCCGATGCGCTCCGTCATCCAGGACAGCGGCTCCGGCTGCGCGTCGCCCGGCTGCATCTCCAGCGCCGCCCAGTCGATGGTGCGGCCGTCCAGCCGCGGCGGCGTGCCGGTCTTCAGCCGCCGCATGGGCAGCCCCAGCGCCTCCATCGCAACCGCCAGCCCGACCGAGGGCGCGTCGCCCACCCGGCCCGCCGGCAGGCGCGTCTCGCCGATGTGGATCTCGCCGCGCAGAAAGGTGCCGGTGGTGATCACCACGGCCCCGGCGCCGATGCGCGTGCCATCGGCGGCCAGCACCGCCACCACCCGGCCGGCGGCATCGCGTTCCAGCCCCTCGGCCGCCAGCGGCAGGATGGTCAGGTCCGGTTGCGCCGCCAGCAGCGCCTGTACCGCCTGGCGGTAGAGCTTGCGGTCGGCCTGCGCGCGGGGGCCGCGCACCGCCGGGCCCTTGGAGCGGTTCAGCAGCTTGAAGTGGATGCCCGCCGCATCCGCCGCCCGCGCCATGATGCCATCCAGCGCATCGATCTCGCGCACCAGGTGGCCCTTGCCCACCCCGCCGATGGCGGGGTTGCAGGACATCTCGCCCAGCGTGTCCAGCCGGTGGGTCAGCAGCAGGGTGCGGGCGCCGCAGCGGGCGGCGGCGGCGGCGGCCTCGGTGCCGGCATGCCCGCCGCCCACCACCACCACGTCGAAATTCATGTCGCGCATGGCGCGGGGTATAGCGCCCCCGTGGTATTTTCCCCCGCGCTATTTTCCAATGCAGAAATCCCCGAACACCACGTCCAGCACTTCCTCGACGCCCACCCGCCCGGTCAGCCGCCCCAGGGCGCGCAGCGCCGCCCGCAGCGCTTCCGCCCCCAGTTCCGGCAGGGGTGCTGCCCCGGCTTCCGCCAGCCAGCCCGCCGCTTCGCGCAACGCGGCACGGTGCCGGGGGCGGGTCAGCGGTGCCTCGCCGGAGTGCCCAGCGCGTGCCGCCACCGCCGCTTCCAGCGCCGCCCGCAGCGCATCCAGCCCCGCTCCCGTGCGGGCCGAGACCGGTAGCGGCGCGACGCCGCCGAGTTCGGCCGGCGCCGCCGCGAGGTCCATCTTGTTCGCCAGCACCAGCACACCTGGGGCGAGCAGCTCCAGCGTCGCCGCGTCGGGCGCCTGATCCGCGGCGAAGACGGCGACCACGAGGTCCGCTTCCGCCGCCCGCCGCCGCGCGCGGCGCACGCCCTCCGCCTCGATCGCGTCCGATGCCTCGCGCAGCCCCGCCGTATCGGCCAGCCAGACCGGCACGCCGGCCAGCTCCAGCCGCACCTCCACCACGTCCCGCGTAGTGCCCGCCTGGGCCGAGACGATCGCCGCTTCCCGCCCCGCCAGGGCATTGAGCAGCGAGCTCTTGCCGGCATTGGGGGCGCCGACGATCGCCACCCATACCCCGTCCCGCAGCCGCTCCCCGCGCCCGCCATCGTCCAGGTGCGCGCCGATCTCGGCCGCCAGCGCCGCCGCCCCGGCGCGCATCCGGTCTTCCAAATCGTTGGGCAGCCCGTCCTCGGCGAACTCGATCGCCGCCTCCTGGTGCGCCAGCAGGCGGGTCAGACGTTCGGCCCAGCCGGCATACCGCTCCGCCAGCGCGCCGCCCGCCTGCCGCAGCGCTTGACGCCGCTGCGCCGCCGTCTCGGCCTCGATCAGGTCGGCCACGCCTTCCGCCGCGGTCAGGTCCATCCGGCCGTTAAGAAAGGCCCGGCGCGTGAATTCGCCCGGCTCGGCCGGGCGCGCGCCCGCCCCCAGCAGCGCGGCGCTCACACCCGCCAGCACGGCGGGGCCGCCATGCAGGTGCAGCTCCGCCGAATCCTCGCCGGTGTAGGAGCGCGGGCCGGGGAACCACAGCACCAGCGCCTCATCCAGCACCTCGCCCGCCGCATCGCGCAGCGGTCGCAGGCTGGCATGGCGGGGCGGCGGCAGGCGCCCGGCCAGGGCAGCGACGATGAGGGCGGTGTCGCTTCCCGTCAGGCGCAGCACGGCGATGGCGGCACGGCCGGCGCCGGAAGCCAGGGCGAAGATGGTGTCGGTCATGGAGAGCATATCTAGCGCGGCGGAGAGCATGGCCAGAGAGGGCGCTGCCCTCTCCGGACCTTTCCGCCGGGGTGGCTGAGCCACCCCGGACCCCGGCATCGGAAAGCGAAGGGTGCTTTCGGGGCGGAAGCCAGTGCCGTGAGTTTATTACTGCAGCAAGAGCTGCGGCTTCAGCCGCTGGGGGTTCAGGGGGCAGCGCTTCCTGGCCTTTACCCCTTGGGGGGCGGCACGTCCTTTTCCGTCAGCATCAGCCGCGTGGCGCGCCCGCCCTGCACCAGATGCGCGGACAGGATCTCGTCCACGTCGTCCCGCGTTTCGGCACGGTACCAGATGCCGTCCGGATAGACCACGATGGCGGGGCCGAACTCGCAGCGGTCCAGGCAGCCGGCGGTGTTCACGCGCACGCCCTTCAGGCCGAGCTCCTTGGCGCGCGCCTTCATGTAGTCCTTCAGCGCCTCGCTGCCGCGCGCGGCGCAGGAGCCGCGGCGGTGGCCGTCCGGGCGCCGGTTGCAGCACACGAACACATGGGCCTGGAAGAAGGGGGGTGGGTCGTTCTCAAGCATGGGGCAAAGCCTTGCGCGGGGGTCGGGCGGGTTTAGCACGCGCCCGGCCACTTGGCCCACGCAGCTGGGGGGAAAGCAGGCTCCCCCCGGCCGGCCGGTGTCAGCGCATCGGCGGGGCGTATTGCACGCCACCCTTGCTCCACAGGTTGTTGATGCCGCGGGGGATGCCCAGTGGCGCCAGGTTGCGGTCCCACACCTCGCCGTAGTTGCCGACCGCCTTGATGACGCGCACGGCCCAGTCCGGCTGCAGACCCAGCATCTTGCCGAGGTCGCCGGTCTTGCCCAGGAAGCGCTGGATGTCGGGGTTGGTGCTGTCGGCGAAGCTGTCGATGTTGGCCGCCGTCAGGCCCAGCTCCTCGGCCGTCAGCAGCGCGAAATGCGTCCAGCGGACGATGTCGAAGAACTTCCAGTCGCCCTTGCGGATGGCGATGCCGAGCGGCTCCTTCGAGATGATTTCCGGCAGCACCATGTATTGCGACGCGTTGTCGCCCTGGTTGTAGCGCATGGCGGCCAGCGCGGTGGAATCCGTGCTGTAGGCGTCGCAGCGGCCGGAGAAGAAGGCCTTGCGGGCTTCCTCGATGTCCTCGATCAGCACCGGCGTCATGCGCAGGTTGTTGGTGCGGAACCAGTCCGCGGCGTTCAGCTCGGTGGTGGAGCCGGGCTGCATGCAGATGGTGGCGCCGTCCAGCTGCTTGGCGGAAGTGATGCCGAGCGAGGTCTTCACGATGAAGCCCTGCCCGTCGTAGACGTTGACCCCCGCGAAGGCGAGGCCGAGCGAGCCTTCGCGCGACAGCGTCCAGGTGGTGATGCGCGACAGCACGTCGATCTCGCCCGACTGCAGCTGCGTGAAGCGCTGCTGCGTGGTGGTCGGCACGATGCGCGCCTTTTCCCCGTCCCCCAGCAGGGCGGCGGCGACCGCGCGGCAGTAGTCGGCGTCCAGCCCGCGGAAGCGGCCGGCGGAATCCGGCGTCGCGAAGCCGACGGTGGAGGGCGCGGTGCCGCAGACCAGCGCGCCGCGGGCGCGGATGGCGCCCACGGCATCCGTCGCGGGCTGCGCGGCGGCGGGGGTGGCGAGGCCGGCGGCCAAGGCCAGGGCGAGGCCGCCCAGCAGGGCGGGAACGGGCAGGCGCATGATGATGTTTCCTCCGGAAGCGTGCGGATTAAGCGGGCGCCGGAGCGGCCCGGCAAGGGCGTCGTGCGAGAATCGTGACAATCCCCGCCCCGGTCCCGCGGCCACCCCGTCCGGCCTTGTGGCGGCGGGGCGCGGCGGGGCAGATTGGCGGGGCATGCTCACCGATCCGCTGATCCTCCACCTGCCCGATCTCGCCGCCACGGAGGCCCTGGCGGGCCGCGCCGCGCGGCTGGCCCGGGCCGGCGACGCGCTGCTGCTGGAAGGGCCGCTTGGCGCCGGCAAATCGGCCTTCGCGCGGGCCTTTCTGCGCGCGGCGGCGGGCGATGCGACGCTGGAGGTCCCCTCGCCTTCCTTCACGCTGGTGCAGGCCTATGCGCTGCCGGCCGGCCCCGCGCATCATTTCGACCTGTATCGCCTGTCCGGCCCGGACGAGCTGGAGGAGCTGGGGTGGGAGGAGGCGCGCGATGGCATCGTGCTGGTGGAATGGCCGCAGCGGCTGGAGCATCTGGCGCCGCCGGACGCCCTGCGGCTGCGCCTGACGCCCGGCGAAGGCGACGCCCGCAGCGCCGAGATGTCCGGCTGGGGCGCGCGGCTGGCACGGCTGGCCCCATGACGTGCCCCCTTGGCAAACCCCGCCTGGCCCGGCAGGAACCGGCCGCAGCATGACCACCGAACCCTTTCTCCGGGCTGCCGGCTTCGGCGCCGCCACCCGCACCCCGCTGCCGCAGGATGCCGGCCACCGCCGCTACACCCGCCTGTCCGGCGCCGTGCCCCGCCCGGCGCTGCTGATGGACTGCGCCGATGCCCCCCGCGTCGGCCTGACGCCGGAGCGCGACCTGCTGCCCTTTCTGGCGGTCGGCGCGCATCTGCGCACGCTCGGCCTGTCGGCGCCCGAGGTGCTGGCGGAAGACCGCGCCGCCGGGTTGCTGCTGGTCGAGGATCTGGGGCCCGACACCCATGCCTCGCTGCTGGACGCCGGCGCCGACCCGCTGCCGCTTTACGTCGCGGCGGCCGAGGCCCTGGCGGCGATCCACGCGGCGCCGCCCCCGGCCGGCCTGCCGGACTACGAGGCCCCGCGCATGACCGAGATGGCGGGTCTGACCTTTCTGGACTGGTGGTGGCCCGCCGCCTTCGGCACCCCGCCGGCCGATGCCGTGCGCGCCGAGTTCACGCAGGCCATGCGGGCCATGCTGGACCCCTTCCAGGGCGCCCACGGCTTTGTGCACCGCGACTACTTTCCGGCCAACCTGATCCCGCTGCCGGATCGCGCCGGGCCGCGCCGGGTCGGCATCATCGACTTCCAGGATGCCGGATACGGCCACCCGTCCTACGACCTGGTGAGCCTGACGCAGGACGCGCGGCGCGACGTCGCGCCGGATGTCCGGCAGGCGGCGGTCGCGGCCTATCTGGCCGCGCGGCCGGGGCTGGATGCCGCTGCCTTCGCGGCGGCGACCGCCGCCATGGCGGCGCAGCGCCACCTGCGCATCGCCTCGCTCTGGGTGCGCCTCGCGCGGCGCGACGGCAAGCCGCGCTACCTGCAGCACGGCCCGCGCTGCTGGGCCCTGCTGGACGAGGCCCTGCGGCACGAAGCCACGGCGCCGCTGCGGCGCTTCCTGGACCGCCACGTGCCGCCGGACCTCCGCCGAAACCCCGCCGTGCTGAAGGATGCCGCCGCGTGATCACCCTTTCCTCCGCGATGGTGCTGGCCGCCGGCTTCGGCACCCGCATGCGGCCGCTGACCGAGGCCCGCCCCAAGCCGCTGCTGCCGCTCGCCGGCCGCACCCTGCTGGACCACGCGCTGGACCGCATCGACGAGGCCGGCATCGGCCATGTGGTGGTCAATGCCCACTGGTTCCCGGACCTGATCGACGAGGTCTGCGCCGCCCGCCCGCATCCGCCCACCGTGCTGCACGAGGAGCCGGTGCAGGAAACCGGCGGCGGCGTGCGCGACGCCCTGCCGCTTTTGGGCGACGACCCGTTCCTGGTGGTCAATGGCGACGCCTTCTGGCTGGATGGCCCGGCCTCCACCATCGCGCGCCTGGCCGCGCGCTTCGACCCCGAGACGATGGACGGGCTGCTGCTGATGGTGCGCGCCGCGCAGGTGGACAGCGATGTCGGCCAGGGCGACTTCCTCCTGGACCCGGTGGGGCGCGTGCGGCGGCCAAAGGAGAAAGAGGTTTCCCCCTACGTGTATGGCGGCATCCAGATCCTGCATCCGCGGCTGATGCGGGACAGCCCGGAGGGACCCTTCTCCATGAACCGCCATTGGAACCGTGCGATCGCGGACGGGCGGCTGTTCGGCACGGTGCATGACGGCGCGTGGTTCCACCTGTCCCGCCCCATCGACCTGCGCCGCGCGGAAACCGCGCTGGCCACCGGCCTGGTGCGGGCGATGTTCTGATGGACCTGTTCGCGGACCAGGCCACCCCGCTGCCGTCGCCGCCGGCGCGGCCGCGCCGCGACCTGGGGCTGTACAACATCCCCGCCCACCTGCCCTTCCTGGACACGCTGGCCCGCGGCGTGATCGAGGAGATGGGGGTGGCCGACGGCAACTGGGCCACCGACCCGCTGGCGCTGGCGCGCGTCACCATCCTGTTGCCCACGCGCCGCGCCGCCATGGCGCTGCGCGAGGCCTTTCTGCGCGCCGTCGATGGCCGCACCCTGCTGCTGCCCACCATGCGGGCGCTGACCGGCCTGTCGGTGGAGGATGCCGACGAGCTGGCGCTGCCCGGCCTCCTGGACCTGCCGCCCGCCGTGGACGCGCCCCGCCGCCAGGCGGTGCTGACCGCGCTGGTGCTGCGCCTGCCGCCCCGCTACGGCGGCCCCAACGGCCCCGAGCAGGCCTGGCGCCTGGCCACCGCCCTGGCCGAGCTGCTGGACGAGATGGCGCTGGAAGGCTGCGACCCGCAGAAGCTGCCCGACCTGGTGCCCGAGGAGTTCGCCACCCACTGGCAGGTCACCATCGCCTTTCTGCACGGCGTGCTGGACGCCTGGAACGCGTGGCTCGCCGAGCAGGGGCTGATGGACATCGGCCCCCGCCGCGTGGAAGCCCTGAAGGCCCAGGCCGCCAAGTGGCGGGCCGAGCCGCCGCGCGACCCGGTCTTCGCCGCCGGCATCGGCGCGGGCGGCACCATTCCCGCCGCCGCCGACCTTTTGCGCGTGGTGGCCAGCCTGCCGCGCGGCGCCGTGATCCTGCATGACGGCGTGGAGCCGATGACGCAGGAGCTGTGGGACAGCATCCACGACAATCCGGCCCACCCGCTGTCCGGCCAGTGCCGCCTGTTGAAGCGCATGGGCGCCACCCAGGCCGACGTGCGCCCGTGGCACGGGCTGTCCGGCCCGGACCTGGAGCCCAAGGGCGTGGCGCCCTCCGGCGACCTCGGGCTGGCGCGGCGCACGGAGCTGCTGGCCCGCGCTCTGCGCCCCGCCGCAGGCCTCGCTGACTGGCTGCACCGCGACCCGGAGCACTGGACCCCCGGCCTGCGCGGCCTGTCGCTGCTGGAAGCGCCGGACGTGCAGGCCGAGGCCGTGGCCATCGCCCTGCTGCTGCGCGGCGCGCTGGAAACCCCCGGCACCCGCGCCGCGCTGATCACGCCCGACCGCGACCTCGGCCGCCGCGTCGCCGCCGAGCTGACCCGCCACGGCGTGCTGGCCGACGATTCCGCCGGCCAGCCGCTGGGCGACACGCCGGCCGGCGCGTTCCTGCGCCTGTTGTCCCGCGCCGTGGCCGAGGACTTCGCCCCCGTGCCGTTGCTGGCGCTGATCAAGCACCCGATGGCCGCCGGCGGCATGGCGCGCGCCGCCTGGATGGAGGCGGTGCGGCTGATCGAGCGGCGGGCCCTGCGCGGCCCCCGCCCCGCCCCCGGCTTGGCCGGGCTGCGCGCCCGGGTGCTGGAAGCCTTCCGGCGGGAAAAGGATGCCGGCCTGCTGGCCCGCGCCACCACCCTGCTGGACGCGCTGGAAAACGCGCTGGACGGGTTTTCCGAACTGCCCGACAGCCCTGCCCGCCCGCCGGCCGACCTGCTGGACGCGCATCTGGCCGCCGCCGAGGCACTCGCCGCCACCGACGCCCGCCCCGGCGGCCTGCGCCTGTATGCCGGCGAGGAAGGCGAGCCGCTGGCCGTGCACCTCGCCAGCCTGCCGCCCGCCTTTCGCGAGCTGGCGCCGATGTCCCCCGCCTCCTGGCCCGCGCTGTTCGACGTGGCGCTGGAAGGGCCGCTGGCGCCCAGCGTGCGCATCGGCCGCGGGCGGGAAGGCGGGCGGCACCCACGCGTCGCCATCCTCGGCCTGCTGGAAGCGCGGCTGCAGCACTACGACCTCGCCATCCTCGGCGCGCTGGAGGAAGGCGTCTGGCCGCAGGCCACCGACCCCGGGCCCTGGATGAGCCGGCCGATGCGCGCCGATTTCGGCCTGCCGGAGCCGGAAGCGCGCATCGGCCGCGTCGCCGCCGACTTCCTGCTGGCGGCCGCCTCCGCCCCCCAGGCCGTGCTGGCGCGGGCCCGCAAGCGCGCGGGCTCCCCCACCGTGCCGTCCCGCTGGCTGACGCGGCTGGACACCTTTCTGGGTGGCCAGAAGGACGGGCATGGCCAGGGCCTGGCCCTGCCGCGCGACCCCGCCGTGGGCTGGGCCGCGCAGATGGACCTGCCAGAGCATGTCCGCCCCTGCCCCCGCCCCGCCCCCGCGCCGCCTTCCGAGGCCCGCCCGCGCGAGATCAGCGTCACCGAGGTGGCCGACCTCGTGGCGGACCCTTACGGCTTCTACGCCCGCCGCATCCTGCGCCTGACACCGCTGGACCCGCTGGATGCCGAGGTCGGCGCCAGCGACTACGGCAACCTGGTGCACGACACCATGGCCGGCTGGCTGAAGCGCCTGGACGGCCAGCCCTGGGACCCCGTGCAGGCCTCCGCCTGGTTCGGGGAAGCGATGGAGGAGCAGCTCGCCGCCGCCGCCGCCCGCCCCGGCCTGCTGGCCTTCTGGCGGCCACGCCTGGCCCGCATCGGCGCCTTCGCCATCGCGCAGGAGGAAGCGGGCGGCCACCGCGTCCTGCACCGCCATGCCGAGGTGGCGGGCCGGCTGGAGCTGCGCGGCACCGGCCTGACGCTGAAGGTGCGCGCCGACCGCATCGACCGGCTGGCGGACCGCAGCCTGTCCATCATCGACTACAAGACCGGCACACCCCCCAGCTCCGCCGAGGTGGCCGATGGCCGCGCGCCGCAGCTGCCGCTGGAAGCCGCCATCCTGGAGCATGGCGGGTTCGAGGGCGTCGCCCCCGGCCCCGTTTCCGCCCTGACCTACTGGCGCCTGTCCGGTGGCAGCACGCCGGGCGAGGTGAAGCCGGTGAAGGGCGACGCCGCGACCCTGGCTGCCGACGCGCTGGACAACACCGAGGCGCTGCTGCGCGGCTTCTTGCTCGGCTCCCGCCGCTTCATGGCCCGGCCGCATCCACGCCGCAGCCCGGTGCGGCGGGACCACGACCACCTGGCCCGGGTGGCGGAATGGGGAAACGCGGAAGAGGAGTGAGCGGCTTTCCCGAGCCGTGGTCCAGAAGGCACCGCCCCCTGAGCCCTCCCCCGGCATCCGACAGCATGCCGGGCCCCGAGGCCCCGCGTGGTGTGGATGGCGGCCGCTGATGCTGCCGACCGGAACGGCGGCATGCTGGTTTTGTCAGGGGCCGGTGCTGGCGGGACACCGTTTGCCCAGTGGGGGTCCGGGGGCGGCGTCCCCGGGGCTGTTTTCCCAGCAAATCCCTCAAAAACGCGACCGATGCAGATTTTTGCCGGAGGTCGCTTGACGGGTCGCCCGCCCCCCCATAAAAGCCCCTCCACGCCGCTGAGGCGTATTCGACCCCTTGCCCAGGTGGTGGAATTGGTAGACGCGCTGGCTTCAGGTGCCAGTACTCGCAAGGGTGTGAAGGTTCGAGTCCTTTCCTGGGCATATTACCCTCCCGCAGTACGGCGGGTGCGGACGCGGCAGCCGGGATCGCGGAAATGGCAAAGACCCTTTTCGCTGCCCCCCTCTCCTCTCCCCGGCGACAATCCGACAGCATGATCAAGCTCCATCGCCATGACCTGCCCGATGGTCTGGACCTTGGCCCCGTGGTGGCCATCGACACCGAAACCATGGGCCTGGACCCGCGGCGCGACCGGCTGTGTTTGGTGCAGCTCTCGGCCGGCGACGGCAACGCGCATTGCGTGCAGATCGTGCCGGAGCGCCTGGGCGGCCGCGGCGCCGATTGTCCCAACCTGAAGCGCCTGCTGGCCAACCCGGCGCAAACCAAGCTGTTCCACTTCGCACGGTTCGACGTCGCCATCCTGCGCGCGGCCCTGGGTGTGGAGGTGGCGCCGGTCCGCTGCACCAAGATCGCCGCCAAGCTGGTGCGCACCTTCACGGAGCGGCACGGCCTGCAGGCCCTGTGCCGCGACCTGCTGGGCGTGGAAATCTCCAAGCAGCAGCAGACCTCCGACTGGGGCGCCGCCGACCTGACCCCGGAGCAGCTGGCCTATGCCGCCTCCGACGTGCTGCACCTGCATGCGCTGTGGGCCCGGCTGGAAGGGCTGCTGCTGCGCGAAGGGCGGCTGGAGCTGGCCGAGGCCTGCTTCCGCTTTCTGCCCACCCGGGGCGCCCTGGACCTGATGGGTTACGACGAGCCGGATATCTTCGCGCACTAGCGGCCTTGCGGCACGCGTTGCCGCGCCGAATGTGTCAAAGTGTTGGCACGATTCTTGAAGGGGCATTGCACTCCGGCGTTGACCGGCCGGGGGCGCCACCCCATACAAGGCGCGTGAGGTTGTCCCTTTTCCAGCCCGGCTTCCTGTGCTGCCGTGCTTCCGGTCGTCCTGCCCTTGCGGGCGCGGCGCCGGTCGCGGCGTTGGCGCGTGGCCCGGCGCAGCCCCTTGGCCCTGCCGCATGACGTTGCCCTTTCCGCCCCGCGACACGCTGGCCGCATCCACGGTCACCCCGATCGTCGCCGGCCCCGACCGTGCCGCCGCGGCCCGCCGGGCGATCCTGCCGTCGCGCTCGCGCGTGCAGGTCAGCTCCGGTTCCATTATCCGCCGCCGGGTGGCGGTGCGGCTGGCCAAGCTGCTGCTGCCGGTCGGCGCGCTGACGCTGCTGGCAGCCATCGCCCTGTGGCCGGAGATCGACGGCGCCGCCGACCGCGGCCGCATGGCCTTTCGCCGCGCCACCCAGGCGACCGCCGATGCCATGCGCATTTCCGGCGCCCGCTTCCAGGGGGTGGACGAGCAGAACCGCCCCTACAACCTCACCGCCACCTCCGCCGTGCAGCGGGACCAGACCGGGATGATCGACTTGGCCAAGCCGCGTGCCGACATCCTGCTGACCAACGGCGCCTGGATGCTGCTGGAATCGCAGGACGGCCAGTACAACCGCCCGGACTCCCTGCTGGACCTGCAGGGCAATGTGACGCTGTGGCACGACAACGGCACCACGTTGAAGACCGAGGCCGCGCATATCGACGTGCATGCCGGCGAGGCCGAGAGCGACGTGGCGACCGCCGCCCAGGGCCCCTTTGGCACGCTGCAAAGCGAGGGCTTCAAGCTGCGTGAGCGCGGGCAGGTGGTGTTCTTCACCGGCCGCAGCCACGCGGTGCTGGAGGGCCGGCAATGAGACGCCGCCTCGCGCTGCTGCTGCTGGCGCCGCTGGCGCTGGCCACGCCCGCCTTTGGCCAGGCGCTGGACATGACCAAGGGTGGCCCGGTGGACGTCACCTCCACCAACGGCATCGAATGGCGGCAGGCGGAGCAGGTGGTGATCGCCACCGGCAACGCGCGCGCCATCCGCGAGGGCGTGACGCTGGAAGGCGACCGGCTGATCGCCCGCTACCGCCCGCGCGCCGGCGCCGCGCCGGCGCCCGCCCCCAGCTCGCCGGCCGCCGCCGCCGAGGGGCCGAGCGGCGGCAACGAGATCTGGCGGCTGGAAGCGGAAGGCAACGTCCGCATCAGCACCGCGACCGACACCGCCGTGGGCGACCGCGCCGTCTATGACATGGACCAGGGCGTGATGGTGCTGACCGGGCGCAACCTGAAGCTGACCACCCCGACCGACGTGCTGACGGCGCGCGACAGCATGGAATACTGGCCGGCCAAGCGCATGTCGGTCGCGCGCGGCGCCGCCGTGGTGGTGACCAGCGACCAGCGCCGCATCGCGGCCGACACGCTGGTGGGCTACTTCCTGGAACAGGGCGCGGCGCCGGCGGCCCCCCCGCCGCCCCGGCCGGCCGCCAACGGCGCGCCCCGCCAGGTGCCTGGCGCCGGCAGCCAGCTGGAGCGCGTGGAAGCCTTCGGCAATGTCGAGATCCGCACGCCGGCCGAGGTGGTGCGAGGCGACCGTGGCGTCTACAGCGCCGTCACGGGCATGGCGCGGCTGCTCGGCGGCGTGCGCATTACCCGCGGCGAGAACCAGTTGAATGGTCAGGAATCCATCGTGAACATGCGGACCGGCGTGGCCCGGCTGGTCAACACCCCGGGCCAGCGCGTGCAGGGGCTGATCGTGCCGAATTCCCAGAGCCAGGACGCGGTGCGCCCGCGCGGCAACCCCGCCCCCGGCGGAGCCGCCCGGTGAACGACCTTCCCCGCCCTGCCCCGGGCCTGAAGGTCGTCCCTGGCGAGGGCGGGCTGGTCGCCGTCGGCCTCGGCAAGCGCTTCAAGAAGCGGCCGGTGGTGCGCAACGTATCGCTCAGCGTCCGGCGCGGCGAGGCGGTGGGGTTGCTCGGCCCCAACGGCGCCGGCAAGACCACCTCCTTCTACATGATCACCGGGCTGGTGCGGCCGGACGAGGGCCGCGTCTTCATGGACGGCCACGACGTCACCATGCTGCCGATGTACCGGCGCGCGCGCATGGGCCTCGGCTACCTGCCGCAGGAGGCCTCGATCTTCCGGGGCCTCAGCCTGGAGGACAACATCCGCGCGGCGCTGGAGGTGGTGGAGCCGGTGCGGGCGCGCCGCGAGCAGATGCTGGATTCGCTGCTGACGGAGTTCGGCATCTCCCACCTGCGGCGCGCGCCGGCGCTGGCGCTGTCGGGCGGCGAGCGGCGGCGCTGCGAGATCGCCCGCGCCCTGGCGACGCACCCCGCCTACATCCTGCTGGACGAGCCGCTGGCCGGCATCGACCCCATCGCGGTCGGCGAGATCCGTGATCTGGTCAAGCATCTCAAGAACCGCGGCATCGGCGTGCTGATCACCGACCACAACGTGCGCGAAACGCTGGAGATCATCGACCGCGCCTACATCCTGCATGACGGGCAGGTGCTGATGGAGGGCACGCCGGAGGATATCGTGGCGCATGAGGGCGTGCGCCGCGTTTATCTCGGCGAGCGGTTCAGCCTCTAGGCAATGGCTGGCGTGGGGTTGGAGGACAGCAAGGTCGGGGAAAAGAATTCCCCTGAGCTTCCATCTTTTTCCCGGCTTTCTTCGCATTCGCCCGCTGAGAAGCGGTGCTTCACGGCCGAGGTCGCCGGCGCCGCGTCGCCAGGGCCGCTGCCGGATGGTGGACATAAAGAAGACGGGGGTTCGGGGGAATTCTTTTCCCCGACCTTTCCCGCCTAGCCATGGCCCTCGGCCCCCGCCTCGACCTGCGGCAAACCCAGTCGCTGGTCATGACGCCGCAGCTGCGGCAGGCGATCAAGCTGCTGCAATCCTCCAACGTCGAGGTCACCGCCTTTATCGACGAGGAGCTGGAGCGCAATCCGCTCCTGGAGCGTGACGAGGGCATCGAGGTGCCGGTACAGGCGCCAGAGGCCGTGGCCCCCGCCCCGGCCCCCGCCGACAGCTTCGACACCACCACCGCCACCACGCTGCCGGCCGAGGCGGAGGCGCCGCTCGACATCGGCGACTGGAGCAACGTCTACGACGCGGAGGCGCCCTCGCGTGGCGGCCGCGCCGACTTCGAGACGGACGATCGCGGCATCGACGAGATGGCCGCCGGCCGGCCCCGCAGCCTGCGCGAGGAGATCGGCGAGCAGTTGCGCCTGACCTTCGCGGACCCGGGCGACCGGCTGATCGCGGCGCAGCTCGTGGCGCTGCTGGATGGTGCCGGCCGGCTGGCGGTGGAGGATGCGCGCATCGCCGCCGCGCTGGGCTGCGAGGAAGCGCGCGTCGCCGCCATCCGTGCCCGCATGCAGCGCTTCGAGCCGGTGGGCATGTTCTGCCGCGACCTGGCCGAATGCCTGTCCGTGCAGCTGGCCGAGCGCAACCGGCTGGACCCCGCCATGGTGGCGCTGCTGGCGAACCTGGAGCTGCTGGCGCGGCGCGAGATGCGCGTGCTGATGCGGCTGTGCGAGGTGGACGCCGAGGACCTGGCCGACATGGTGGCCGAGCTGAAGCGGCTGGACCCCAAGCCCGGCGCCGGCTTCGACGACGACCCCACCCCCGCGCTGGTGCCCGACGTGCTGATGCGCCCCGCCCCGCTGGCTTTGGAGCCGGAAGAGGGCATGGAAGCCGAGTGGATCCTGGAGCTGAACCCCGAGACGCTGCCGCGCGTGCTGGTCAACCGCGGCTTCCACGCCCGCGCGCAGGTCGGCGCCAACCGCGAAGTGCGCGCCTTCCTGGCCGAGCAGATGCAGGCCGCCAACTGGCTGGTGAAGAGCCTGGAGCAGCGCGCCAGCACCATCCTGAAGGTTTCGGCCGAGATCGTGCGGCGGCAGGACGGCTTTTTCCGCCACGGCGTCGCGCATCTGCGGCCGCTGATCCTGCGCGACGTGGCGGAGGCGGTGGAGATGCACGAATCGACCGTCTCGCGCGTCACGGCCAACAAGTACATCGCGACGCCGCGGGGCAATTTCGAGCTGAAATACTTCTTCACCACGGCGATCGGCGGCACCGGCGGTGAAACCTTCAGCGCAGAGGCGATCCGCCATCGCATCCGCAGCATGGTGGATGCGGAATCCGCGGCGGACATCCTGTCAGACGACGCCATCGTCGCCATCTTGAAGCGAGAAGGGGTGGACATCGCCCGCAGGACGGTGGCCAAATATCGCGAGGCGCTGCGCATTCCTTCTTCGGTGCAGCGCAAACGGGAGAAGGCCGTCCCGGCCTGATTCAGGGGTGGGTTGCACCCCCACCTCGCCGTCCCCCGGGACGGCCCCTCCCCTGAACAGGGAAAGGGGATCGCTCACCATGCACATCACCGTGGCCGGCAAGCAGGTCGAGACCGGCGATGCACTGAAGGTCCATGTGGCCGACGGGCTGAAGATCGTCACCAAGAAGTACTTCGACCATGCGCTGGAAGCGCGCGTCACCTTCGCCAAGAACCGGTCCTTCTTCACCTGCGCCATCGACGTCCATGCCGGGCGGGGCCTGAGCGTGCGCGGCGAGGGCGAGGGCGCCGATGCCCACCGCGCCTTCGACGAGGCGGCCGCGCATATCGCCAAGCGGCTGCGGCGCTATCGCCGCCGGGTGAACGAGCATTCCCGCGACATGGCGGAGGAGCGCCTGCCCGCCACGGCGGAAACCGCGCGCCAGGTGATCCTGGCCGGCCCCGTGGACGTGCCGGAGGATGACGAGGGCGAGGCCCTGGTGCCCGCCAACCCGGATGACGGCACGGTGGCCGACGGCCTGACGGCCAAGGAACACGACGACCTGCTGCACAAGCACGACGGCGAGGGCGCGATCATCGCTGAAACGCCGACCGAGATTTCCCGCCTGACGGTGAGCGAGGCGGTGATGCGGCTGGATCTCGGCCAGATGCCGGTGATGATGTTCCGCAACCGCGCCAGCGGCCAGCTGAACGTCGTGTACCGCCGGCCGGACGGCCATGTCGGCTGGATCGACACCACGGCCGCGCAATAGCCGCGCCAAGGGCCGCCGCCGGTCAGGACCGGCGGCGGCGGTGCCTCAGCGGCACATCAGGACCGGGATGTCCGCGTTTTCCAGCACGTGGCGGGTGACGCCGCCCAGGATCAGCTGCCGCAGCCGGGAATGGCTGTAGGCGCCCATGCACAGCAGGTCGGCGTTGAAGTCGCGCACGGCGCCGAGCAGGCCGGCACCGACCTCGCGCGTTTGCGGCTTGAAGGCCTCGATCTCCGCCTGGATCTCGTGCCAGCGCAGATAGGCGCGGATGCCTTCCACCGCCGGCCCGCGCCGCTGGTAGTCGGTGGAATGCAAGAGGCGCACGGCCTCCGCCCGGTGCAGCCAGGGCAGCGCGGCGTTGACGGCGGCGGCGCTTTCCGCCGTGCCGTTCCAGGCGCAGGCGACGCGGGTGCCGATGGTCGGCGGCGCGACGCGCGGCGCGATCAGCACCGGGCGGCCGGAATCGAACAGCACGGCGTGCAGCGCGTCGGACGAGGACACGTCGTCATCGGCTTCCGGATGCGGCACCACCGCCATGTCGTACAGGCGCGACTGCTGCGCCACCACGTCCTCCTCGCGCCCGGCGATGCTTTCAAAGGACAGCGTCGGGCCTTCGGTCTTCAGGGCGCTTTCGGCGTTCAGCGCGATGGTGACGTCGCGGCCCTGCACGAAGCGCTCGAACAACGCATGCACGCGGCCGGCACGTTCGCCGCTTTCGCGTTCCGTGGCCGCCATCATCTCCTCGATCATGGCGCCCGACAGGCCCTCGCCCGCCAGCGGCGCGACGTCGCGCGCATCGACGCGCACATGCAGGCAATGCACATGCGCGTTCCAGATGCGGGCGACCATCAGCGCGGTATGCAGGGCGGCCTCGCCCGCGGCGGTTCCGGTCAGCGGCAGCAACAACCGACGATAGGCCATGAATCGGACCTCCTCATGCGGCCCGGGTCCCGGGCCTCTCCGGCGGCAGGCTACCATAGAGGCGGCGGCGGAGTCTGCCCTTGGGCAGCAGCTTGAGCCTGACGGACACGATCAGGCCAGGAGCGCCGCTTTCCAGCCCCGGGACGCCTGGCCGTCGATGCCCCGGCGGCCGGAAGCTTCATGATGGCTCCCGGGGGCCGCGCCTTCAGTTTCCGGCCACCGTCGCTTCCAGTCCCACGGGCTGCGAAACATCCCCCGCGGTGGTGGCGATGCCGCTGTCGCGCGTGGCCAGGATGCGCTCCATGCGCAGCTTCAGGTCCGGTGCCTCGTGCAGCAGGCGGTTCAGGTCCGCGACATCGAGCTCCAGCAGGTGGCAGAAGCTGCCGGCACGGGCGCGCGCCGCACGGCGGTCCAGCCCCGCCAGCAGCTCCGCCTCGCCAAAGAACTCGCCCGTGCCCAGCACCTGCTCGCCACCGCTGCGCCCGCTCTTGAGCGTCACCATGCCGCGGCTGATCAGAAACAGCGACCCCGCCTTGGCGCCCACGCGGTAGATGCGCTCGCCCGGCACCGCGAAGCGGGTGGTCACGCTCATGGCCAGGTCGTGCAACAGGGCTTCCTGCAGGTCGGCGAAGATCTCGAACTCGCGGATGCGGCGGTCGATGCCGGACTGGATGTTGAACTGCAGCGGGCGCGCCACCTGCTGGCGCAGCGTTTCCAGGCCGCGCAGCAGCTCGTCGTGCAGTTCCTCGCCGATCAGGGATTCGCGCCGCAACCCGGCGTATTCCTCCGATTCCAGGCGCAGCCCGATCTGGCGCAGCATGCGCGCCTCCAGCGCCTCGGCGTAGCCGGGGTATTGCAGGCGCAGCACGTCCATCGCGTCCTGCAACAGGTCCTCGCGCCGCGCCACGATGTCGCCCACCACCTCCGTCACGCGGCGGCCCAGCACGGGTTCCATGCGGCGGCGCATGAAGCGGCTCATGGACACGGCGACGAGGTGGGTCAGCAGCAGCGTCTCGAACCGCTCGGCCATGCAGTGCATCAGCGGCGTGTCGATGCGGAAGCGGCGGTGCAGCCACTGGGCGGCGGAAAAGCGCAGCGTCGGCTGCAGGCGGCGGCGGGCGGCCTGGATGTAGCCGTAGCGGCCTTCCGCCCGCGCGCCGTCGATCATGCTTTCCGCGCTCCACAGCAGGCTTTCCATGACGCGGCGGGTCAGCACCTGGTCCTCGAACATCGCCAGCAGCACGGAGCGCTCCTGGCTGGCGAAGGTGATCAGGCCGAGGGTGACGCGCTCGCGGTCGCCGATCGCGCTGTCAAAGGTGTTGGCCGCCGTCTCGGCCCGCATGCGGCGGTCGTAGCTGTCCAGCACGTGGGAGCTGGCGGGGGCGGAAAAGCCGAACTCGGCGGCGGTGTGGCGCAGCTTGTCGCGCACCTCGCCCAGGCCGATGGCGACCACCTGGTTGCGCAGCGCCTGATCGGAAGCGGACAGGTGGTCGAGCTTCAGCCAGCGCACGAGGTAGCGCAGCGTGGTGCCGTTCACCAGCAGGGTGAACAGCACGTAGCCCGTGGCCAGGATGGCGACAAAGCGCTGCACGGGCGCCGGCACGCCGCCATGCTCGGTGACGGACAGCGCCAGCGCCAGGGTGATGGCGCCGCGCAGCCCGCCCCACAGCATGGTGGCCTTCACCGCCGAGGGCACGCGGGGCGAAAGCTTGCTGCGCTCCAGCAGCGGCAGGATGCCGAACAGCACGCTGGCGCGCGCCGCCATGGCGGCCAGCATGACGACGGCCACCAGCACCATGTCCCATTGCGTGGCGCCCAGCAGCAGCTTGGGCACCAGCATGGAGGCCAGCACGAAGACCATGGAGCTGGCCCAGAAGGACAGCTGCGCCCAGACATCCTGCAGGAACTGCCAGCTTTGCGGCCGGAAGGTCGACGGACCCATGGCGCTGACCGTCAGCCCCGCCACGGCGGCGGCGACCACGCCCGACACATGCAGGAACTGGTGGCAGACGATGTAGGCGACATAGGGCAGGGCCAGCGTCAGCGTCACCTCCGCCGTGCGGTTGCCGCCGAGCCACGGTACCGCCGCGACCATCAACCGCGCAAAGGCGAAGCCCACCGCGATGCCGCCCGCGAAGGAGCCCGCGAAGGCGATGGCGGCCGGGAGCCACTGCACCGGCTGGTTGCCCGTGACCTGTGCCAGCAGGATGGTGAAGATGGAGATGGCGGCTGCATCGTTGAGCAGGCTTTCGCCTTCTACCAGCCGCGTCAGCCGGCTGTTGGCGCCGATCTCGCGGAAGATGGCGACCACGGCGGACGGGTCCGTGGTGGCGACGATCGCGCCCAGCATCAGGCACACGGTGAGCGACATACCGGCGATCGGCGCCAGGGCGAAGCCCACCGCCGCGGTGGTCACCAGCACCGCCACCACCGCCATGACCAGCACCGGCGTCGCGTCCCGCGCCAGGCGCCGCACGTCGATCTGCAGCGAGCCGTGGAACACCAGCAGCGGCAGGAAGATGTAGAGAAAGACGTCCGCGTTGATCGGGAAATCGAGCATCGCGCGCGCCGCGTCGTCGAAGGCCTTGGTGTGGGAAGTGTTGAGCAGCAGGGTGGCGCCGCCGCCGATCACCACGCCGACGCCGGCCAGCAGCACGGTGCTGGACAACTCCAGCCAGCGTGCGAGGGGCTGGATGGCGCTGATGACGATCAGCAGCACCGCCGTGGCCAGGAGCGTTTCGGGGAGGCTGGTCAACATCGGGGATCGGTCCGCACTGTCCTGGCCCTGCGGGAAGCACGCCCCGGCACGGCATTGCAAGCCGCCACGCGGCGCCGGCGGCGCGCATGGCATGGCATAGCAACGCCCGAACGGCGCGAGGCTTCAGAACATGGAGGTTTTGTCAGAACAGCGGGGGGGCCGTGCGCCCCCCTCCGGTCAGCGCAACCGCGCTTCCACCACCGCCAGCGCGCGGGCGAAGGCGGCATCGGCATCCAGTTCCGTGGTGTCGATCAGCGTCGCGTCTTCGGCTGGCTTCATCGGCGCCACGGCGCGGGCGGCATCCTGCGCGTCGCGGGCGACCAGGGCGGCGAGCACCGCCTCGCGGTCGCCGGTGCCGCCCTGCTCCAGCCAGCGGCGGCGGGCCCGTTCCTCGGCGCTGGCGGTGACGAACAGCTTCACCCGGGCATCGGGAAACACCACGGTGCCGATGTCGCGCCCGTCCAGCACCGCGCCGTGGGTGCGGCCGAAATCGCGCTGCCAGTCCAGCAGGGCGGCGCGCACCGCCGGCTGGGCGGCGACGGCGCTGGCGGCGCGGTCGGCTTCAGGGCCGCGCAGGTCGCCCCGCGCCAGGTCGGCCGGGGTCAGGCCCCGGGCGGCGGCCTCGGCGGCGGCGGCATCGGCGGGGTCGGCGGCGCTGTCCAGCACGCGCCGGCCGGTCGCGCGGTACAACAGGCCGGTGTCCAGGTAGGCGAGGCCCAGATGCGCGGCCAGCCGCCGCGCCAGCGTGCCCTTGCCGGCGGCGGCCGGGCCGTCCACCGCGATCACCACCGCGCTCATGCGCCGAGCCCGAGCAGGACGGGGGGAAGAAGGCCGTCGATGCCGGCCCCCCCCGGGGCGGCGAGGCCGATGACCCAGGCGCTCATCATGATGCCGTGCTCCTTTAACGTGGTGTGGCCGCCGCCGGGGGGCGGGGCGGTGCCGGACAGTATCAGGTCGTCGCCATCCTGCCGCGCCGTGGCACCCTGGGTCGCGAGCAGCGCCAGGGTTGCGGCGGCGGCAGGATCGGCGGCGGCGCCGCAAAGGCGGCTGGGGCCACGGGCAAAGGCGCAGGCCGTGGCCAGCAGCGGCAGCGCGCCTTCCGGCAGCGCCCCGGCGTGCAGCACGGCGCCGCGCAGCGGGGCGTGGCGCGCGGTGCCGTCGCCGATGTCGGCGCCCAGCGCGCGCAAGGCGGCCAGCAGGCCCGGGTCGGCGCCGGGCGCGCGGAGCTCGGACCCCGGCACCAGCGACGCGGCCAGCAGCGCCGCCGCCGCCGCCAGCGGGTCGGGCGGCAGGGCATGGGTGACGGCGTGCAGTTCCGGCTGGCCGCGCAGCGTGAGGTGGCGCCCGGCCGCCACGGTGCCGGCATCCAGCACGGCGCCGAAGCAGCGCAGCAACGCCTCGGCCGGGTGGGGCGCGGGGCCGGGCAGCCGCAGGTGGGTGTGGCCCCGCGCGGCGAGGCCGGCCAGCAACAGCGGCGGCGCCAGGTCGCGGGACACCGGGCCTTCCGCCGGCAAGGGATCGGCCGCGCCCTGGATGGCCAGGGGCGGGCGGTGCCCGGCACGGCCGGCCACCCGGGCCCCGACGGCGGAAAGCGACTGGGCCAGGGTTCCGAAGCAGAGTCCGGGCAGGGCCTCCAGCACGGCGAAGACCGGATGGCCGGCCGCCAAGCCGCCGAGCAGCCCGGCGACCATGGCGCTGCCGCCCGCCCGCAGCACCGCCGCCGGCTCCACCAGCCCGCCGATGCCACGGCCGGCGATGCGCCAAACGCCGGGCGCGAGCGAAACGACCTCGGCGCCCAGCGCCCGCAGCCCGGCGGCGAGATGCTGGGTTTCGGGGCCGTCCGGCAGGTTGGACAGGGTGCTGCGCCCGGCGGACAGGGCGGCGAGCGCCATGGCGAGGCAGGCGGCCTCGGGCGCCGCCGGCAGCGCCGCATGGCCGCGCAACCCGTGGGCCGGCGGCATGATGCGGCATGCCGGCGCGGCCGGCTCGGGTTCCGCGGCAGCGGGCTGGGACATGGCCACGGGGTTTGACATGACCCCATGTGCGTGGCAATGCGCGCCCTTGCCCGGCCGCCAGCACCGTTCGCGCGGCGGCCACCCCCCTATGTCTGCGGGAATTCCACGCCGATGGCCAAGCCCGAACTGGGTATGAAGCGCACCTGTGTCGCCTGCGGCGCCAAGTTCTACGACCTGGGCAAGCAGCCGGCCGTGTGCCCGAAATGCGGCACCGAGCAGCCCGCCGAACAGCCCCGCGCCCGCCGCGCGCCGCTGCCGGTGGAGGACAAGGTGAAGAAGCGCGCCGCCCCGGTGGATGCCGATGCGGACGAGGTGGAGATCGAGGACGTCGAGGCCGACGAGTCCCTGGAGGACGCGGAAGAGCTGGACGACGCCGAGGACGACATCGAGGTCGAGGTCGAACAGGACCGCGACGACGACAACTGAGTTGCCGGGGGCGCCGCCCCCGGAACCCATGCGCCGGTGACCGAGAAAGGGGCTGAGCCCCTTTCTCGGTCACCCCGCCGCCAGGGAATCGCATTCCCTGGACCGCCCGCCGTCGTCAGGGCCGCCGCCCGCTCGGTGCCCCCTTCGCCCGGTGTCCCGGGCAGGCGGGGGTGCGCGGCCTTCCGCCGGGAAAGCCCGAGGGGGCAGAGCCCCCTTCGGACGTCATGAAGACCGCCGTTTCGCGCTAGCGGCGCGCCGGTGCCCCCACCCCATCTTCCGCGAAGATGTCGCGATTCTTGGTTTCGGGGATGAAGAGGGCGCCGATCACCACCGTCGCGGCGGCGATCACCACCGGGTACCAGAGGCCGTAATACACGTCGCCCGTTTGCGCGATCATGGCAAAGGAGGTGGCCGGCAGCAGCCCGCCGAACCAGCCGTTGCCGATGTGGTAGGGCAGCGACATGGAGGTGTAGCGGATGCGGGTCGGGAACAGCTCCACCAGGGCCGCCGCGATCGGGCCGTAGACCATGGTGACGTAGATCACCAGGATGGTCAGCACCAGGATGCTGACAAAGGGCTGTTCCCGGAACACGTCGAACGGATGCGCCATCTTGACGACGGACGGGTTGGACGCCGCGGGGTAGCCCGCCGCCGTCACCGCGGCGCCCAGTGCCTGCGCGAAGTTGGGGGCGTTGGCCGGGATGCTGGCTTGGCCGATCCGCACCGTGGCCACGCTGCCGGCGGGCGCGTTCTCGACCTTGTAGTTGACCGACAGGCGGGCCAGCGCGGACTTGGCGATGTCGCAGCTGTTGGTGAAGCGCGCGGTGCCGACCGGGTTGAACTGGAAGGAGCAGTCCGCCGGGTCCGCCTGCACCACCACCGCGATGTTCTGGTGCGCGGCGTGCAGCGCGGGGTTGGCTTCCGCGCTCAGCAGCTTGAACAGGGGAAAGTAGGTCAGCGCCGCCAGCAGGCAGCCGCCCAGGATAATCGGCTTGCGGCCGATCTTGTCCGACAGCCAGCCGAACAGCACAAAGCCGCCGGAGCCGAGAAGCAGCCCCCAGGCGATCAGCAGGTTGGAGGTGTAGCCGTCCACCTTGAGGATCGAGCTGATAAAGAACAGCGCGTAGAACTGGCCGGTATACCAGACCACCGCCTGCCCGGCGACCAGGCCGAGCAGCGCCAGGATGGCGACCTTGGCGTTCTTCCACTGGCCGAAGGCTTCCGACAGCGGCGCCTTGGAGCCGGTGCCTTCCGCCTTCATCTTCTTGAAGGCCGGGCTCTCGTCGAGCTGCGTGCGGATCCAGACGGACACGGCCAGCAGCAGGATCGACACCAGAAAGGGCACGCGCCAGCCCCAATCCAGAAAGGCTTCCTCGCCCATCGCGCCGCGAGTGAACAGGATGACCAGCAGCGACAGGAACAGCCCGCCCGTGGCGGTGATCTGGATGAAGCTGGTGTAGAAGCCGCGCCGGCCCTGGGGGGCATGCTCGGCCACGTAGGTGGCGGCGCCGCCGTATTCGCCGCCAAGCGCCAGCCCCTGCAGGCAGCGCAGGATGATCAGGATGACGGCGGCGGTGATGCCGATCTGGTCCGAGGTCGGCAGGACGCCGACGATGAAGGTCGAGGCGCCCATGATCAGGATGGTGATCAGGAAGGTGTATTTGCGCCCGACCAGGTCGCCCAGGCGCCCGAACACCAGCGCGCCGAAGGGCCGCACCAGAAAGCCCGCCGCGAAGGCCAGCAGCGCGAAGATGTTGCGCGTGCCCTCCGGGAACTGGCTGAAGAACTTGGCGCCGATGATGGTGGCCAGCGAGCCGTAGAGATAAAAGTCGTACCACTCAAAGACGGTGCCGAGCGAGGAGGCGAGGATCACCTTCCTTTCGCCCGCGGTCATGGGCCGTTTCCCGGCCGTGGTGGTGGCGATGGCCATTGGTTGGAAGAATCCCTGCCCCTGTCCCGGCAAAGCCGCCGGGCGTTTGTTGACGGTGCCTGTCGTCCCCGCGTCTGTGGCGGGGTTTGCGCGGCGGGCTGCCCGATGCCGGGGCAACCGCCTGTGCCGGAGTGTGACGAGGCCCGGCGGGGGGTGGAATCATGGAAGCGTGGACCGGTCCGTTTTCACGAAAAAGTGATTTCTGGTGCCAATCCAGGCGCCAGAAGGCTTCCACCCGCCGAAGGGAAAAACGCCGGCGGAATCGCCTTGCGGCCCCTGCAACGCTTCCCCCGCCGCCAAGTTGGCCCATATGATCATCTGAACTGATTGCCCGCCTGCGGCGCGGCAGCCCGGGGCATCGTCCCGGTCCGGCCGGCAGGATGGAAAGGGGGCCTCTGATGGATACGCTCCGTGACATCGCCGACTACGCCATCCGGCGCGGCATGGGCTATGCCGCGCTCGGCATCGGCCTGGTGATGCTTGTCCTGGCAGCCAATCCGTTGCTGGCCCTGCAAAGCGGCGCATTGATGACCGCGGCGCTGTGGCTGGCCATGTGGGGCATGGCGTTGCGGCTGCCGCGCATCGACCTGCGGCATACTCGCCTGTGGAATGCCTTCGCCCCGGCCGTGGCCGGGGAAGCCGGGCGCCGGCTTCGGGAACGCGAAACTCGCCGCCAGCTTTCCGTCGTCCTGGCCGAGCGGCTGATGTGGCATGCCGACCGCGCCGGCATGGTGGCCCTGGGGCTGGGCGGGCTGACGCTGGCCATGCTCGGCTACCGCGCCCTGCCGGGCTGACCCGCGCCCGGTTGACGCTGCGCCCCCGCGTGCCGATGCTGCACCCGCGCTGTGGGGCGCCGGGCTGAACCGGCGCCGGGCGGCATCGCAATAGGGGCATGGGCATGGGCCAGACGCAATTCTCGATCGTCGTGGCCGAAGCGGCGGAGCCTCCGCCGGCGGTGGTGCCCTATCGCCTCGATGAATCGGTCGGCCATCTGCTGCGCCGCGCGCACCAGCGCCATGCCGCGCTGTTCCAGGACCGCGGCGCCGTGGGCGGCCTGACCTCCACCCAGTTCGCCACGCTGCTGCGGCTGGCGGAACTGGGCCGTGCCACGCAGAACGCCCTGGGCCGCGCCGTGGCGCTGGACCCCGCCACCATCCAGGGCGTCGTCGCCCGGCTGCGAGACCGCGGGCTGGTGGATGCCGGCCGCGACCCGCTGGACCGCCGCACCGTGGTGTTGTCCGTGTCCGCGGCCGGGGAAACCGCGCTGGCCGACGCCGTGCGCCAGGGCCAGCAGGCCAACGAGCGCCTGCTGGCGCCGCTCAGCGCGGAGGAGCGGCGCGTGCTGATCCGGCTGCTGCGGCGCGTGCTCGGCTAGCGCTGGACCCTTCTGCTGGGCTCCCGGCTGATCTAGGATCGCCCGCATGACCCAGACCACGGATTTCGGCTTCCGCACCGTCGAGCGCGAGGCCAAGGCCTCCATGGTGCGCGACGTGTTCGACAGCGTCGCGCCCAAATACGACGTGATGAACGACCTGATGTCGCTCGGCCTGCACCGCGCCTGGAAGCAGGCCTTTGTCGCCGCCATCGGCGCCGGCACGGGCGACACGCTGCTGGACCTCGCCGCCGGCACCGGGGACGTGGCGTTCCTGGCCAAGAAGCGCGGTGCGAAGAAAGTGATCCTGGCGGACATCAACGCCGCCATGCTGGGCGTCGGCCAGGGCCGCGCGCTGCAGAAGGGCATGGTCGAGGGCCTCGACTTCATCTGCTGCGACGCGGAGAAGATCCCGCTGCCGTCCGGCAGCGTGGAGCGCGTGTCCATGGCCTTCGGCCTGCGCAACTGCACGGACAAGGATGCGGTGCTGCGCGAAGGCTTCCGCGTGCTGCGCCCGGGCGGGCGGATGTGCGTGCTGGAGTTCTCCAGCCTGGAGGTCGAGGCGCTGAAGCCGGTCTACGACACCTGGTCCTTCAAGGTGCTGCCCGCCATCGGCGCGCGCATCGCTAACGATGCGGACAGCTACCAGTACCTGGCCGAAAGCATCCGCATGTTCCCGGACCAGCCGACCCTGGCGGGGATGATGGAGCGCGCCGGCTTCGAGCGCGTGAAGTGGCAGAACCTGACGGGCGGGATCGTGGCGATCCATACCGGGTGGAAGTTCTGAAGCTGCTTTGACAGGCGTCGGCCAGGGGGGCAGCGCCTCCTGGTCACCATCTCAGTCCAGCGCCCGCCAGATCGGCTCCTTGAGCTTCCCCAGAAATGCCGCATGCGCGTCCAGTTCATCGGCCGAGGGCGTGATCGGCCGTGGCGTGCGGACCACCGGCGCGGCGTCCAGCAGCACCGGGGCGTGGCTGGCGGCGGCGCGGTTGCCGGCCAGTTCCAGGCCGGGCTGCTTGCCGCCCATCAGCTCCAAGTAGACCTGCGCCAGCAGCTGCACGTCCAGGAGCGCGTTGTGCGAGGTGCGCATAGAGTTATCGATGCCGTAGCGCCGGCACAGCGCGTCCAGGCTGTTGGGCAGGCCAGGAAAGCGCTTCTTGGCCATCACCAGCGTATCGACCATGCGGGTGCGGGGGATGGGCGCCTGCCCAGCGCGCTTGAACTCGTGGTCCAGGAAGTTGAAGTCGAACACCGCGTTGTGGGCGATCACCGGGTCCTCGGCCAGGAAGGCCAGCAGGCCCGGCAGGATCTCGGCGAATTTCGGCTTGCCGAGCAGCATCTCCCGCGTGAAGCCGTGGATGCGGCTGGCTTCCTCCGGCACGTCGCGCTCGGGGTCGATGAGCACGTGGAAGCTGCGGCCGGTGGGCACCAGGTTCATCAGCTCCACCGCCGCCACTTCCAGCACGCGGTCGCCAGTCGCGGGGTCGAGGCCGGTGGTTTCGGTGTCCAGGATGATGGAGCGTTCGGTGCGGGGCTGCATGCGGGTGATCTAGGGTGCGCGGGCCAGCAGCGCCAGCAGTTGCCGGCGCGTGGCGTGGCGGGACAGCCCGGTGCGGATCAGGTGGTCCGCTCTGCGCTGGCGCAGCGGGTCGGGCGTTTGGCGCTTCAGGATGGCGGCCAAGCGCTCCGGCGTCATGCCGGGGCGGGCCAGCACGCGGGCGCGCTGCGTGGCGGCGGGGGCGGACACCACCAGCACGGCGTCGCAGCGCCGCTCGCCGCCGGTTTCCATCAACAGCGGGATGTCCAGCACCGCGAGCGGCCGGCGGCGGCGGCGCGCGGCGGCCAGGAAGCGGCGTTCCTCGGCGCGCACCAGCGGGTGCATCAGCCGTTCCAGCCGGCGCAGCGCGGCGGGGTGGCCCAGCACGGCGCGGCGCAGCGCCTCGCGGTCCACGGCGCCGTCGCGGGTGGTGCCGGGAAAGGCGGCGGCGATGCGGGGCACGGCGCGGCCGCCGCGCCCTTGCAGGGCATGCACCGTGGCATCGGCGTCGAACACCGGCACATGGCGGCGGCGCAGCAGGGCGGTGGCCGTGGACTTGCCCATGCCGATGCCGCCGGTGAGGCCCCAGACGATCATGTTGTCTTCTCTGGAGGGCAGCGGAAGGTTGGGGGAGTGAACTCCCTCAAACCCACTCCTTTTTTCTGTCTGTTCTTCGGTTCCGGCCATGGGGGCGGGGCGCCAGGGCGGAAGCGTGCCAATGGCGCAACCGAAGATGAATCAGAAAAAAGAAGGGGCTCGGGGGATTCTTTCCCCAACCTTCCTGCAACGCGACCCGTCGGGGGACAGCCCTTCATGCCGTGCGGGGAATATCGGCGGCGACGACCTCGCGCAGCGCCGCGTCCACCTCGGGCATCGTGCCGAACCAGCGGGCGAAGCCGGGGCGCGCCTGGTGCAGCAGCATGCCCAGCCCATCCACCGCGCGCAGCCCGCGCGCCCGGGCGGCGGCCAGCAGCGGCGTTTCCAGTGGCACGTAGACGGCATCCGCCACCACGGCATGGCCGGGCAGGGGAGCGAGGTCGATCGCCAGCGGCGGCTGGCCGACCATGCCGAGGCTGGTGGCGTTGACCAGAAGGGCCGCGCCCGCCAGCGGCGGCGTGGCCGCGACCGAGACGGGGCCGCCCAGCGCCTTCGCCAGCGCCTCGGCCCGCGCCACGTTGCGGTTGACCAGGATCAGCCGGGGGCAGCCGGCATCCAGCAACGCGCTGCCGATGGCCCGCGCGGCGCCGCCGGCGCCCAACAGCACGGCCGGGCCGTCCGCCGCAGCCCAGCCCGGGGCCTGCTCGGCGATGCTTTGCAGAAAGCCGAAGCCGTCCGTGTTGGAGCCGAGGATGCGGCCCTCCTCGAACACCAGGGTGTTGACCGCGCCCATGCGGCGGGCGGCCTCGTCCACCGCGTCGCACAGCGCGAAGGCGGCCTCCTTGTGCGGGATGGTGACATTGGCGCCGCGGAAGCCCAGCGCCACCAGCCCGCGCACCGCCGCCTCGAACCCTTCCGGCGCCACGGGCAGCGGCAGGTAGGCGCCGTCGATGCCGTGCCGCCGCAGCCAGAAGCCGTGCAGGCGGGGGGAGCGGGAATGCGACACCGGCCAGCCCAGCACGCCGGCCAGCCGCGCCTTGCCGGTGATCAGCCCAAGGGAGGTCGTCGCATCGTCGGTCATGCCTGCCTGCATGCCGCCGGCGGGCGGCGCCGGTCAACGCCCAGCAGTAACGGCCCCCCTGGTCATCCGGCCCCCGCGATGCCACCACTACCAGCGACGCGCTACCCCGAACCAAGGACTTCCCATGACACGTGCCTTGCAGGTCGCGGTCCAGATGGACCCGATCCAGAGCATCAACATCGACGGCGACAGCACCTTCGTGCTGATGCTGGAGGCGCAAAGCCGCGGCCACAGCCTGTGGCACTACCACGTGCGCGACCTGACCCTGCATTCCGGCACCGTGCGCGCCCGCGTGCAGCCGGTGGAGGTGCGCCGCGAGAAGGGCAACCACTTCACGCTCGGCGAGGCGCGGGAGGTCGACCTGTCCACCATGGACGTGGTGCTGATGCGCCAGGACCCGCCCTTCGACATGGCCTACATCACCGCCACGCACATCCTGGAGATGATCCACCCCAAGACCCTGGTGGTGAACGACCCCGCCAGCGTGCGCAACGCGCCCGAAAAGCTATTCGTCATGGAATTCCCGGAGCTGATGCCGGACACCATGATCACCCACGACCCGGCCGAGGTGCGGCGCTTCCGCGAGAAGCACGGCGACATCATCGTCAAGCCGCTGTTCGGCAACGGCGGCGCCGGCGTGTTCCACCTGCGGCCCGACGACAGCAACGTCAACTCCCTGCTGGAGCTCTTCGCCGAACGCTCGCGCGAGCCGCTGATGATCCAGCAATACGTCCCCGCCGTGCGGCTGGGCGACAAGCGCATCATCCTGATCGACGGCGAGCCGCTGGGCGCCATCAACCGCGTGCCGGCGGCGGGCGAAAGCCGCTCCAACATGCATGTCGGCGGCCGCCCGGAACAGGTGGCGCTGACGCCGCGCGACCGCGAGATCTGCGCCCGCATCGGGCCGGAACTCAAGAAACGGGGCATGATCTTCGTCGGCATCGACGTGATCGGGGATTACCTGACGGAGATCAACGTCACCTCGCCCACCGGCCTGCAGGAAGTGGCGCGCTTCGACGGCGTGCACTTGGAGAAGGCGATCTGGGACGCGATCGAGCGGAAGCGCGCGGGCTGAGGCGTTGGCCAGGGGGGCGCTGCCCCCTGGACCCCCGCTGGGGTGGCTGAGCTACCCCAGACCCCGGCATCAGAAAGCATTCTGGAGCTTTCAGCCGCAGTGGGCACCGGGCCGCAGGCGGAAATTTTTATGAAATCCCGGTTTGCCGTCGCGTCGCGCCCAATCCCCGAGGCCCGAATGCTTTCTCCCGGCGGGGTCCGGGGTGGCACTGCCACCCCAGCGGGGGGTCCAGGGGGGCGGCGCCCCCCCTGGCCACGGCCGGCCATCTCAGCGCACCACCACCCCATGTTGCCGCAGGAAGTCGATCAGCGGCAGCATGGGCAGCCCCAGGATCGCCGCGTGTTCCCCGGTGACATTCCGGAACAGGTGCATCCCCAGCCCTTCCAGCCGGTAGACGCCGACCGAGTGGGTCACCGCCTCGCCCTCGGCCGCCAAGTAGGCGTCGAGGAAGTCATCGGAGAACTCGCGCATCGTCAGGCGGCAAGTGGCGGCGTGGTGCCAGATGCGCGCGCCGTGGCGCCAGCAGACCACGGCCGAGATCAGCTCGTGGGTGCGGCCGCGCAGGGCCTGGAGCTGGGCGCGTGCGCCGCGCAGCCCCTCGGGCTTGTCGAACCACCGGCCTTCGCAGACCAGCAGGGAGTCGGCACCGATCACCAGGGCATCCGTGTTGTCGCGCAGCAGGCGGCGGGCGATGCGCTCGGCCTTGGCGTCGGCCAGCAGCACGGCGGCATCGGCGGGGGGGATATCCTCCGCCTGGGCGGCCTGCTTCAGGCTGTCTTCGTCCACCGCGGCGGGCTGCGCCGCGAAGGGCAGGCCGGCGGCCCGCAGCAAGGCGGCGCGGGTCGTGGAAGAGGAAGCCAGCACCAGGGGCGGGGCGCCGGGGGTGATCAGGCTCATACGCCGATGCTGCCGGGGGTGGGGGCGTGGCCGCCGCGGCGGGCGTGCCAGGCTTCCATCAGTTGCAGCACGGTGGCCGCCGTTTCCTCGATGGAGCGGCGGGTGACGTCGATGACGGGCCAGCCGCGCGCGGTGCAAAGGCGGCGGGCGGCCAGGATCTCGGCCTTCACCGCCTCGTGGTCGATGTAGTCGTTGGTGTCCTGCCGCACGCCGCCGGCGCCGATGATCTTGAGCCGGTGCCGGCGGATGTCGATCAGCGCGCCCACGTCGATGGTCAGGCCGATCACGGGGCAGGGGGGGTCCTCCAGCTCCGTGGGCAGGGTGGCGCCGGGGACGATGGGCACGTTGGCGGCCTTGATGCCGCGGTTGGCCAGGTAGAAGCAGGTGGGCGTCTTGGAGGAGCGGGACACGCCGACCATCACGCAGTCGGCTTCCTCGATGCCGGCCACGCCCTGGCCGTCGTCATGCGCCAGCACGTAGTGCATGGCGTCGATGCGGCGGAAGTAGTCGGCGTCCATGACATGCTGGGCGGCGCGCTTCTCGCGCGCCTGCTCGCCCAGCTGGGCCTGCAGCAGGTCGATCACCGGGTCCAGCACCGACAGGCAGGCGACGTCCATCTGCTTGCAGACCTCTTCCAGCGAATGGCGCAGCGAGCGGTCGACCAGCGTGAACATCACCGGCCCCGGCTCCGCCTTGATGCCTTCCAGCACCTGTTCCAGCTGAAAGCGGGAGCGCACCAGGGACCAGCGGTGGTGGATGACGTGCGAGTCGGGAAAGCGCGACAGCACGGCGCGCGCCATGGAATTCAGCGTTTCCCCGGTGCTGTCCGAGACAAGGTGCAGGTTGATCGTGCGGTGCGGCATCGGTCCCCGGTTTCCGCCACTGGGCGGGCTATGGGCGGCTGTGGGAAGAGCGGGGATGGAGGTGGAAATTGGGGACAACCGCAAGCCCCGGATCGCACCCCTGGGTGAATCGGGGAGCGAATCCACATTTGATGCCCCTGGGGGAAAAAACATGGGAACGGTCGGTTCGAATCAACCATAACCCCCTCAACCCTAAGGAATGTCTCGCTTTTCCTTCCGAGTCGCGCTGTGGAGGAAGCTGTGGATGAAAAGCGCCGCCGAATGCGTCCTACTTATCCACAGGGCCTATCTACCCCCCCACTTTTCTTAAAGACTCTTTTTCTATGAAAGAGGGCCCATGGACCCTGTGCAAAAGCCCCTCCTGCGCGCCCTGGCCGGCGAGGCCGTCTGGCCGCCCCCCTTCTGGCTGATGCGCCAGGCCGGGCGCTACCTGCCGGAATACCGGCAGCTCCGCGCCCAGGCCGGCGACTTCATCTCGCTGTGCAACAACCCGCCACTGGCGGCGGAGGTGACGCTGCAGCCGCTGCGCCGCTTTGGCATGGACGGCGCCATCCTGTTCAGCGACATCCTGATGGTGCCCTGGGCGCTGGGGCAGGGGCTGCGCTATGCCGAGGGTGAGGGCCCACTGCTGGAGCCGGTCCGCGATGCCGAGGCCTTTGCGCGGCTCGACCCCTCCATGCTCAGGGGGAAGATCGCCTCGATCATCGAGACGGTATCCCGCGTCAGCGCCGGCCTGGCGGCCGAGGCGCCCAAGGCCGCGTTGATCGGTTTCGCCGGCAGCCCCTTCACGGTCGCCTGCTACATGGTCGAAGGCAAAGGCGGGGGCGAGTTCGCCCATGCGCGCCGCATGGCCTATGGCGACCCGGTGCTGTTCGGCAAGCTGATCCGGCTGCTGGTGGATGCGACGGTGGAATACCTGCTCGCCCAGGCCGATGCCGGGGCCGAGGCGCTGATGCTGTTCGACAGCTGGGCCGGCTTGCTGCCCCCCAACCAGTTCCGCCGCTGGAGCATCGAGCCCAGCGCCGCCATCGTGCGCGCCATCCGCAAGGTGCGGCCCGACATCCCCTTGATCGGCTTTCCGCGCCTGGCGGGGCCGCTGCTGCCGGAATACGCCGCGCGCGTGGGCGTCGGCACGGTCGCCATGGACACGGGCATGGACCCCCGCTGGGCCGTGGCCAACGTGCCCCCCGGCATCACCCTGCAGGGTAACCTGGACCCGCAGGTGGTGGTCGCCGGCGGCGAGGCCATGGAGGCCGAGGCGCGCGCCCTGCTGGCGGCGATGCGCGGGCGGCCCTTCGTGTTCAATCTGGGACACGGCATTGTGCCGCCGACGCCGCCGGAGCATGTGGGGGCGCTGGCGCGGATCATCCGGATGGGGTGAGGGAGCAAGGCTGGGGGAAGGAATTCCCCCAGACCCCGTCTTCTTTTTCCATGAAAGCCCCCCGCCCCGCGGAGAATATCTCCAGTAAAATCAGTATTCTAATATCTCCGACAGGTGGGGCACTCCGCCTTCACGGCCACCCCCAGATACCAGACAGAAAAAAGAAGGGGGCTTGGGGGAATTCCTTCCCCCAACCTTCCTCCCCGCCCCGAAAGCCGGCGATCCCCATGACCACCATGCTCCTGATCACCACCGGCGCGCTGCTGCTCGAAGCCCTGGCGGGCTATCCGCCGTGGCTGTTCCGGCTGGTCCGCCACCCCGTGGTCTGGATCGGCGCGCTGATCGGCCGGCTGGACCGCACCCTGAACCGCGAGGCGGCCTTGCCGGCCGCCAGGCGCGCCTGGGGGGTGGTGGCGCTGCTGGGGCTGCTGGCGGTGGTCGTGCTGCCCGCCGTGGCGTTGCAGGCGGCGCTGTTGCCGCTGGGGTGGGCCGGCATCGGCGTGCTGGCGGTGCTGGCGGCCAGCCTGCCGGCGCAGCGCAGCCTGCACGAGCACGTGGCGGCCGTGGCCACCGGGTTGGAGGAAGGCGGGCTGGACGGCGGCCGGGCGGCGGTGAGCCTGATCGTCGGCCGCAACCCGGCCAGCCTGGACGAGGCCGGCGTGGTGCGCGCGGCAACGGAAAGCCTGGCGGAGAATTTTTCCGATGGCATCGTGGCGCCCGTGTTCTGGGGCCTGCTGGGCGGGCTGCCGGGGATGCTGTTCTACAAGGCGGTCAATACCGCCGACAGCATGATCGGCCACCGCACCCCGCGGCACGCGGCCTTTGGCTGGGCGGCGGCGCGGCTGGACGACGTGATCAACCTGCCGGCGTCGCGGCTGTCCGCGCTGTGGATCGGGCTGGCGGCGGCGATGACGCCGGGGGCCAGCGTGGGCGATGCGGCGCGGGCGGTGTGGCGCGACGCCGGGCGGCACCGCTCGCCCAATGCCGGCTGGCCGGAAGCGGCGATGGCCGGGGCGCTGGGGCTGCGGCTGGCCGGCCCCCGCATGTATGGCGAGGCGGTGGTGGATGATGGCTGGATGGGCCATGGCCGCGCGGCGGCGACGGTGGAGGACCTGCGCCGCGCCCTGGCGTTGTTTCGCCTGGCCTGCCGGATGCAGCTGATCGCCCTGGCCTGGGGAGCGGCGCTGCTGCTCGGCTGAGGCCGCCCGGCGCATCGGAATTTCGGCCCGCCACGGGGGGCCTTCGCTTTGTTCCGGCTTTCGGAACTGTGCTGTTGCCAGCGCTGCGAAGGAATGCCTAGGCTCCTGGCACAAGCCTGCGCGAAGCAGGCGGCTGAGGGAGTTCAGGACAGATGCGCCATTGCGCAAACGGGCGCGCATGCCCGCATGGGGTCGTGTGAATGGCGACCGTCCAGATTCGTGACGTTCGCAAGAGCTTCGGCAGCACCGCCATCCTGCATGGCGTGAATGTCGGCATCGAGGATGGCGAGTTCGTGGTGCTGGTCGGGCCGTCCGGCTGCGGCAAGTCCACGCTGCTGCGCATGATCGCGGGGCTGGAGAACATCTCGGGCGGCGACGTTTCCATCGGCGGGCGGGTGGTGAACGACGTGCCGCCCAAGGACCGTGACATCGCGATGGTCTTCCAGAACTACGCGCTGTACCCGCACATGACGGTGCGCGACAACATGGCCTTCTCCATGAAGCTGGCCAAGGCACCCAAGGACGTCATGGACAGCGAGGTGCTGCGCGCCGCGCGTATCCTGGGGCTGGAAGCGATGCTGGACCGCTATCCGCGCCAGCTTTCGGGCGGCCAGCGGCAGCGCGTGGCGATGGGCCGCGCCATCGTGCGCCACCCCCAGGTGTTCCTGTTCGACGAGCCGCTGAGCAACCTGGACGCCAAGCTGCGCGTGCAGATGCGCGCGGAGATCAAGGACCTGCACCAGCGGCTGAAGACTACCACGATCTACGTCACGCACGACCAGATCGAGGCCATGACCATGGCCGACAAGATCGTGGTGATGCATGGCGGCCACGTGGAGCAGATCGGCGCGCCGCTGGAGCTCTACGACCGCCCGGCCAACGTGTTTGTTGCGGGGTTTATTGGCTCGCCGGCCATGAACCTGTTGAAGGGCGTGGTGACGCAAGGTGCCTTTCAGCCCGATGGCGGCGCCGCGAGCTGGCCCCTGCCGGCCGGTGCCAAGGCCACCGAGGGGCAGCGCGCCACCTATGGTTTCCGCCCGGAGCACCTGCTGCTGACCGACAATGGCGTGCCGGTCACCATCACGCTGATCGAGCCGACGGGGTCGGAAACCCAGGTCACCGGCCGCAGCGGCGAGGCCGTGGTGGTGGGTGCCTTCCGTGAGCGCATCGGCGCCCGTGTCGGCGAGCGGATCCATGTGATGCCGGACCCGGCGCAGGCGCATCTGTTCCATGGTGAAACGGGGCAGCGGCTGCACTGATCCAACCGAGAATGGGCGCACCAGAAAAACCCGCGCCCCAGCAGGAGGAATGACGAGCATGTTTGACCTGACCCGCCGTGGCGCATTGGGGCTCGGTGCCGGGGCGCTGGCCGCCGGGCTGCTGCCCGGCGCCGCCCGCGCCGCCATCCCGATGGCCGATGTGCAGCCGCCGCGCCAGCCGATCGAGCAGGGGGCGACGCTGCGCGTGCTGCGCCCCACCAAGTTCGTCGATGCCGACGAGACGGTGTTCCGTGCCAACACCGCGAAGTTCACGCAGGAAACCGGCGTGCAGGTGCGCGTCGACTTCGCGGGGTGGGAGGATTTACGGCCGCAGACGGCGGTGGCCGCCAACACCGGCGCGGGGCCGGACGTGGTGGTGGCCTGGGCGGACGACCCGCACATTTATTCCGACAAGGTGCTGGACCTCACGGAGCTCGCCAGCTACCTCGGCCAGAAATACGGCGGCTGGCTGGCGCTGCCGCAGCGCTTCGGCAAGAAGTGGGGCACGGAACAGTGGATCGCGCTGCCGATGGGCGGCTCAGGCGGTCCCTGCGTGTATCGCACGTCGTGGCTCAAGGAAGCGGGCTTCGACACGCTGCCGACCGACCATGCCGGCTTTCTCAAGGCCTGCCAGGGATTGAAGAAGAACGGCCACCCGGTCGGCTTCGCGCTGGGCAACGCGGTGGGCGACGGCAACGCCTATTGCAACTGGCTCTTGTGGAGCCACGGCGGCATGGTGGTCGACGAAGCCGGCAAGGTCGCGATCAACACCCCGCAGACCATCGCCGCGCTGAACTATGCCAAGGAGCTGTACCAGACCTTTATTCCGGGCACGCTGGGCTGGGGCGACATCAACAACAACCGCGCCTATGCGGCGGGCGAGATCGGGCTGACGCAGAACGGCGTCTCCATGTACTTCTCGCTGAAGAACGACCCCAAGACCGCCGCCATCGCGGAAGACACCACCATGGCGCGCATGCCGCTCGCGCCCGGCGGCAAGATGGCGGAGAACGTGCTGCTGCTGAACGCGCTGGTGTTCAAGCATTCGCGCTATCCCAACGCCGCCAAGGAATACCTGCGCTACATGATGGAGGCGCCGCAGTATGACGCCTGGCTGACCGGCTGCGGCGGCTACTGGTCGCACCCGCTGGCCGCTTACGCCGAAAGCGAGGTGTGGAAGGGCGACCCGAAGCTGGCGGTCTACCGCGACACCAACACGGTGGAGTTCTGGTCCGGCTACAAGGGGCCGATCAGCCAGGCCTCGGGTTCCGTCGCGGCCGACTACGTGGTGGTGCAGATGTTCGCCGCCGCTTCCTCCGGCCAATCGACGCCGGAGGAAGCGGTGCGCGAGGCCGAGCGCCGCGCCCGCCGCTATTATCGCTGACGCCGTGCCGGCCGTGGGAAATCTCCCACGGCCTGGCTGCAGGAATCCTGAATCATGTCCGTAAGTTCCGCTGGGACCACGACCACTGGACCCGTGACCAACTGGCGGCGCCCGCAGGTGAAGCAGGGCTGGCTGGCACGGCTGTTCGACAACAAGGCCTTTCTGGTCGTCGCCTGCCTGACACCGGCGCTGGGGCTGCTGGCGGTGTTCCTCACTTATCCGCTGGGACTTGGCATCTGGCTGGCTTTCACCGACACGCATATCGGCCGCGGCGGCGTGTTCATCGGCCTGGAGAACTTCGAATCCCTTTGGTACGACAGGGTGTTCTGGGGCGCGGTGTTCTATACCGTGTTCTACACCGGCGTGGCCACGGCACTGAAGTTCGCGCTCGGCCTGTGGCTGGCGCTGCTGCTGAACGAGAACCTGCCGTTCAAGTCGCTTCTGCGCGCCATCATCCTGTTGCCCTGGATCGTGCCGACGGTGCTGTCCGCCATCGCCTTCTGGTGGATCTTCGACGCGCAATTCTCCATCATCTCCTATGTGCTGGTGGACAAGCTCGGGCTGCTGGACCACTACATCGACTTCCTCGGCACGCCCTGGGCGGCGCGGTGGTCGCTGGTCTTCGCCAATGTCTGGCGCGGCATTCCCTTTGTCGCCATCAGCCTGCTCGCCGGGCTGCAAACCATCTCGCCCTCGCTCTACGAGGCCGCGCTGCTGGATGGCGCCTCGTCCTGGCAGCGCTTCACGCGCATCACGGCGCCGCTGCTGATGCCGATCCTGGCGGTGGTGCTGACCTTCTCCGTGCTCTTCACCTTCACGGACTTCCAGCTGGTCTACGCCATCACCCGCGGTGGGCCGATCAACTCCACGCATCTGATGGCGACGCTGGCCTTCCAGCGCGGCATCCCCGGCGGGCAGTTGGGCGAGGGCGCCGCGATCGCCGTGTCGATGATCCCGTTCCTGATCCTGGCCACGCTGTTCAGCTACTTCGCGCTGTCGCGCCGCAAGTGGCAGCAGGGGGAAGACAATGAGTAAAGCCGCCTCCACCGACGACGGCGCCGCGCTGTCCTGGCAATCCGGCCAGCGGCGGGTGGTGACTGTCTACCTGCCCATGCTGTGCTTCGTCTTCATCCTGCTGTTTCCTTTTTACTGGATGACGATCACGACGTTCAAACCGAACGCGGAGCTCTACGACTACAAGACCTACAGCCCGTTCTGGGTGGTGAACCCGACGCTCGACAACATCCGCAAGCTGCTGTTCGAGACCAGCTACCCGCACTGGCTGTTCAACACGATGCTGATCGCGATCTGCGCGACGGTCATCTCGCTGTTCGCATCCGTGCTGGCGGCCTATGCCATCCAGCGGCTGCGCTTCAAGGGCTCCGCCTATGTGGGGCTCGCCATCTACATCGCCTACCTGGTGCCGCCGTCGATCCTGTTCATCCCGCTGGCGACGCTGGTCTTCCAGGTCGGGCTGTTCGACAGCCCCTTCGCGCTGATCCTGACCTATCCGACCTTCCTGATCCCGTTCTGCACCTGGCTGCTGATCGGCTACTTCAAGTCGATCCCCTACGAGCTGGAGGAATGCGCGCTGATCGACGGCGCGTCCCGCCTGCAGATCCTGCGGCAGATCACGCTGCCGCTGGCCGTGCCGGGGCTGATCAGCGCGGGCATCTTTTCCTTCACGCTGTCCTGGAACGAGTTCATCTACGCGCTGGCTTTCATCTCGTCGTCCGAGAACAAGACCGTGCCGGTCGCGATCCTGACGGAGCTGGTGCAGGGCGACGTCTACCAGTGGGGCGCGCTGATGGCGGGCTCGCTGCTCGGCTCGCTGCCGGTCGCGATCTTCTATTCCTTCTTCGTGGATTACTACGTCTCGTCGCTTACCGGGGCGGTGAAGGAATAGCGGCGGCGGGGGAGAAGGTCGGGGGAAAGAATTCCCCCGAGCCCCCAACTTCTTTTTGCTGAGTCTTCGGATGCACGGCCTTCCAGCGTGTCGCGCAACGTCCACGTCCAATCTTTCGAGGGCGTGGGGGGCGTAAACGCGAAGGGTCGTGAAGGGGCATGTTCACCGGGCCTCTGCTGCCTCGTCATGACAAGCCATCGCTCATACTGGCGATTGAGACTAATTCTCAGTCATTTTGAAGTTGAGAATTAGTATCACTTAGAGAAATCGTGAAATAATACTTGGCTTCGGGAACTTCCGGCGGCATTGTGGGCTTACATCGTCAGTCTATCGACACAGGAGCTTCAATATGTCCCTCGCGCAGCACACCGATGTCGCCTGCACCAAGTGCAAGTTCTTTGACAGCCACGCCAACAAGCCGCAGGCCGAGGACGGCCTGTGCCGTTACAACCCGCCGGTGACGCAGCCGAGCGCCGAGGCGCATGGCCTGTGGCCGGTGGTGTCTTCCGACGACTGGTGCGGCCACTTCAGCAACGATGTCAGTGGCGGCACCGCCGATTGATGGCCAACCGGGCGGGGCAGCGATGCCCCGCCCGTCTTGCACTTAGCCTGCCAGTGCCAGCAGCGCATCGATATCGACATGCTGCTCCAGATGCGCCGCCAGCGCGTCCAGCACCGCTTCCACCTCCGCATCGTGGTTCCGTGGTGCCGCATCCGCACCCAGTCGCGCCAGCCATGCCGCGCGCTGCGCATCGTGGCCGAACAGCCCATGCGCATACGTGCCACTGACCAGCCCGTCGGCCGATGCCGCGCCGTCCAGCCGGCCATCCGTCAACCGCAGCACCGGGCGCGCCGTGTCCGGCCCCGCCGTGCGGCCGATATGCATCTCGTAGCCACTGAAGGCCACGCCGTCGGCGATGCTTTCGCCGGTCACCGCCTCCAGCCGCTTGTCGCCGGCCAGCATCGTCTCGATCTCCAGCAGTCCCAGGCCTTGCACCGCGCCGGGGGGGCCCTCGATGCCCTCGGGGTCGTCGATCCGCTGGCCGAGCATCTGGAACCCGCCGCACAGCCCCAGCACCGCGCCGCCGCGCCGGCGATGGGCCAGGATGTCGGTATCCCAGCCTTCCCGCCGCAGGGCCGCCAAGTCGGCGATGGTGGCTTTCGATCCTGGCAGGATCACCAGCGCCGCCTCGGCCGGCACTGGCTGGCCGGGGCGCAGCAGCCGCAGGTCCAGGCCCGGTTCGGCCGCCAGCGGGTCCAGGTCGTCGAAGTTGGAGATGCGTGGCAAGAGCGGCACGGCGACGCAGGGCTTGCCCGGCCGGCGCGGCGGCAGCGCGTCGCGCAGGTCCTCGGCATCCTCGGCCGGCAGGCGGCGGGCGTTTTCGAAGAACGGCACCAGCCCCAGTGGCGCCCAGCCGGTCCGTTCGGTGATGCCGGTCATGCCATCGGCAAACAGCGACAGGTCGCCGCGCATGCGGTTGACGATGAAGCCGCGGATCATCGCGCGGTCTTCCGGCGCCACCACGGTGTGGGTGCCGACCAGGCTGGCGATCACGCCGCCGCGGTCGATATCCCCCACCAGCACCACCGGCACCCCCGCCGCGCGGGCGAAGCCCATGTTGGCGATGTCGCCGGCCCGCAGGTTGATCTCGGAGGCCGAGCCGGCGCCTTCCACCAGCACGATGTCGGCCTCGGCCCGCATTCGCGCGAAGCTTTCCAGCACGAAGGGCATCAGCGAGGGCTTCATCGCCTGGTATTCGCGCGCCCGCGCCGTGGCATGCACGCGGCCCTGCACCACCACCTGGGCGCCGGTCTCGCTTTGCGGCTTCAGCAGCACCGGGTTCATGTGCACCGAGGGCGCCACGCGGGCGGCACGGGCCTGCAACGCCTGCGCCCGGCCGATCTCGCCGCCGCCGGGTGTCACGGCGGCGTTGTTGGACATGTTCTGCGGCTTGAACGGCCGCACCCGCAGCCCGCGCAGCACCAGCGCCCGCGCCAGCCCCGCCACCAGCAGGGATTTGCCGACGCTGCTGCCGGTGCCTTGCAGCATGATGGCGCGTGCGGTCAGAACTCGATCCCTTCCTGCGCCTTCACGCCCTGCGCGAAGTGGTGTTTCACCAGCGCCATCTCGGTCACCAGGTCGGCGGCCTCGACCAGCGCCGGCGGCGCGTTGCGCCCCGTCGCCACCACGTGCAGCCCTGGCGGCCGCGCCTGTAGCGCCGCCACCACCGCGGCGGTGTCGAGGTAGTCGTAGCGCAGGGCGATGCACACCTCGTCCAGCACCAGCAGGCCCAGCCCCGGGCGCGCCATCAGCGCCATGGCCTTCTCCCAGGCGCGCTGCGCCGCGGCGACGTCGCGCTCCCGGTCCTGCGTTTCCCAGGTGAAGCCCTCGCCCATGCTGTGCCATTCCAGGCCCGGCATGGCTTCCAGCGGCGCGCGCTCGCCGGTGCTCCAGGCGCCCTTGATGAACTGCACCACCCCCACCGGCCGGCCGCGCCCCAGCATGCGCAACGCCAGCCCGAAGGCCGCCGTGCTCTTGCCCTTGCCCTTGCCGGTGTGGACCATCAGCAGGCCCTTCTCGATGGTTTTGCCCGCCACCTCCGCATCCTGCACCGTCTTGCGCCTGGCCATCTTCTCGCGATGGCGCGCGGCTTCCTCCTCGCTCACGGCAGCTTTCCCTTCAGCAGCAGCGGCAGCCCGGCCGCGATGAAATGCACATGGTCCGCCCGCGCCGCGATGCGCTGGTTCAGCACCCCCGCCGCATCGCGGAAGGCCCGCCCCAGCTTGGTATCGGGCACGATGCCCAGCCCCACCTCGTTGGCCACCAGCACCGTGGGCGCCAGGCGCGCGGCTAGAGCACTCTCCAGCGCCGTTGTCGCCGCCGCCACGTCGTGCCCGCCCAGCATCAGGTTGGTCAGCCACAAGGTCAGGCAATCCACCAGGGCCGGCCCCGCGCCGGCCAGCGCCGCCGGCAGGTCCAGCTGCGCCGCGACGGTGCGCCAGCGCGCGTCCCGCCGTGCCTGGTGCTCGGCGATGCGGGCGCGCATCTCGTCGTCCCAGGCCTCGGCCGTGGCGATGTAGGTCCAGGGCGTGGGGTGCGGGGCCAGCAGCGCCTCGGCATGGCGCGACTTGCCGGAACGCGCGCCGCCGAGGACCAGGGTGATGCTCATGCCAGCCAGGACTAGCCGAAAGCCGCCCCGGCTGGCTATCACCCCCGCAGACAGCCCAGGAGCCCCCGCCATGTCCGACGCCACCACCCCGCCCGACCGCCTTTCCAACGACCCCGCCAGCCCGTTCTTCAACGAGGCGATCCTGGAGCGCGGCATCGGCATCCGCTTCAAGGGCGTGGAAAAGACCAACGTCGAGGAATACTGCGTCAGCGAAGGCTGGGTGCGGCTGGCGGTGGGCAAGGCCATGGACCGCAAGGGCCGCCCGCTGACGATGAAGGTGACGGGCACCGTGGAGCCCTATTTTCGCGATACGGCGGCCTGAGATTGCGGGCGTGGCCAGGGGGCACTGCCCCCTGGACCCCCGCTGGGGTGGCAGTGCCACCCCAGACCCCGCCCTCTGTTTGCCGCCCCGAGGGCCGCTGGCCCTCGGCGACTCATGGTGCAGCGCTGGTGGCCTTTCCATAAAAATCTAGGCTTTCGGCCCCGCGCCCGTGTTGTCGTTCAAGCCCCCCAATGCTTCCTGACGGCGGGGTCTGGGGTGGCACTGCCACCCCGGCGGGGGGTCCAGGGCGGCGGCGCCCCCCTGGCCAAGGCCGGGCCGGAAGCGTTTGACAACCCCCCCGCGCACCCCTAACCCAGCCCCACGATGGTCTCCCCGAAAGGGGGGTGAAAAGGGAACTGCGGTGTTCAAGCCGCGGCTGCCCCCGCAACTGTAGGCGGAAAGCAGGCTGCCGTTCGCGCCACTGGGGGCACCACCCCCGGGAAGGCCGTGCAGCCCGCGTTTGATCCGTGAGCCAGGAGACCTGCCATCGCCCATCGAGACCGAGCCGCCGGGCGGGGTGCCCCGGAGGGCTGAAGCGTGGGGCCGCCGTGCCCGGCGCTGACCCTGGCGGTTGCCCGGGCGGTCGGCACCTCGTTGGACGTGCGGAGGTGCGGCATGGCGAAAGCGGAAACAACGGGCGGGGCGGTGCTGCATGTCTGCGTGACCTGCCGGGCGGGGCGCGACCTGGCGCCGGAGGACCGCCGGCCGGGGCGCGACCTGCTGGACGCCGTGGCGGCCGCGCTGCCCGCCGGGGGCCCGGTGGAGCTGCGTGAGGTCACCTGCCTCGCGGTCTGCGAGCAGGGCTGCGCCGCCGCCATCACCGCGCCGGGCAAGTGGGGCTACCTGCTGGGCCGCCTGGGCGTGGAGCACGCCGCCGATCTCGTCACCTACGGCGCCACCTATGCGGCCAGTGCGCATGGCGCGGTGCTGCCGTCCCGCCGCCCGGCCTCGCTGCGGTCCGTCATGCTGGGCCGCATTCCTTCGTTGCAGGAGCTTCCATGAGCCAGTCCCTCGCCAAGGTCCCCGCCACCATCGTTTCCGGCTTTCTGGGTGCCGGGAAGACCACGCTGGTGCGGCACGTGATGTCCCAGGCGCGGGGGCGGCGGATCGCCATCATCGTCAACGAGTTCGGCTCGCTCGGCATTGATGGCGACCTGCTGGCCGCCTGCGGCATTCCGGGCTGCGAGGCGGAGAACATCGTGGAGCTGGCCAACGGCTGCATCTGCTGCACGGTGGCCGACGACTTCCTGCCCACCATGGCGGCGCTGCTGGACCGCGCCGAGCCGCCGGAGCACATCCTGATCGAGACCTCGGGCCTCGCCTTGCCCAAGCCGCTGATCAAGGCCTTCAACTGGCCCTCCATCCGCTCCCGCGTCACGGTCGATGGGGTGGTCACGGTGGTTGACGGGCCGGCGGTGGCCGAGGGCCGCTTCGCCGACGACCCGGAGGCCGTGGCCGCCCAGCGCGCGGCCGACGACAGCCTGGACCACGACAACCCGCTGGCCGAGGTGTTCGAGGACCAGCTCAGCGCCGCCGACCTCGTGGTGCTGAACAAGGCCGACCTGCTGGACGAGGCCGCGCTGGCGCGGCTGCGGACGGAGATCGCGGCACGGTTGCCGCGCGCGGTGAAGGTGGTGGCGGCGCGCGAGGGCGCGCTCGACATCGCCGTGCTGCTCGGCCTCGGCGCGGCGGCGGAGGACGACCTCGCCGCCCGCCCCTCGCACCATGATGGCTCCGACGACCACGAGCACGACGATTTCGACAGCTTCGTCGTGCCGATGCCGGAGGCGGCGAGCCCCGAGGCGCTGGTGGCCAAGCTGGCCGAGGTGGCGGCGCGCTTCGACGTGCTGCGCATGAAGGGTTTTGCGAGTCTGCCGGGCAAGCCGATGCGGCTGGCGGTGCAGGGCGTGGGCGCGCGCTTCCGCCACCATTTCGACCGCCCCTGGGCGGCGGGCGAGGCGCGCGACGGCCGGCTGGTGGTGATCGGCCAGAGCGGGCTGGACAAGGCGGCGATCGCCGCCGCCATCGCCGGGTAGCACGATGCACCTGCTGCCGCGCGAAACGCTGAGCCTGGACGCCGCCGGCGAGGCGGTCGATCTCGGCCACGCGCCGGCGGATCTGGTGCTGCTGTCCTTCACCGACAGCGACCTGGCGCAGGCGGCGGCGGGCTGGGCGATGCTGCCAGAGCCACGCCCGGCGCTGCGGCTGGCGAGCCTCGCCCAACTGCGTCACCCGATGTCGGTGGACCTTTATGCCACGCAGGTGCTGGGCCACGCGCGGGTCATCGTGCTGCGGCTGCTGGGCGGGCTGGACTACTGGCGCTACGGCGCCGAGGAAGTGGAAAGCCTGTGCCGCCAGCAGGGGATTCCGCTGGCAGTCCTGCCCGGCGATGGCCCCGACGACGCGCGCATGGCGGCGATGTCCACCATGGAGCCTGGCCTGCGCGCGCGGCTGCTGCGCTGCTTCCGCCATGGCGGCGCGGTGCAGATGGCGGCGGCGCTGCGCGTGGCGGCCGAGGCGGGCGGGCTCGGCGCCGCGCCGGCCGAGGACCCGCCGCCGCTGCCGGAGTTCGGCGACCACGACTTCGGCGTGACGGCCGCGGGCCCCGACGTGGCGCTGGTGTTCTACCGCTCCCACCTACTGGCCGACGACGTGGCGCCGCACCGCGACTTGGCGAAGGCCCTGGCGGCGCATGGCCTGAACCCGTGCGGGCTGTTCGCCGCCAGCCTGAAGCAGCCGGACGCGGCGCGCTTCGTGGCGGCGCGGCTGGCGGCGATGCGCCCGGCGGTGGTGCTGAACGCCACGGCCTTTTCCTCGGGCGCCGCGCCGCTGGATGCGGCCGGGGTGCCGGTGTTGCAACTGGTGCTGTCCGGCTCGCCGCAGGAAGCCTGGGCGGCCAGCACGCGCGGGCTGTCGCAGACCGACCTGGCGATGCAGGTGGTGCTGCCGGAACTGGACGGGCGGCTGCCCACGGCGGCGATCGGCTTCAAGGCGGAGGCCGCGCCGCTGCCGGGCCTGGACTTCCGCCCCACCGTGCTGCGCCCCTGCCGCTGCGGCATCCGCCTGGCCGCCGAGCGTGCCGCCGGCTGGGCGCGGCTGGGCGCCACGCCCGCCGCCGCGCGCCGCGTGGCGCTGGTGCTGTCGGACTATCCCGGCGTCGCCGGCAGCGGGCAGGTGGGCCACGCGGTGGGGCTGGACAGTTTCGCGAGTGCCGCCGCGCTGCTGCGGGACTGGCAGGAGGCCGGCTACGACACGCAACCGCAGGAGGCCGCCGCGCTGGTGCGGGCGTTGACCGTGGCGGAACCCGCGCCGTTGCTGAGCTTGCAGCGCTACAAAGCCTTGTTCGCCACCTTGCCGCTGTCCTTGCAGAACGCCGTGACCGAAGCCTGGGGCGAGCCGGACGCGGATTTTACGCTGCGCCACCTGCGCCTTGGCAACATCCTGCTGGCGGTGCAGCCGGACCGTGGCACCGCCGCCGACCGCCGCGCCAGCTACCACGACCCCAACCTGCCACCCTGCCACGCCTTTCTGGCGTTCTACCTGTGGCTGCGGGCGGAATTCGATGCGCATGCGCTGCTGCATCTCGGCACGCACGGCTCGCTGGAATGGCTGCCGGGCAAGGCGGCGGCACCCGGTCCCGGCTGCGCCCCCGCCGCGCTGCTGCGCGGCGTGCCGGTGATCAACCCCTTCATCGTCAACAACCCGGGCGAGGCCGCCGTGGCCCGCCGCCGCCTCGGCGCCGTCACCATCGGCCACCTGACGCCGCCGCTGCGCGCCGCCGGCAGCCATGGCGCGGCCGCCGAGCTGGAGCGGCTGATCGACGAATACGCCGCCGCCGACGGGCTGGACGCCCGCCGCACCGCGCTGCTGCGCGACGGCATCCTGGAGCGCGCGCGCGAAACGGGGTTGCTGGCGGAAAGCGCCATCCCCGACGGTCTTCCCGAGGATGAGACCCTCGCAAAACTCGATGCCTGGCTCTGCGACGTCAAGGAACTGCAGATCCGCGACGGGCTCCACGTGCTGGGCTGCGCCCCGGCCGGGCGGGACGCGCTGCTGGGGGCGCTGCACGCCGCCAGCCCCGGCGTGCCGGACCTCGCGGCGCGGCTGGATGCCAGCGCGGTCGCCGAACAGGCGGCGGTGCTGGCGGCGCTGGACGCGCGCTTCATCCCCCCCGGCCCCTCCGGCGCGCCGACGCGCGGCCGGGCGGACGTGCTGCCCACCGGGCGCAACCTGTATGCCGTCGACCCGCGCGCCGTGCCCAACCGATCCGCCCTGCTGCTGGCACGAAAAGCGGCCGACGAGCTGCGCCGCCGCCACCTCCAGGACCAGGGCGAGCCGCTGCGCCGCGTGGTGCTGGACCTTTGGGGCAGCGCCACGCTGCGCACCGGCGGCGAGGATTTCTGCCTGGCCCTGATGCTGATGGGCGCGCGGCCGGTGTGGGACGCGGGCTCGGCCCGCGTTTCGGGCATCGAGGTCCTGCCGCTGGCGGAGCTGGAGCATCCGCGCGTCGATGTCACGCTGCGCATCTCTGGCTTCTTTCGTGATGGCTTCGCGCAACAGATCGCGCTGTTCGATGCGGCGGTGCGCGCCATCGCGGAACGGGACGAGGCGGCGGACTGGAACCCGCTGGCGGCCGCCGCGCGCGGCCTGTCCGGTGCCGCGCTGCGCACCGCCACCACGCGCGTCTTCGGCGCCGTGCCCAGTGCCTATGGCGCGGGGCTGGATACCGACTTTGCCGCAAGGGGCTGGGAGAACGCCGCGCGGGCCTGGCTGGACGGCGCGGCGGCCGCATACGGCGAGGGGCTGGACGGCGCGCCGGATGCCGCCGGGCTGGCCGAGCGCCTGCGCGGCGCCGACGCCTTTCTGCACACCCAGGACCATGCCGAAACGGACCTGCTGGACAGCCCCGAATATGCCGCGCACGAAGGTGGCTTCGCCGCCGCCGCCCGCCTGCTGGGCGCCGCCCCCGCGCTGTACCACCTGGACACCAGCACCCCCGACGCCCCGCGTGCCCGGGCGCTGGCCGAGGAGGTAGCGCGCGTGGTGCGCGGCCGCGCCGCCAACCCCGCCTGGATCGCCGGCCAGATGCGGCACGGCTACCGCGGCGCTGCCGAGATCGCCCGGCCGCTGCACAGCCTGCACGCCTTCGCCGCCACCCTGCCCGCGCGGCTGGACCGGCAGTTCGAGCTGATCTTCGAGGCCACGCTGGGCACGCCGCCGGTGCGCGACTTCCTGGCACGCGAGAACCCGGCGGCGCTGGAGGGCATGCGCGCCGCCTTTGCCCAGGCGATCCGCGACGGGTTGTGGCACCCGCGCCGCAACGACGTGAAGCCATGACCGCCCCCGCGCCGCGCGGCTGGTGCCCCAGCCTGCACGAGCCGATGGAATCCGGCGATGGGCTGCTGCTGCGCGTCCGCCCGCCCGCGGCCGGCCTGCGCGCCGCCGATGCACGCTTGCTGGCCCGCATGGCGGCGCGCCACGGCAACGGGCGCATCGACCTGACGCAGCGCGCCAACTTCCAGCCGCGCGGCTTCTCGCCCGCCAGCGCCAGGGCTTTCGCCGGGGCGATGGTCGCCGCCGGGTTGGCGGCGGCCGACCCGGTGGTGGAGCGCGGCCGCAACCTGCTGGCCCCGCCCCTGCTGGGCGTCGACGCCACGCTACACCCCGGCACCGCCGCGCTGGTGGCGGCGATGGCGGCCGCGATGCGTGCATGGCCGGTTCTGCCCGCCAAGTTCGGCGTGGTGGTGGATGGCGGCGGGTTGCTGCCGCTGCCCATGCAGGCCGACATCGGTGCCCGCCCCGGCGAGATCCATGTCGGCGGCGCCATGGCGTCCTGCGACGACATCCCGGCCGCCGCCACGCGGCTGGCGCAGTGGTTCGCCGGGCGCAGCGAACCCCGCATGCGCCACGCCGTCACGGTGCTGGGGGCCGGGGCCATCCTGCGGGCGGTGGGTCTGGCGCCACGGCCCGCGCCGCCCGCGCCGCCGGCGCCGCGCAGCGTGGGCCGGCTGCCGGGCGCGCTGGGCGTCGCCCCCGCCTTCGGCGCGCTGGAGGCCGCGCAGCTGGAGATCCTGGCCGACTTGGCCGAAACAGGCGACGGCACGTTGCGCCTCACCCCCTGGCGCACGCTGCTGCTGCCCGGCGTCATCGCGCTGCCCGAGGGCCTGATCACCGACGCCGATGACCCGCGCCTGCGCATCCGCGCCTGCACCGGCGCGCCGGGATGCGCCAGCGGCTGGATCGAAACCCGCGCCGCCGCCGCCCAGGCCGCCACGCACGGCATTCCCGGCTTGCTGCATGTCTCGGGCTGCGGCAAAGGCTGCGCGCATCCAGGGCCGGCGCCACGCCTGCTGCTGGGCACCGCGCGGGGCTTCGCCGTGGCGCGCGATGCCCGCGCCGCCGCGCCGCCGGAACAGGATGGCCTGACCCTCGACGCCGCGCTGGAAGCCCTGTCATGACCGACCGCACCGACTACATCCGCGACGGCGCCGCCATCTACCGCCAGTCCTTCGCCACCATCCGCGCGGAGGCCGACCTGTCCCGCTTCACGCCCGAGGAAGCACGCGTCGCCGTGCGCGTCATCCACGCCTGCGGCATGGTGGAGGTGGCCCGCCACATCCGCTTCGACCCGCGCTTCGCCCAGGCCGCGCGCGATGCCCTGCTGGCCGGCGCGCCGATCCTTTGCGACGCCAAGATGGTCGCGCACGGCATCACCCGCCCGCGCCTGCCGGCCGGCAATGAGGTACTCTGCATGCTGGGCGACGAGGGCGTGCCGGAGCTGGCGCGGCGCATCGGCAACACCCGCTCGGCGGCGGCGCTGGAACTCTGGGGCGAGCGGATGCGCGGCGCTGTCGTCGCCATCGGCAACGCGCCCACCGCGCTGTTCCACCTGCTCGACCTGCTGGACCGCGGCGCGGCCCCGCCGGCCGCCATCATCGGCGTGCCGGTCGGCTTCGTGGGCGCCATGGAATCCAAGCAGGCGCTGGCGGAAGACGGCCGGCTTCCCTGGATGATCGTGGAAGGCCGGCTCGGCGGCAGCGCCATGGCCGTGGCCGCCGTCAACGCGCTGGCGAGCGAAGCGGAATGAGCGGCGCGCTGCACATCCTCGGCCTCGGCCCCGGTGACCCGGAGCTGGTGTCGCTGAAGGCTGCGCGGCTGCTGGGCAGCGCGCCGGTGTTCTGCTTCTTCGCCAAGCGCGGCCGCACCGGCCATGCCCGCGCCATCGCCACGCCGCACCTCAACCCGGCGGCCGAGGAACTGCGCTTCGACTACCCCTTCACCACCGACCTTTCGGTGGAGGACCCGCGCTACCTGATCGAGATGGGCGCCTTCTACGACCGCTGCGCCGAAACCATCGCCGCCCACCTGGATGCCGGCCGCGACGTCGCCCTGCTCTGCGAAGGCGATCCCTTCCTCTACGGCTCGGCGATGTATCCCTTCGACCGGCTGCGGCACCGCTACCGCGTCGAGGTCGTGCCCGGCATCACCGCCATGTCCGGCTGCTGGTCGCAGGCCCAGGCCCCCATGGTGCATGGCGACGACATCCTCACCGTCCTCCCCGCCACGCTGGACAGCGACAGCCTCGCCGCCCGGCTGCGCACGGCGGATGCCGCCGTCATCATGAAGCTCGGCCGCCACCTGCCCCGCCTGCGCGGCATCCTGAACACGCTCGGCCTCACCGGACGCGCCCTGTATGTCGAGCGCGGCACCATGCCCGGCGGCCAGGCCGTGCCGCTGGCGGCACGCGACGACAGCCCCGCCCCCTACTTCTCCCTCCTCCTCATCCCCGGCCGGCAGCGGCCGCGATGACCGGCTCCCTCGCCATCCTCGGCCTCGGCCCCGGCGGCCCCGCGCAGCGCACCCCGGAAGTCGACGCCGCCCTGGCCGGGGCCACCGACCTGATCGGCTACCTGCCCTATGTCGAGCGCATCCCCCCCCGCCCCGGGCTGCGCCGCCACCCCACCGACAACCGCGTGGAGCTCGACCGCGCCCGCCACGCGCTGAGCCTCGCGCAGTCCGGCGCGCGCGTCGCCGTCGTGTCCGGCGGCGACCCCGGCGTCTTCGCCATGGCCAGCGCCGTCTTCGAGGCCATCGACCACGGCGACCCCGCCTGGCGCGCCCTCGACATCCGCGTCCTCCCCGGCATCTCCGCGATGTTCGCCGCCGCCGCCCGCATCGGCGCGCCGCTCGGCCACGACTTCTGCGCCCTTTCGCTGTCCGACAACCTTAAGCCCTGGCCGCTGGTCGAGCAGCGCCTCGCCGCCGCCGCCACGGCCGGCTTCGTCATCGCCCTCTACAACCCCATCTCCCGCGCCCGCCCCTGGCAGCTCGGCGCGGCGCTGGACCTGTTGCGCCAGCACCTGCCCGGCACGGTGCCGGTGATCTTCGCGACCGCCGTGACGCGGCCTGACGAGCGCATCGCCATCACCGACCTGGCGAAGGCCGAGGCATCGTCTGCCGACATGCGGACGCTGGTGATGATCGGCACGGCGGCGACGCGGCTGGTGACGCGCGGTGAAGGGGTGGCGCCGTGGGTCTACGCGCCGCGGTCGGTGACGGCGTGAGGGTGGCGGGCGTGGCCAAAGGAGGCTCCGCCTCCTCTGGACTCCTCCGCCGGGGGGACAGTGTCCCCCCGGACCCCGCCATCGGAAAGCATTTTGGGCGTGAAGCCGAACGTGCCGCGCATGGGCAACAGGATTTGGAAAAGCCTTCTGCGCGGAACCGGCAGTCGCCGAAGGTCCACGACCCTCGGCGCACCCCATGCTTCCTGATGGAGGGGTCTGGGGTGACACTGTCACCCCAGCGGGGGGTCCAGGGGGGCAGCGCCCCCCTGGCCACGCTCCCCGCACCGCACCAGCCACTCCACCGCCGCCTCTACCGTCTCCACCCGCGTGCCCGCCACGCCCTCCGGCCGCCGCACCATGACCACCGGGATGCCGAGCACCCGCGCGGCCCGCAGCTTGGCGAAGGTCGCGCCGCCGCCGGAGTTCTTGGAAACGATCACCTGCACGTCATGCGCCCGCAACAGGGCCGTCTCGGCCTCCAGATGGAACGGTCCGGCATCGGTCAGCACCACCGCGCCGGGCGGCAGGCTGGCGGAATCAGGTGGGTCGATGCTGCGGACGACGTAGCGGTGCGCGACACCGTCGCGAAACGGCGCCAATTCCTTTTGGCCGACCGTCAGCAACACGCGGCGGGGGGTTTCGCCCAGGGCGCGCGCGGCGGCTGGCATGTCCGGCACGTCCAGCCAGTGGTCGCCTGCTTCCGCCACCCAGGCCGGGCGCTCCAGGCGCAGCAGGGGCACGCGGCCGGCGGCCTCGGCGGCGTGGCGGGTCATCTGCGCGGCGAAGGGGTGGGTGGCGTCGACCAGCGCGCCGATGCGCTGCTCGGCCAGAAAGCGGCGCAGGCCATCGACGCCGCCGAAGCCGCCGGTGCGGACCGGCACGGGCTGCGGGCGCGGGTGGCGGGTGGCGCCGGCCAACGACAGCGTCACGTCGAAGCGGCCGTCGCCGGCCAACGCGCGCGCCAGGGCCGAGGCTTCTGTGCTGCCGCCAAGCAGGAGCACGCGCAATGACACGGGATGGTTCTCCGCAGTGGCTCGCCGTGCTGGGCATCGGCGAGGACGGCGTAGAAGGCCTGTCGCCCGCCGCGCAAGCCCTGCTGCGCGGGGCGGCGGTGGTCTATGGCGGGCGGCGGCACCTGGCGCTGGCGGCGGGGCTGATCGGCGGCGAGGCACGCGCCTGGGCCAGCCCCATGGAGGACAGCTACGCGGCGCTGCTGGCCGAGGCGCCGCGCCCGGTGGTGGTGCTGGCTTCGGGCGACCCGTTCTGCTTCGGCGTGGGTTCGGTGCTGGCGCGGCTGGTGCCGGGGCTGCTCTGCATCCCGGCGCCGTCCGCCTTCGCGCTGGCCTGCGCGCGGCTGGGCTGGGCGATGCAGGACTGCGCGACGGTGAGCTTCTGCGGCCGGCCGTTGGCGGCGCTGCGGCCGCTGTTGCAGCCCGGCGCGCGCATCCTGGCGCTGTCGGCCGATGCGGCGACGCCCGCCGCCGTGGCCGCGCTGCTGCGCGACGGGGGCTTCGGGCCGACGCGGATGCATGTGCTGGAGGCGCTGGGCGGCGCGAACGAGCGCATCGGCAGCACCACGGCGGCCGAATTCGCCGCCACGCCGGGCGCGCTGAACATGCTGGCGCTGGAGGTCGTGGTGGCACCGGGCGCGCGCGTCATCCCGCTCGCCGCCGGGCTGCCGGATGCCTTCTTCGAACATGACGGGCAGATCACCCGTTCGGAAATCCGCGCCATGACCCTGGCGGCGCTGGCGCCGCGCCAGGGCGAACTGTTGTGGGACATCGGCTGCGGTTCCGGCTCGGTCTCCATCGAATGGCTGCTGCGCCACCCGGCCAACATGGCCATCGGGCTGGAGCGGAACGCGGCCCGCGCGGCCCGCGCGGCGCGCAACGCCCTGGCGCTGGGCGTGCCACGGCTGCAACTGGTGCAGGCGGCGGCGCCCGGGGGGCTGGCGGGACTGCCGCCGCCGGACGCGGTGTTCATCGGCGGCGGCTGCGACGGCGCGGTGCTGGACGCCGCCTGGGCCGCGCTGTCCCCCGGCGGGCGGCTGGTGGCCAATGCGGTGACGGTGGAAACGGAAGCCCTGTTCCTGGCGCGCCACGCCGGGTTCGGCGCGCGGCTGACGCGCATCGCGCTGTCCCGCATGGATGCGGTGGGCACGCGGCACGGCTTCCGGCCGGGAATGGCGGTGACGCAGTTCGTGGCGGTGAAGCCATGATCAGCAATGTTGCAGGAAGGTCAGGGAAAGAATTCCCCGAGCCCCTGCTTTTTTTTGCTTCCCTTTCGCGACGGGCCGTGGCGGCGGGGGGCGCCTGCGTGCCACCCGCGCACGCGGAAACAGGCCAAAAAAAAGATGGGGGTCCGGGGGAATTCTTTCCCCCGGCCTTGATCATCGCCGGCCTCGGCCTCCGCCCCTATGCCACGCCGGAGGCCCTGCTGGCATTGCTGGCCGAGGCGCAGCGCGGCCTGCCGCCCTTCACCCACCTCGCGGTGCCGGAGTTCCGCGCGGATGCGCCGGCCGCGCGGCAGGCGGCGGCGGCGCTGGGGCTGCCGCTGCTGGTGGTGCCGCGCGCGGCGCTGGAGGCGGCACAGCCGCGCTGCCCGACGCGCTCGGCCACGGCGCTGGCGGCCACCGGCCTCGCCTCGGTGGCCGAGGGCTGCGCGCTGGCGGCGGCGGGGGGCGTGCTGCTGCGGCCGCGCATGGCGGGCGAGGGGGTGACCTGCGCCGTTGCCTCTGGCGTAGCGGCCGCGCAGGCGGCAGGAAGCGCGGCATGACCGTGCATTTCATCGGCGCCGGGCCGGGCGCCGCCGACCTCATCACCCTGCGGGGGCGGGACCTGCTGGCGGCCTGTCCGGTGTGTTTGTTTGCCGGTTCCATCGTGCCCGCCGCGCTGCTGAGCCATTGCCCGCCCGGCGCCCGGCTGGTGGATACCGCCTCGCTCGACCTCGATGCGATCGAGGCGGAATACCTGCGGGCCGAGGCTTTGGGGCAGGACGTGGCGCGGCTGCATTCGGGGGACCTGTCGGTCTGGTCGGCGATGGCCGAGCAGGTGCGGCGGCTGAAGGCGCGCGGCATCCCCTATACCGTCACGCCCGGCGTGCCGTCCTTCGCCGCCGCGGCGGCGGCGCTGGGGCAGGAGCTGACGCTGCCGCGCGTGGCGCAGTCCCTGGTGCTGACGCGCATCGACGGCCGCGCCAGCGCCATGCCGCCGGGCGAGACGCTGGAGAATTTCGCGAGGTCCGGCGCCACGCTGGCGATCCATCTGGCGATCCACGCGCTGGAGCGGGTGGTGGAACGCGTGCTGCCATTCTACGGCGCGGACTGCCCCGTGGCGGTGGTGGTGCGCGCCTCCTGGCCGGACGAGCGCATCCTCCGTGGCACGCTCGCCGACATCGTGGCCCGCTTGGCCGAGGCGCCGGCCGAGCGCACCGCGCTGATCCTGCTCGGCCCCGGGCTGGGCGAGGCGACCACCGACAGCGCGCTCTACAGCACCGACTACGTGCGGCGGTTCCGCGGCGGCGATCCGGCATGACCGATCAGCGCGCCGTCCCGGTCGAAGATCGCGACATCCAGCGCCATGCCGGTGCCCTCCACCACCGCCTCCGCCACGCCCAGCGCGCGGGTGGCGACCGCGTCGCCCAGCGCCAGCCCGGCCGCCGTGGCGTGCGCGAAGGCCTCCGGCGTGGTGTTGGCTTGCGCGATGCGCCCGGCCAGCGCGTCGTCGCCGCCGAGGTCGCGCGCCAGCGCCGACAGCGCCGCCATGTCCACCACGCCGCGCCGCGAATGCAGGTCCAGCCGCCCCTGCGCCAGCTTGGTGATCTTGGCGATGCCGCCGGCCACCGTCACGCGCGGCACCGGGTGCGCGCGCAGGTATTTCAGCATGCCGCCGACGAAGTCGCCCATGTCGATCAGCGCCTGCTCGGGCAGCGCATGGAAGGCGGCGACCGCGCGCTCCGAGGCATCGCCCGTCGCACCCGCCACATGCGTGAGCCCGGTGCCGCGCGCCACGTCCACGCCCCGGTGGATGGAATGAATCCAGGCGGCGCAGGAATAGGGCACCACGACGCCCGTGGTGCCCAGCACCGACAGCCCGCCGAGAATGCCGAGCCGCCCGTTCATGGTGCGCAGCGCGATCCGCTCGCCATCGTCGATGCCGATGGTCACGGCGGCATCCACCGCGCCCAGCGCGGCGCGGATCATGCCGCGCGGCCCGGGATTGATGGCGGGCTCGCCCACCGGCAGCGGCAGGCCCGGCAGCGTCACGGTGCCCACCCCCGGCCCGGCCGCGAAGGTGATGCCCGCCCCCGGCGGGCCGCGCCGCACCCACACCCGCACCAGCGCGCCATGCGTCACGTCCGGGTCGTCGCCCGCATCCTTCACGATGGCCGCCATCGCCACGCCATCGGCCAGCCGGCTCTCAGCCAGCACGAAGGCCGGCCGCTCGCCGCCCGGCAGCAGGATCTCCACCGGGTCGGGGAAGTGGCCGTCCCGCAGCGCCAGCCAGGCGGCGCGCGCCGCCGCCGTGGCGCAGGCACCTGTGGTCCAGCCGCGCCGCAGCGTTTCCTTGGGGGGCAGGTCGGGGGCCATCACGCCGCCGATGCTACACCCGCGTCATGATGCCGGCCACCGAACGCCTCGCGCTGCTGGAGCAACTCACCGGCCTGCCCGCCCCGCGCCTCGCCCCCGGCCATGTCTGGCTGGTCGGCGCCGGCCCGGGCGACCCGGGCCAGCTCACCCTCGATGCCCTCGCCGGCCTCGCCCAGGCCGACTGCCTGGTGCATGACGACCTGATCGACCCCCGCGTGCTGGCGCTTGCTCCGCAGGCCGAGCGCATCTTCGCCGGCAAGCGCGGCGGCCGCCCCTCCGCCGACCAGGCCGACATCACCGCCACGCTGATCGAGCGCGCGCGTGCCGGCTACCGCGTGCTGCGCCTGAAGGGCGGCGACCCCTTTGTCTTCGGCCGCGGCGGCGAGGAGGCGCTGGCCCTGGCCGATGCCGGCATCTCCTGCCGCATCGTGCCGGGGCTCACCGCCGGCCTCGCCGCCCTGGCCCAGGCCGGCATCCCGGCCACCATGCGCGGCATCAACCACGCCGTGGTGCTGGCCACCGGCCACGGCGCGGGCGAGGGCGGCGGCGGGCTGGACTGGGCGGCGCTGGCCCGCCTCGGCCAACCGGTCGTGCTGTACATGGCGCTGCGCCGGCTGGACGCGATCTGCGACGCCCTGCTCGCCGCGGGACTGGACCCCGCGACACCCGCCGCCGCCGTACAATCCGGCACGCTGCCGGGGCAGCGCGTGGTGGTGGGAACGCTGGGCGGCTTTCCGGCCCTGGTGCGGGCGGAGGCGGTGGAATCGCCGGCCATGGTGGTGATCGGGGGGGTGGTGGCGATGCGCGGGAAGCTGGCGCCATGAGGGGCGGGTGCGGACCAGGGGGCGCCGCCCCCTGGACCCCCGCTGGGGTGGCAGTGCCACCCCAGACCCCGCCGTCAGACAGCATTCTGGGGCTTTGGGGCCGGAACGGGTGCCTAGCCGCTGCTGATGACTTTCATAAGAAGCCACCGCGTGCTGCGCCCTCAGTCGCCGAGGGTCACCGGCCCTCGGGGCGGCACCAAAACCGAATGGCGGGGTCTGGGGGGACACTGTCCCCCCAGCGGGGGTCCAGGGGGCAGCGCCCCCTGGCCGGACCATGACCACCAAGGCCCTCATCATCGCCGCCCCCCGCTCGGGTTCCGGCAAGACCACCGTGACGCTGGCGCTGCTGTCGGCGTTGCGGCGGCGCGGCGTTCCCGTGCAGGCGGCGAAGTCGGGTCCCGACTACATCGACCCGGCGTTTCATGCGGCGGCCACTGGCCACCCCAGCGTCAATCTCGATAGTTGGGCGATGCCGCCGGCGCTGCTGGACGTGCTGGCCGCGCCCGGCGGAGGTTTGAAGATCATCGAGGCCTCGATGGGCCTGTTCGACGGCGCGGGCGAGGCCGAGGGGCGGCAGGGCAGTGCCGCGGACCTGGCCGCGCGCTGGGGGGTGCCGGTGGTGCTGGTGCTGGATGTCTCAGGGCAGTCGCAGTCGGCCGCCGCCGTGGCGCGGGGCTTTGCCGCGCATCATCCGGGTGTGCGGGTGGCGGGGGTGGTGCTGAACAAGCTGGCCAGCCCGCGGCACCGCGCGGGGGCGGAGGGTGCGATGCGCGCGCTGGGCCTGCCGGTGCTGGGCGCGGTGCCGCGCGAGGCGGCGATCGCGCTGCCGGAGCGACACCTGGGGCTGGTGCAGGCGCGGGAACTGGACGGGCTGCCGGCGATGCTGGCGCGGCTGGCCGACCTGGGCGAGGCGCATCTGGACCTTGAAGCCATCGCGGCGCTGGCCACGCCGCTGCCGGCGGCGGGCGGCGCGCCGCCGGCAGCGCTGCGGCCGCCGGGGCAGCGCATCGCGCTGGCGTCGGACGCTGCCTTCGGCTTCGTGTACCCGCATGTGCTGGCGGGCTGGCGGGCGGCGGGGGCGGAGCTGGTCCCGTTTTCGCCGCTGGCGGACGAGCCGCCGCCGCCGGGCTGCGATGCCTGCTGGCTGCCGGGTGGCTACCCCGAGTTGCATGCCGGCGTGCTGGCCGGGGCCGGGCGTTTTCTGCGCGGGCTGCGCGGCTTCGCCGGGCGGGTGCATGGCGAGTGCGGCGGCTTCATGGTGCTGGGGGAAGGGCTGGAGGACGCAGCCGGCCAGCGCCACGCCATGGCGGGGATGCTGGGCCACGCCACCAGCTTCGCGAAGCGTCGCATGAACCTCGGCTACCGCGAGGCGACGCTGCTGGCCGATTGCGCGCTGGGGCCGGCCGGCACACGGCTGCGGGGGCACGAGTTCCATTATGCCAGCGTCACCGACCCCGGCCGGGACGCGCCGCTGGCCGCGCTGGTGGATGCCAACGAGGCCGCGCTGCCGCCCGGCGGCGGGGTGCGGGGCCGGGTGTCCGGCAGCTTTTTCCACGCCATCGCCCGCCAGGACATCGCATGACCCTTTCCGAGATCCGTGCCCTGTGCGCCGCGCCGCTGCCCGGGGACGAGGCCGCCGCCCAGGCCGTCGCCGCACGGCAGGCGAGCCTGACCAAGCCGCCCGGCAGCCTGGGGCGGCTGGAGGAGCTGGCCGCCTGGCTGGCCCGCTGGCAGGGGCGCGAGATGCCGCGGCTGGAGCGGGTGGCGGTGCTGGTCTTCGCCGGCAACCACGGCGTGGTGGCGCGCGGCGTGTCGCCTTATCCGCCGGCGGTGACGGCGCAGATGGTGGCGAACTTCGCGGCCGGCGGCGCGGCCATCAACCAGCTTTCCGCCGTGGCCGGCGCCACGCTGCGCGTGCTGCCCCTGCAGCTGGACCGGCCCACCGCCGACTTCACCACCGCCCCGGCGATGACGGAGGCGGAATTCGCCGCCGCCTTTGCCGCCGGGCACGATGCGGTGCTGCCGGACATGGACCTGCTGTGCCTGGGCGAGATGGGCATCGGCAACACCACCGCCGGCGCGGCGCTGGCGGCGGCGCTGTTCGGCGCGGATGGCGCGGCCAGCCTGGGGGCCTTCTGGGCCGGGCGCGGCACGGGGGTGGACGACGCCGGGCTGCGCCGCAAGCGCGCCGCCATCGACGCCGCCATCGCCTTGCACGGCGCGGCGCTGGGCGACCCGCTGGAAGCCGCGCGGCGCCTGGGCGGGCACGAGATGGCGGCGATCCTGGGTGCCACCCTGGCCGCCCGGCGGCACCGCGTGCCGGTGCTGCTGGACGGCTTCGTGTGCACCGCCGCCGCCGCGCCGCTGTTCCGCCTTTCGCCCCGGGGACATGACGGCGGGCTGGACCATGCCATGGTGGCGCATGTGTCGGCCGAGCACGGCCATCGCGCCTTGCTGGGCCGCCTGGGCATGGTTCCCCTGCTGGACCTCGGCCTGCGCCTGGGCGAGGGGTCCGGCGCCGCGCTGGCGGTGCCGCTGCTGCGCGCGGCGCTGGCCTGCCACGCGGGCATGGCCACCTTTGCCCAGGCGGGCATATCCGGCGCCGCGGAATGATCCGCCTGCTGCTGGCGGACGTATCGGCGGCGCTGGGGTTGCTGACGCGCCTGCCCGTCGGCTGGCTGCCGCAGCACGACGGCGCCGCCGGTTTCGCCCGCAGCGTCTGGGCTTATCCACTGGTGGGCTTCGGCGTTGGGGCCGCCGGGGGGGCGGTGCTGGCGGGCGGGCTGGCGCTCGGCCTGCCGCCGGGGGCGGCCGCCTTGTGGTCGCTCGCCGCCACGCTGCTGCTTTCCGGTGGCTTGCACGAGGATGGCTTGGCCGACACCGCCGACGGCTTTGGCGGAGGCCGGGGACGCGAGCGCAAGCTGGCCATCATGCGTGACAGCCGCATCGGCAGCTATGGGGTGCTGGCCCTGGTGCTGGCGCTGGGGCTGCGGGCCGCGCTGCTGCCGTCCCTGGCCCCTGGCCTGCCGGCCGCTGCGGCGGCCTGCGGCGCCGCGGCGGCACTGGGCCGCGGTGCGATCCTGCCTTTGCTGCGCTGGCTGCCGGCGGCCAGGCCGGATGGCCTCGCCGCCGGCCTGGCCCGCCCACCCGGCGCGGCATTGCTGGCCGGTGGTGCGCTGGCGCTGCTGCCGGCCTGGGCATTGCTGCCAAACCCCATGGCGCTGGCCGCGACACTGGCCGCCGGCGGCGCCCTGCTGCTGCTGGGCTGGCTGGCCCACCGTCAGATCGGCGGCCAGACGGGCGACGTGTTGGGCGCCGCCGTGGTGGTGGTGGATGTCGTCGCGCTGACCGTGCTGGCGAGCATGGGCGCCTGAGGGGCGGGCCGCCAGTAGTTTCGTGGCTGGCCCTTTCACTCCTGCGGGTTTTCCCGCCGTGACAGCTTCACCCTGATGCCGGCTGCATCCTCGGTCACGACGAAGTTCTGACCTTCCGCCAGAACCATGCCGCGTTCCCGCGCCACGGCGACAGCATGGTCCAGCACGGCTTGGTCCGTTGTCTGCAGCTCCATCTCCAGCAGCCCGGTCAGCCCGGCCGGCCGGCGGGATGCATCGCCGCCGGCCCAGGCGTTGGCCGCCACATGGTGGTGATAGCCGCCGGTGGCCAGAAACGCCGCCTGCGGCATGCGCTGCATCACCGCCATGCCAAGCGTGGCGTAGAAGGCCTCGGCCGCCGGGACGTCGTGGCACCGCAGGTGCACGTGGCCGATCACGGTTGCGGCGCCGGGCAGCGCCGGGCCGGCGGCCTCGGCCATCAGGGCGCGCAGGTCCAGGCGGCGGGTGAACATCGCCACGCCGCCGGCGGGGGCGGCCGGCCAGGCGGCGCGGGGGCGATCGGCATAAACCTCGATGCCGTTGCCTTCAGGGTCCGACAGGTAGATCGCCTCGCTGACGCCGTGGTCCGACGCGCCCTGCAGTGTGACGCCCAGCGCGGCGGCGGAATGCAGCCAGGCGGCCAGCGCCGCGCGGTCCGGAACCAGAAAGGCGGTGTGGAACAATCCCGGCTCGCGGCCATTGTCCGGCCGGGCCCCGGGCGCGTGCACCAGGTGCAGCAGCGGCCGCCCGCCCGCCGCCAGGGTCAGCCGCCCCGGCAAGGTGGCGGGCTGCCGCCGCAGGCCGAGCAACTGCTCATAGAAGGTGGCGATGCCTTCCAGGTCATGCACCGCGAGGGAAACGCTGGCCGCGTGCAGCGGCGCGCGCAGCGGGGATTCGGCAGGCAGGGCGGCGGGTGTGGTCATGCCGCCATGATGCGCCGGCCGCCCCCGGCGGGGGAAATGCGATCCGGCAACGCCGGTCATTGGCGCGGTCAATGAGCCGGCGTAGGGTCTGCGCCGATGACCCGCCCCAAGCCCCGCTGATGCCCGACGCCCCCCCGCCCCGGGGCGCCCGCGCCGCCGGGGCCGAGCCCGCGCCCACGCTGCTGTTGCTGCACGGCGCCGCCTGCGGCGCCTGGATCTGGCGACAGGGCTTCGCCGCCCGCTGCGAGGCGGCGGGCTTCGCGGTTCGGGACCTCGACTTCCAGCGCCTGGACCGGGACGGCCGCCCCGTCGGGATCGCCGGGTTCGTGGCCCAGGCGCGGACAGCGATCGCGGCGATCGGCGGCCCGGTGGTGCTGGTCGGCCATTCGCTGGGTGCGCTGGTGGCGCAGCTGCTGCTGCTGGACGCACCGGTGCGCGGCGCCGCCCTGCTGGCGCCCGTGCCGCCCGAGGGGCTGTGGTTCAGCAGCACCCGCCTGGCCTGGAGCGACCCCTCGCTGTGGTCCGAGGCCGCGCGCATGGATGCGCCGGTGGGCGGGGCCGACCCCGGGCTGGTCGCCAGCCTGTTCGGCCCCGCCATGCCGCTGGCCGAGGCACGGCGCTTTCTGGCGCTGATGGGCGGCGAATCCCGTACGGCGCTGCTGGAAGCGCAGTCGCCCCAGCCCGTGCCGCATGGCTGGCTGCACCACCGCCCCGTGCTGGTGCTGGGCGGCGGCGAGGACCGGCTGATCGCCGCCGATGCCGTGCAGCGTTGCGCCCTGTGGCACAACGTCGGCGCCACCCTGCTGCCGGGCATGGGCCACCTGCTGATGCTGGAGCCGGGCTGGCCAAAGGTCGCGGAACAGGTGCTGCGCTGGCTGGAACGGTTTTGAGCACGGCGGATCATTCCCGCCTCGCCCTGCGTCCCGCCCGCCGGCGGTCCTGACGCCGATCCCCTTTGCACCCAACCGGGGGGCGGTCTAGGAAGCCCGGATGCAACCCGCCCCCGCCCGCATCGCCGAGATTGCCCGCACGACCAGCGAAACCGAGATCCGCGTCCGTCTGGACCTGGACGGCGCCGGGCGGGCGGAGATCGCGACGGGCATCGGCTTTCTGGACCACATGCTGACGGCCCTGGCGCGGCACAGCCTGATCGACATGGCGGTGGCCGCCCGGGGCGACCTGCATATCGACGGCCACCACACCACCGAGGATGTCGGCATCGTGCTTGGCCAGGCGGTGCGGCAGGCGCTCGGCGAGAAGCGTGGCATCCGACGCTACGGTTCCGCGTTGGTGCCGATGGACGAGGCGCTGGTCGAGGCGGCGATCGATATCTCCGGCCGTCCCTTTCTCGCCTGGTCCGCGACCTTCACGCGCGACAAGGTGGGCGAGATGGACACCGAATTGTTCGAGGAATTCTTCCGGGCCTTCGCGGTCAATGCCGGCATCACGCTGCACGTGACGCAGAAGGCCGGCACCAACGCCCACCACATCGCCGAAGGCTGCTTCAAGGCGCTGGCCCGCGCGCTGCGGATGGCGGTGGAGCCGGACCCGCGCATGGCCGGCGCCATTCCTTCCACCAAGGGCTCGCTGGAAGGGTGATGCGTCTGCTCGTCCCCCAAGGCCGGCCGGAGCCGGCGCCATGAAGGTCGCGGTGGTCGACCCCGGCTCGGGCAACCTCGCCTCCGTGCTGCGAGCGCTGCGCCGTGCGGCCGCGGAAGGCGGCACCGGGGCGGAGATCACGGTGGAAACGCGGGCCGAGGCCGTGGCCGCGGCGGATGCCATCGTGATGCCCGGACAGGGCGCCTTCGCCGCCTGCCGCCGCGGGCTGGACGCCATGCCCGGCATGGTCGAGGCGGTGGACAGCGCCGTGCTGAAGCGCGGCATTCCGTTTCTCGGCATCTGCGTCGGCATGCAGCTGATGGTGGAGCGCGGGCTGGAGCACGGCATCACCCCCGGCCTCGGCTGGATCGGCGGCGAAATGGCGCCGATGGACCCGCGCGACGCGGCGGGCCACGCCCTGCCGCTGCCGCAGATGGGCTGGAACGCCTTGCGCTTCGAGCCCGGCCGCCACCCCGTGCTGGCCGGCATCGCCCCCGGCGACCACGCCTATTTCGTGCATTCCTTCGCGCTGTCCGGCGGCCGGGCGGGCGAAACGCTGGCCACCGCCGACTATGGCGGCCCGGTCGCCGCCGTGATCGGGCGCGACAACATGGTGGGCACGCAGTTCCACGTGGAAAAGAGCCAGTTTCTCGGCCTGCGGATGCTGGCCAACTTCCTGGAATGGCGCCCATGACCAGCGCCACCCACGCCCTGCTGGTCGAGCGCGTCGAGGCGCTGGACGATGCCGAGCTGGCCGACCTGTGCGAGGCCACGGACGCCGCCATCATCGAGGGCGGCGGTTTCGGCTGGGTGGAGCCGCAGGGGCGCGAGGCCCTGGCGCGGCATTTCCGCGGCGTGCTGCTGGTGCCGGCGATCGAGCTCTTCGTGGCGCGGCTGGACGGCGTGCCCGTGGGTTCCGCGCAGCTGCTGCGGCCGCCGCGCAACAACGAGGCGCAGTCCTTTTCCGCGCAGCTCACCCACGCCTACATCGCGCCCTACGCGCGCGGCCACGGCTTGGCGCGGCTGCTGGTCAGGCGCGTGGAGGAACGCGCCTCCGCCCTCGGCCACCGCGTGCTGAACCTGGACGTGCGCGACACCCAGACCACCGCCATCACCTTGTTCGAGGCGATGGGCTACACCCACTGGGGCACCCACCCGGCCTACGCCCGGGTGCGCGGTGCCACGGTGTCCGGCCGCTACTACCACAAGCTGCTGGAGCCGGCGCGCGGCCGCGCGCTGGACATCCGCGCCACCCACAACAAGGGCTAGAACCGCCGTGGCCTTCACGCTTTACCCCGCCATCGACCTCAAGGGCGGGCAGGTCGTGCGCCTGAAGCGCGGCGACATGGACCAGGCCACCACCTATGCCGAGGACCCGGGGCTGCAGGCCGCCGCCTTCGTCGAACAGGGCTTCGAATGGCTGCACGTGGTGGACCTGGACGGCGCCTTCGCCGGCAGGCCGGCCAATGCCACGGCCGTGGACCTCATCCTGGCCGCGACCAAGGCCCCCGTGCAGCTCGGCGGCGGCATCCGCGACATGGCCACCATCGAGAACTGGCTGTCGCGCGGCATCGCCCGCGTGATCCTGGGCTCGGCGGCGGTCAAGAACCCGGCCTTCGCGCGCGAGGCCTGCCGCGCCTTTCCCGGCCAGGTGGCCGTCGGCATCGACGCGCGCGACGGCATGGTGGCGACCGAGGGCTGGGCCGAAACCAGCGACGTTTCGGCGCTCGACCTCGCCCTGTCCTTCGAGGATGCGGGCGCCGCCGCCATCATCCACACCGATATCGACCGCGACGGCATGCTGGGCGGCGTCAACGTCGCCGCCACGGCGGCGCTCGGGGCAAAGCTGACCACGCCGGTGATCGCCTCGGGCGGCGTGGCGGGGGTGGGGGACATCACGGCGTTGATCGCGGCCGGGCACGTGGCGGGCACCATCATCGGGCGCGCACTGTATGACGGGCGGCTGCGTGCGGACGAAGCCATGGCGGCCGCCGCCCGGGGGTAGGACCAGGGGGGCGCTGCCCCCTGGTCTCAGCCGTCCAGCGAAAACGGCAACGCGCGCGTGTAGATCAGCGCCTGGTACAGCTTCAGCGCCATCAGCCGCGCCTGCACCGGAATGCGCCCCTGGGCCAGGGCCACGCGGCGCAGCGTGGGCGCCAGCCCAGGCTTGGTTTCCACCCGGCGAAAGCGGCGGATCAGCTTGAACAGCCGGTGGCGGCGCACGGCGTCCGGATGCAGGGCGAACAGCCGGCGGTAGTTGGTGGCCGAGCGTTCCAGCCGCCCCAGCCAGTCGGCGTCCCGGTGGTGCTCCATGTGGGACACGCTGTTGTCCACGTGGCGGATGGAGGCGACGCGCGCGATGCGCAGGGCCCATTCGGCGTCTTCCCATCCCCAGCCCTTGAAGGCGTCGTCGAAGGGATGGGCCAGGAACATGTCGCGCGACGCCATGAAGTTGGCGGACATGAAGGTGCCGGCGGGGTCCTGGTTGCGGGCAGCAGCCGGAATCCATTCGCGCTTGCGGCTGTGATGCTCGAACAGCTTGGCATCGGCCGGCGCGGGCGGGCAGCGCCGGCCGGTGCGGCCGCCGCACACGATCTCGCCGGGGTTGCCGGCCTCGGCCAGGGCACGGCCGACAAAGCCCGGGCGGTCGGGCATGCCGTCGGCATCCAGGAACAGCAGCGTCTCGCCGCGCGCCAGCCGGGCCAGGGTATTGCGCGCCTCGCCACGGCCCAGATTGTGCGAAAACGGCGCCAGCGTCGCATCCAGCACCATGCCGGGGCGGGTGGTGGAGGCGGCCTCGATCACCGCGCCCTGGCCTTCCAGCGTCGGGTTGCCGTCGATCAGCACCAGCAGCTCGACCGACAGGGGGTCGTCCAGCGTGGCGATGTCGGCCAGCAGCTCCTGGCACAACGGCACCACGTCACGGTCATAGGTGGGAACCAGGATGGACAGGCGCGGGACGGTGTTGCCGAGCGGGCGGCTGCGCAGCAGGTCATCAGGATGCATGGGGAGCGAAGCCTTCTTGGCAGGCGGGCAGCACCGGCGCCTGGGGCGGGGCCGCCATGGGGGCGGCGGCGACAAGCACGGCGAACAACGGGGCGGATCCGGCCGGGGCGGCGGCGGAAGGGGCCGGCTCCGGGGAAGCCCGGGCCGCCTGGCCGATGCGGGGGGCAGGCCCGCGGCCAGCGGGCGGCGCGCAGCCGGACGCGGGAAGGCGGAATCCGGCCGGCTGCGTCGCGCGGTGGCGGCGGTGCTGCGCGATGTCCGGCCGGTCGGTCAGATCCCAGGACTGCATGACACCAACATAGGGATGCGCCACGGCAGCATTGTGCGCATGCCATGTCCGCTGCATGGCACGGCGGCCGGCATTGCGGTCGGACCGGGGCGAGGGCGCGTGGCAGGGGCCGACGCGGCCGGGCGGCGGCCAGGCGCCGGCAACGGCTGGCGCCCCGGAGCCGGCAAAGGAATTCGCAGTGACGCTGAAGCTGGACATCGCCGGCCCTTTCGGAGGGCCCCTGCAGGCCTTGCGGCCTCCTTTAGCTCATGCGTGATGACCGCGAATACGCCTCGGAAAACTTAATTGCACCAGATGTAAATTTATCACGCAAAAGCGAGCATGGCCCTCAGTCTTCCCTTTGGACAAAGCCGGCGTGCCGGCCGCGACAGAAGCGGGGCGCGACGGAAACGCCCTGTCCTGCTGCCGCCCGGCCGGAAGCGGCAGCGGGGTGGGGAGCCGGTTCGAAGCCGTTTCCCCTCGCCGGTCTCTGGGTTTCTAGTAGAGGCCGCCCAGCCCGCTGTCCGCGCCGGCCGAGGAATTGACCATGCCGCCACCCTCGCCGCCGCCGCCGCCCCCGCCGCCGATCGGCGCGCGGGCGGCGTTTTCCGTACCGGGGCGGAAGGGCTCCAGGATGCTGTCGCCGTTGCTGGCCTGGGCGCGCACCAGGGCGATGCCCGGCGGCGCGCGGAACGGCACGGGCGGCGTGTCCTTCAGCGCGGCGGCCAGCACGTCGTGGAAGATCGGCGCGGCGTTGCCGCCACCCGTTTCGCCTTCGCCCAGGCTGTGCGGATCGTCGAAGCCGACCCACACGGCCACCACCACCTCCGGCGTGAAGCCGACGAACCAGTTGTCGAAATAGTCGTTGGTGGTGCCGCTCTTGCCGGCGATCGGGCGGTTCAGCCCCTTGCCCGCGGCGGTGCCGGTGCCGCGCTGCACCACGCCCTGCAGCATGGACACCATCTGATAGGCGGAGATCGGGTCGGTGATCTGCTTGCGCTCGTCCACCAGGCGCGGCGGCTCGGCATTGGCGGCGTTGCCGCAGCCTTCGCAGCGGCGGTTATCGGCGCGCCACACCAGCCGGCCGAAGCGGTCCTGCACGCTGTCGATCAGCGTCGGCGCCACGGCCTTGCCGCCGTTGACGAAGGAGGCATAGCCGGCGGCCATGCGCAGCACCGTGGTTTCGCCGGCGCCGAGCGACATGGCCAGCACCTTGGGCATGTGCGGGATGATGCCGAAGCGCGCCGCGGCATCGGCCACCTTGTCGATGCCGATTTCCTGCGCCAGGCGGATGGTGACGAGGTTGAGCGACTTTTCCAGCGCGGTGCGCATGGTCACCATGCCGTTGGTGCGGTTGGTGTAGTTGCCGGGGCGCCACAGGCCTTGCGGCGTCATGATCTCGATCGGCGCGTCCAGCAGCCGCTGGTTGGGCGGGATGCCCATCTCCAGCGCCGGCAGGTACACGAAGGGCTTGAAGGAGGAGCCGGGCTGGCGCATCGCCTGCGTCGCGCGGTTGAACCAGCTCTGCTCGAAACTGAAGCCGCCGGCCATGGACAGCACGCGGCCGGTGGCGGGGTCCAGCACCACCACGGCGCCCTGCACCACGGGGATCTGCCGCAGCGCCAGACGCTCGGCGCGCGGTGTGGCCGCGCGGGCGGCCTGGGGCTCGACCATCACCACGTCGCCGACATTGACCACGTCCTGCATGCGGCGCGGCGCGCCACCCATGCGGCCATCGCGCACCGGGCGGGCCCAGCCGGACACGTCCTCGAAGGCCAGGGTGCCCTGGCGCGGCTGGGCGGGGCGGCCATCGGCGGGCTTGTCCAGCCAGGACAGCTTGGCGCCGCGCGGGTCGACATCCAGCACCACCGCCAGCTTCCAGGCGGGCAGCGCGCCGGCGGGGCGGGCGGTGGCCTCCAGCGCCGGCATCCATTCCGTGGCGGCGGCGGAGATCTTGGCCACCGGCCCGCGCCAGCCGCCACGGCGGCGGTCATAGCTCATCAGCCCGTCGCGCAGCGCCTTCTCGGTGGAGGTCTGCAGGTCCGGCTCCATGGAAGTGCGGACCACCAGCCCGCCCATGGTGGTCTGGTCCTGGCCGAAGCGCGCCACCAGCTCGCGCCGCACCTCCTCCGTGAAGTACTGGCCGGTCGCCACCATGTCGGGGCGGGTGCGGCCGCGGATGACGATGGCATCCTGCTTGGCGGCCTGCGCCTCGGCGGCGGTCACCACCTTGTCGTCCACCATGCGGTCCAGCACGTAGTCGCGGCGGGCGCGCGCGGCCTCGGGGTAGCGGGCCGGGTTCAGGTTGTTGGGCGCCTTGGGGAGTGCGGCCAGAAAGGCCGTCTCGCTCAGCGTCAGCTCGTCCAGCCCCTTGTTGAAGTAGTTCATGGCGGCCGAGGCCACGCCGTAGGCCTGCTGCCCCAGGAAGATCTCGTTGAGGTAGATCTCCAGGATGCGCTGCTTGGACATCGCGCTTTCCAGGCGGAACGCCAGGATCGCCTCGCGCACCTTGCGCAGGATGGTGCGGTCGTTGCCGACCAGCATGTTCTTGGCGACCTGCTGCGTGATGGTCGAGGCGCCGATGGCCCGCCGCCCGGTGGCCATGCCCTCCACGTTGGTCACCACCGCGCGCGCCAGGCCCACGGGATCGACGCCGTGGTGTTCCCAGAAGCGCTGATCCTCGGCGGCGACGAAGGCCTCCTGCACACGCCTGGGGATGGCGTCGATCGGCAGGAAGACGCGCCGCTCCAGCGCCATCTCGGCCATCAGCTGGCTGTCGTTGGCGTACATGCGGCTCATCTGCGGCGGCTGGTAGTCGGCCAGCCAGGCGTGGTCCGGCAGGTCCCCCGCACCCTGGCGGTAGATGGCATAGGCGCCGATGCCGGCGATCACCGCCAGGGCCAGAGCCAGCGACAGGCCCCAGCCCATCAGCCGGCGCACCCAGCGGCCGAAGCCGCCGCCCCCGCCGCGCGGCGGGCGGGGCGGGCGGCCCGGCGGCGCGCCGCCGCCGGTCGTGGCATCGGCGGTGGCGGGAAGGGCGGTGCGGGCGCCGACCAGGGGGCGGTCCGCGCGGAGATCATTCAGTGCCATGGCACGTTCCCCTTACACCCGCGCGGCGCCGGGCGCGAAGGACAGTTTCGTTTGGTTGCGCCGCGCGGCACGCGGAACGGCCCCCGCCCGCGGCGGCACGGGCCTTGGCCCGCCCGGCCGCAGGCCCCATTGTGGGGGCGCGGCGGCCCGCCACCCTGACGGCCGGACGGAACGGGAACCTTGTTGATGATCCACAGGCGCCAACTGCTGCGGGCCACGGCCGTGCTGGCCGCGGCGCCGGCCCTCGCCCGCCCGGCCCTGGCGCAGGGGGCGCCGCTGAAGATCGGCATGATCACCACGCTGTCCGGCCCCGGCGCCTATCTGGGGCAGGACATCCGGGACGGCTTTCTGCTGGCCATGCAGATGGAAGGCGGCAAGCTGGGGGGGGCCGCCGTGCGGCTGCTGGTAGAGGACGACGAGCTGAAGCCCGCCCAGGGCAAGCAGATTGCCGAGCGCTTCACGGACACGGAAAAGGTCAGGCTGCTGACCGGCATCGCCTTTTCCAACGTGCTGGGCGCGACCGTGCCGGACGTGCTGGAGGACGGCAACATCTACGTGGGCACCAATGGCTCGCCGTCGTTCCTGGCGGGCAAGGACTGCGACCGCAACTACTGGTCCGTGGCGTGGCAGTTCGAGGGGCCGCACGAGGCGGCGGGGCAGGCGGCCAATACCCTGGGCTTCCGCCGCGTGTTCCTGCTGGCGCCCAACTACCAGAACGGCAAGGACGCTTTGGGCGGCTTCAAGCGGATGTTCCGCGGGCAGATCGCCGGCGAGGTTTATACCCGGCTGGACCAGACCGACTACGCGGCGGAGCTGGCGCAGATCCGCGCCGCGGCGCCGGACGCGGTGTACCAGTTCCACCCCGGCGCGCTGGGGCGCGCCTTTCTGGCGCAATACCTGGGGGCCGGCATGCTGGCCCGCCTGCCCATGGTGCTGCCCGCCCCGTCCATGGACGCGACCACCCTGGCGGCGGTGGGCGAGGCGGCGGTGGGCCTGCATGTCGCCGCGTGCTGGAACGGCGACTTCACCAACGCGGCCAACCGCACCTTCGTGACCGCCTTCATGAACAAGTACAACCGCGTGCCCACCCTCTACGCCCAGCAGGGCTACGACGCGGCGCTAGCCATCGCCGCCGCGCTGCGCGGCACCGGCGGCAAGCTGGACAGCACGGACGCCTTTCGCGCCGCCATGCAGCCGGCCCGGTTCGAAAGCACGCGCGGCAAGTTCAGCTTCGGGTCCAACCAGCATCCGGTGCAGGACTGGTTTCTGTTGAAGGCCGGGCTGGACAGCCAGAAGCAGCCGATCCTGGTGACCCAGCCCGGCAAGCTGCTGGAAAACCAGGGTGATGCCTATTCGGTGCAGTGCCGGCTCTAGGCCGCCCGGCCGTCAGCCGCCGCGATAGCCGCGCGGGTGCGCCACCCGCCATTCCCAGGCGGTGCGCACGATCTCGGACAGGGAAGAATGGCGCGGCCGCCAGCCGGTTTCCTCCCGCAGCAGGGCATTGGAGGCGACCAGCACCGGCGGGTCGCCCGGGCGGCGCGGACCGGTGCGGAAGGGCACGGGCCGGCCGCACACCCGGCTGACCTCGTCGATCACCTGCCGCACGGAATAGCCGTTGCCGTTGCCCACGTTGTAGCGGGCGCTGCGCCCCTGGCCGAGCACGTCCAGCACCCGCAGGTGGGCGTCCACCAGGTCGGTGACGTGCACGTAGTCGCGGATGCAGGTGCCGTCCGGCGTGTCGTAATCCGTGCCGAACACCGTGAGCGCGGGGCCCAGGCCCAGCGCCGCGTCGATCGCCAGCGGGATCAGGTGGGTTTCGGGGTTGTGGTCCTCGCCCAGCCGGCCGCCCGGGTCGGCGCCGGCGGCGTTGAAGTAGCGCAGGCTGGCCGAGCGCAGGCCGTGCACCCGGTCCGCCCAGTCCAGCCCCCGCTCGGCCATCAGCTTGCTTTCGCCGTAGGCGGACACGGGGTCGAGGCGCGAGCCCTCATGCATCAGCTCGCTGTCGGGGTAGCCGAACAAGGCGGCGGTGGAGGACAGCACGAAGCGCAGGCAGCCCGCCTGCACGGCCGCTTCCGCGAGGGTCAGGGTGTTGGACAGGTTCTCGGTGATGTAGCGCAGCGGCTGCGCCATGCTTTCCGCCACCAGGGACAGGGCGGCGAAGTGGAACACCGCGTCGAACCGCCAGGCGGCGAAGACCTCGGCCACCTGTCGGCGGTCGGCCACGTCGGCCACCACCAGCTCGGCCCCGGGCGCCACGGCGCCGCGGTGGCCCTGGCGCAGGTCGTCGATGACCACCACCTCGTCGCCCCGCTGCACCAGCGCCAGCACCGTGTGGCTGCCCACATAGCCGGCGCCGCCCGTAACCAGGTAGCGGGCCATCAACGGACCGTGGCGGAGTGGAAGTCAGGGGACAAGGGGCGGTGCGTCCAGGTTGCGACCCGGAGGCTGTAATATCACTGTGCCGCCGATGGCAACCCGGGGTGGGAGCGGCGGCCCGGCGGCCGGAGGACCGAATGCCCTCCGGCCGCAGGTTCCGCGCGCCCGCCGGACCGGGCGAAACGCTCCCCGGCCTAGCTTGCCAGCTCGGCGCCGAGCACCTTGTCGATGGTGATCGGCAGGCTGCGCACCCGCCGCCCGGTGGCGTGGTGGATGGCGTTGGCGATGGCCGCGGCCGTGCCGACGATGCCGATCTCGCCCAGGCCCTTGACCCCCATCGGGCTGGTCTTGCTGTCGTTCTCCTCGACGAAGATCACCTCGATGCCCTGGATGTCGGCGTTGGAGGGCACGTGATACTCGGCCAGGTTGTGGTTCATGAAGCGGCCCAGGGCGTGGTCCGCCATGGTTTCCTCGGTCAGCGCCATGCCGATGCCGAAGACCACGCCGCCGATGATCTGGCTGCGCGCCGTCAGCGGGTTGAGGATCCGGCCGGCCGCCACGGCGTCCACCACGCGGGTGACCCGCACCACGCCCAGTTCCTCGTCCACCCGCACTTCCACGAACACCGCCGAGTGGGTGTAGGAGGAAAAGGATTTCTGCACCTTGGGGTCGGGCTTGACCGTTTCCTCCACCGCCAGCGTGTCCAGGCCGGCGGCGCGCATGGCGTCCGCGTAGCTCACCGCGCGGGCCGCATCGTCGCGCAGCGTCATGCGGCCGTTGGCGAAGACGACTTGGTCCGCCGTGGCATCGGCCAGCGGCGAGCCGTCCATCTTCTGCGCCGCGTCGAGCAGGCTTTCGCGCGCCTTGAAGCAGGCCGCTTGCACCGCGGCGCCGGCCGAGGCAGCGGTCCAGGAGCCGCCCTGCACCGGCGAGGTCGGCAAGGAGGAATCGCCGATCTTGACCGACACCTGATCCATGCCGACGCCGAGCGAGTCGGCGGCGATCTGCGTCAGGATGGTGTAGGTGCCGGTGCCGATGTCGGCGGTGGCGCAGGCGACTTCCAGGCGGCCGTCCGGCCACAGGGTGGCGCGGGCGCTGGTCTGCTGCATCTGCGCTTCCCACATGCCGGTCGCCATGCCCCAGCCGACCAGCTCATGGCCTTCCTTCATGGAGCGGGGCGTGTGGTTGCGCCTGCTCCAGCCGAACTGCTCGGCCCCCTGGCGGTAGGCTTCGCGCAGCGCCTTGCTGGTGAAGGGGTTGCCGGTGTTCTCGTCGGTTTCCGCGTAGTTGCGCAGGCGGAATTCCAGCGGGTCGAGGTGCAGGGCCTCGGCCATCTCGTCCATCGCCGATTCCAGGGCGAACATGCCGAGCGGCGCGCCCGGCGCGCGCATGTCGGCCGGCGTGTAGGTGTCGAGCTTGGCGAGCTTGTAGTCGAACGACACGTTGTCGCAGTGGTAGGTCCCGCCGGACCAGTTCACCACCACTTCCTGGTAGTCCTCGAAATGCGAGGTGCCGGCCACCGCCTCATGGGTGATCGACTGCAAGGCGCCCTGCGCGTCGGCGCCGAGCGACAGGGTGTTGATGGTTCCCGGGCGGTAGCCGAAGGTGAACATCTGGTCGCGCGTCAGCACCACGCGCACGGAACGCTCCAGCGCCAGCGACGCCATGACGGCGAGGTAGAGCTGGTACTGCGGCCGCAGGCCGGACCCGAAGCCGCCGCCCACGAAGGGCGACACCACGCGCACCTTGTCCTTGGACAGGCCGAAGACGTTGGTGATGTAGGTCTGGCTGTTCTGCACGCCCTGGATCTTGTCGTGCACCGTGATGGCGCCGTCCCCGTCCCACACCACGGTGGTGGCGTGCGGCTCCATCGGGTTGTGGTGCTCCGGGCTGATCCGGTATTCCTGCCGCAGCTTGAAGGGGGCGGCGTCATAGGCCCCGGGCGCGTCGCCGCGCGGCTTGGGCGGCGGCTCGATGCCGCTGCGCTTCTTGGGCGGCACGTAGGCCTTGGCCCGTTCCTGGTCCAGGTCGGTGGCATGCGCCTCGGTATCGTAGGTGACGCGCACCAGGGCCGCGGCATCGCGCGCGGTGTCGAAGTCCTCGGCCACCACCAGGGCCACGGGCTGGCCGCTGTAGACGATGTGCTTGTCGTAGAGGGCGCGGAAAGGCGAGCCCGGGGGCGCCACCTCGTCGCGGAAGTTGCTGCTGAGCCACGCGGTGCGCGGCCGGTTCTCATGCGTGAAGACGTGCAGCACGCCGGGCATGGCCAGCGCCGCGCTGCTGTCGATCGCCGTGATGGTGCCCTTGGCGATGGCACCGGACACCACGTAGCCATAGGCCAGGTCGGGCGCGGTGAATTCGGCGGCATAGGTGGCGGCGCCGGTCACCTTGGCGCGGCCGTCCACGCGCTGGCGCGGCGTGCCGACATAGGTCTCGTTCGGGATGGTCATGATGCGGGTTTCCCTTACGCGATACGCTTGTCGGCCACGCCCTGCGGCGTGCCGGCGGCGGCCTGGGACAGCGCGCGGCGGATGGCGCGGCGGGCCAGCTCGATCTTGAAGTCGTTCTCGCCGAAGCCCTGCGCGCCCTGCAGCAGGCGGGTGGCGACGGCGTCGAAGGTGTCGCGGCCGGCCGGCTGGCCTTGCAGCAGCGCCTCGGCTTCCGGAACGCGCCAGGGCTTGTGGGCGACACCGCCGAGCGCGATGCGCGCGGTCTTCACCGTGCCGCCCTCGACCTCCAGCCCCACCGCGACGGACACCAGCGCAAAGGCATAGGACAGCCGGTCGCGCAGCTTCAGGTAGGTGTAGTGCGTCGCGAAACGCGGCTTCGGCAGCTCCACGGCGGTGACGATCTCGTCGCGCGCCAGGGTGGTGTCGATCTCGGGCGTGTCGCCGGGCAGGCGGTGGAACTCGCCCATCGGGATGGCGCGCGCACCGCGCGGGCCGGAGACATGCACGACGGCTTCCAGCGCCGCCAGCGCCACGCACATGTCGGAGGGATGCGTCGCGATGCAGCTGTCGCTGGTGCCGAGGATGGCGTGGATGCGGTTGACGCCACTCTTGGCCGGGCAGCCGCTGCCGGGCTCGCGCTTGTTGCAGGCGGTGGCGGTATCATAGAAATAGTAGCACCGCGTGCGCTGCAACAGGTTGCCGCCGGTGGTGGCCGCGTTGCGGAGCTGCGGGCTGGCACCGGACAGGATGGCGCGCGACAGCAGCGGGTAGTCGCGCTCGACGCGCTCGTCATGGGCGAGGGTGGAGTTGGTCACCATCGCGCCGATGCGCAGCCCGCCCTCCGGCGTTTCCTCGATCCGGTCGAGCCCGGCGACGCGCGCGACATCGACCAGCGCCGTCGGCGTTTCGACGTTGTACTTCAGCAGGTCGACGAGGTTGGTGCCGCCGGCGATGAACTTGGCGCCCTCGGCGCCGATCGCCTGCACGGCCTGGTCCACGCCCTCGGGGCGCGCATAGGAAAAGCGGATCATGCGCCGGCCCCCCCGTTGCGGACCTGCTGGATGGCGGCGACAATGTTGGGGTAGGCGCCGCAGCGGCAGATGTTGCCGCTCATCAGCTCGCGGATGTCCTCGTCGCTTTCCGCGCGGCCTTCCTTGAGAAGCCCGGCGGCGGAGCAGATCTGCCCGGGCGTGCAGTAGCCGCACTGGAAGGCATCGTGCTGCACGAAGGCTTCCTGCAGCGGATGCAGCGTGCCATCCGCGTCGGCCAGCCCCTCGATCGTGGTGATCTCCGCGCCGTCCTTGGTGACGGCGAGCATCAGGCAGGAATTCATCCGCACGCCGTCCAGCAGCACGGTGCAGGCGCCGCACTGGCCGTGGTCGCAGCCCTTCTTGGTGCCGGTCAGGCCCTCGCCCTCGCGCAGCAGATCCAGCAGCGTGGTCCAGGGCTGAACCGTCAGGGACCGGCGCGTACCGTTGATGGTGAGGGTGATCGGGATGCCGGCGGGGGCACTGTGCTGCGCAGGGCCGGCCTCGGCCTGGGTTGCTTGGGACATGGCGGAATCCTGCATGGGGTCGCCCGCCGGCCCGCATGACGGCGCGGCCGGCATGCCTTGGCGATGGATGGAAACCCGTGTGTTTTGCGAAACCCCGGCGCGGACGGGCAGGTCCGGCCGGAGCGATAGTCGGCGAGTCAACGCACCAAGCGTGACGAAGTTGACCGCACGGTCACATCGGCCCCCGCCGTCACACCATGAAGGCCCGGAAGCTGGTCCGCCCCGTGGCTTCGCGCAGCACGCCGGCCGCCACCAGCCGCTTGATGATCAGCAGCGCGCCCTGGGGCGTGGCGCCCAGCGCGGCGGCCAGCCCCGTCGCGGTCAGCACCGGCTGGCGCAGCGCGATCTCGGCCGCCTTGCCGGCCTGGCCATGGCTGCGCTCCCGCGCCGCCAGGGCGGCGGCCCGGGTGGCGGCGGCATTGAGCCATTCCAGCTCCGCCAGCCCGCGCCGGGCGGCCTCGGCCACCGCCAGCAGAAACAGGGCGGGCCAGTCCGGGTGCAGCGGGTCGGGGCGGCGGCGGGGCGGCTGCGCGAAGCCGGCCCAGAAGGGCAGCGGCACGTGCGGCGCCCGGCCGCGCTGCCGCAGCACGGCGGCGGCCAGCAGCAGTGCCTGGGCGGCGGCGGGGCGGGCGGGCTCAGCTTCCCCGGCCTGGCGCATCCAGCCGGCGGCGGCCAGCGCCGCGGCCAGCAAGGCCGGTGCCCCGGCCAAAGGATCGAGCAGCGCCCCGCGCCAAGCCGCGAACGCCGGCGCAGCCACGCCGGCCACCGACGATTCCGCGGGCCAGCGGGCGGCGCCCAGCGGGGCCAGTGCTGCGGAAAACGCGGCCGCCGAGGCGAAGGGGTCCACACGCCGCCGCAACGCGTCCACCAGCGGCAATGCCTGCTCGATCGCGGCATCGCCGGGTGCCTCGGCGTAAAGCGCCGCCTGCGCGGTGGCGGGCAGCGCGCTGTCCAGCCGGTCGCGCAGCAGCGCGGCGCTGGCCGAGCCGGTCAGCCGCGCTTCGCGCAGCGCCAGGTCGCGCGGGTCGATCCACAGGTCCTCCACCGCCAGCCAGCCGGCGCCCTCGGCCAGGGCCATGCGGGCCACCAGCCCCTCGCGCACCGCGCCGCCCGCCGCGCCGGCCAGGGCATCCAGGCGGGACAGCGCGTCTTCCGCCTCGGCCAGGGGGCGCAGCAAGGGGGCGGCCAGGGCAGGGTGCATCGGCGGACTCCGGCAGGGTGGCCCATGACAGGGGTGGCGCGGCGCCGGCGCAAGCCTCGCCGCGCGGCACGATCCGGCTTAGCCTTGGCGCATGCCGCGCCCCGACACCAGCCGCTTCGCCACCCGCACCGAAGGCCATGCCACGGTGATCGAGATCCGTCCGGCCCGTCCGGATACCGCCTTTCTCGCCGCATCGGTGTTGCTGGGGGGGCTGTTCGGCCTGCCGGCACTGGCGGTGCTGCTGAACCCGGCCCGGCACGACGCATTGTCGCTGTCCGCCGCTGGCTGCGCCGTGCTGATCCTGCTGCTGGCAGGCTGGGCCCTTCGGCGCGCCCTGCGCGGGCGCCGGCCGGTGACGCTGCGGCTGGACCCGGCCGGCCTTGCCGCGGGCGAGCAGCGCTGGGCCTGGCCGGCGCTGGCCGCCCGCACGGTGGAAGCGCCGCCCCCGGTGGTGGCGGTGGGCGGGGTGCACGGGCTGGCGGCCACCATCGCCACCCGCCAGCGCGCCGCCGAGGCACGGGTGATGCAGCATTTCACCGATGGCATGCCCCCGGTGGTGCTGGCGGGCGGGCTGGACGCGGGCGTGGCGGAACGGCTGCTGCAGGCACTGGCCGTGGCGGAAACAACCGCGAGGTCGGGGGAATAGCTCCCCCGCGGCCCCTTGTTCCTTCCGATGCGGGCCACTGCGGACAGGTAGACGGGAGCCCGGGGGGCTCCTGCCCACGGCCCTCAATAAGGCAGCACGCGGTCCATGACCTGTTGCCCCCAGCGCGGCCGCTGCAGGTCCGACGAGGTGCCGCGCCCGCCATAGGAGATGCGTGCCTCGGCGATCTTCTCGGAAGCGATGCGGTTGTTGGGCCGGATGTCCTCCGGCCGGACCAGGCCGCGCAGCTGCAGCTCGCGCAGCTCGTCGTTGACGCGGATTTCCTGCGAACCCGCGATCTCCAGGTTGCCGCTGGCCAGCACGCGCACCACGGTGGCCGCCACCTGCAGGCGGATCTTCTCGTTGCGCCGCACCTTGCCTTCGCCAACCGAGCTGCTGTTGGCGCCGACCGACAGCGCCGGGTCCAGCGCGCCGCCGAAGGCTTGGCTCAGAAAGCCTTGCAGGCCGAACAGGCCAGGCACCTTGACCCCCTGGGTGGAGGTGCGGTCCAGGTCGGTCTTGTTGTCGAACTGGGCGCTGTCGTCGATCTCGATCTCCACGGTCAGCAGGTCGCCCACCGTGCGGGCGCGCTGGTCGCGAAAGAAGGTGCGGCTGCCCGGGCGCCACAGCGAGCCGGGGGCGGTCGGCCCGGTGCCTTCCAGCCGGGGGCGGAGCGCGACAGCAAGCGGGCTATCCGGCTCGCCCGCCGGCGGAATGCCGCCCAGCGCGCCGGGGGCGGAGATGGAGGGCGGCCGCTGGATGTGGCCCAGCGTGTCGCAGCCGGCCAGGGCCAGCAGGCCGAGCATGGCGAGGCGCGGGAGGATCATGGGCTTCTGCCTTCGATTGTTTTTCGCATAACTATGGCGTGCCGCGTACCTCGGCCGTGCCCTCAGCCACCACGGAAGCGCGCAGGGTGCGGCCGCTGCCGGGGTTGTGGACGCGGATTTCCTGCCCCTCGGCGCCGCTTTCCAGCGCCTTGCCCTGCAACTCCAGCGTCATGCCACCGGACTTCCAGAACACCCGCACCGGCTGGGTGGCGCGCACCAGCGCGCGCTCGCCGATGTCGCGCAGCGGGATGGCGGCGCCGGCGCGGATGCGGCGCTTGACCTCCTGCCCCACGATGTCCTGCGCCGTCTCGATGAAGGCGGGGTTGTCGCGGCGGGGCTCGGCCGGGTCGATGTCCTGCGGCCGCAGCAGGTCGCCCGGCTGCAGGTCGCGCGTGGCGTGCCACACCTCGCGCGAATCCGCGGGCGGGATGTGACACAGCGAGGCGACCAGCAGAGCGGCGCCGATGGGGAGGGAGCGCATGGTCGGGAACCTTCCGGTCAGCGGATGTTGTTGGCGGTCTGCATCATCTGGTCGCTGGCCTCGATGACCTTGGAGTTCATCTCGTAGGCCCGCTGCGCCTGGATCAGCTGCGTGATTTCCTGCACCACGTTGACGTTGGAGGCTTCCAGGTAGCTTTGCCGCAGCTTGCCGTAGCCGACATCCGACGGCAGGCCACGGTTGGGCTGGCCGGAGGCCTCGGTTTCCGTGAACTTGTTGCCACCCGTCGCTTCCAGCCCCGCCTCGTTGGCGAAGAGGTACAGCGCGATGCGCCCGGCGTTCTGCTGCCGGCCATTGGCTTCCGTGACGATCACCTCGCCCGCCTGGTTGATCGTGACGTCCTTGGCATCCACGGGCACGTTGATGTTGGGCTCCAGCGGATAGCCTTCCGTGGTGACGAGCTGCCCCTCGGGCGACAGCTTGAAGGAGCCGTCACGCGTATAGGCGACGGTGCCGTCCGGCAGAGTGATGCCGAAGTAGCCGCGGCCTTCCAGCGCCAGGTCGTACTTGTTGCCCGTCTCGGTCAGCGTGCCCTGGGTGGTGATGCGGTTGACCGCCGAGCCGCGCGTGCCGAGGCCGATCTGCGTGCCCACCGGCAGCACCGTGCCCGCCTCGGAGGAGGAGGAGCCGACGCGCTCGGAGGACTGGTAGATCAGGTCCTGGAACTCCGCCTTGCGGCGCGAGAAGGCGGTGGTCGAGACGTTGGCGATGTTGTTGGCGATGACCTCGACATTGGTCTGCTGGGCCTGCATGCCGGTGGCGGCGATACTCATGGCGCGCATGATAGGTTCTCCTGTTTCTGGCTCAGTTGGGGCGCCCGAGCGCCTCGATCATCTTGCGGATTCGGCTGTCGTCGTCTGCGACGATGCGCTGCACGTTGTCGTAGGCACGCTGCAGCGCGGACAGGTTGGCGATCTCGGCGATCGGCTGCACGCCGGAGGATTCCAGCGCCCCTTGCACCAGCCGCACGTCGCGCGCGCCCGGCTCCACCGGGCGAAGGTCGGCGGGCGGGATCTCCATCAGCCCGTCGCCGCCCTTGCGGATGGCCCGCATGTCGCCGGCGCGGAACAGCCCGATGCGGCCCACCTGCTCGGCACGGCCCTCGCTGCTGGCCAGGATGGTGCCGTCGGCGCGGATCTCCAGGCTGCTGAAGCGTTCCGGCAACAGGATGCGGGCGCCGCCCTCGTCCAGCACGGGGCGTCCGCTGCTGTCGGACAGCGTGCCATCGGGCGCGATCTTCAGCCGGCCATCGCGCGTGTAGCCGCGCCCGGCGTTGCCCGGGCGGTCCACGGCCAGAAAGGCCTCGCCATCCACCGCCACGTCCAGCGGATTGCCGGTGGAGGCGATGCTGCCGGCGCGCTGATCCACGTAGGTCGCGCGGTCCTGCACAAAGGCCACCTCGCGCCCCGGCACCGCCAGGCGCGACACGTGCGATTGAAACAGCGTGCGGTCGCCGCGATAGGCCGTGGTGCTGGCGTTGGCGACGTTGTTGGCCACCACGTCCAGCTGCGCGCGCAGCGCCATCTGGCCGGACAGGCCGACCATGCTGGGCCCTTCCATGGGTCAGGTCCCCCCGACCGGCGGCAAGAGCGCCTCAATCTGCTTGCTGCGCTCGATGGCGTTGCGCACGTTGGCAATGCCGTTGCCCGGTGCCGCCGGCGTTTCGGTCAGCTGCAGCAGCGCGGCGGTGGATGCTTCCGGCGCCAGCAACTCGGGCGCCACGCCGGGGCGCTCGCGCGCCAGGGCGCTGGCATTGGCCAGCCGCGCCGTGGCTTCCGCCCGCGCGGGTGCCGGCAGGTCGGCATCGCGCAGCAGGGCACCATAGGCGGTGCCGGCGGCGCGCCAGGCGCGCCCTTCGAACAGCAGCTCGGCGCGGCGGGACAGGTCGGCGGTGCCCCGCAGCGGTTCCAGCTGGGCGGCGGCCTCTTCCTTGCGGCCGAGCCGGGCATAGGCCTCGGCGCTGGCGCGGCGGGTGTGCTCGTCCGGCGGCAGGCCGGCCAGCAGCGCCAGGGCGCGGCGTGGGTCGCCCTGCGCCGCCAGCGCCTCGGCGCGCGCCAGCAGCAGTACGGCGGCGGGCGCGCGGGCGCTGGCCGGGCTGACCTGCTGGCCGAGGTCGCGCGCCGCATCCGCCAGCCCCTGCTGCAGCAGCAGGCGCATGGCGGCCAGGCGGATGTCGTCGCCGCGCTCGCCCGGGGTGGCGTAGCCCTCGTACTGCCAGAACAGGCCGAGCTTCTCGTCGGCCGGCAGCGGCTGGTCCTCGGCCAGCAGGCGGCGCAGGGCACCGGCGGCCAGCACGGCGCCGCGGCTTTCCACCCGCCGGGCGGAAGCCTGGCTCGCCCCGTCGGCCACCGCCAGCGCCTGCGCCAGCGCCCCCTGGTCCAGCAGGCGGGTGGCATAGGCGACCGCCGCCTCCTCGCCCACCGTGTCGTGGCGGTAGGTGCGCAGGAGGTCGTTGATCTGCGCCTCGGCACGCCGCCCCTCGGCGCCGGGGCGGCCGAGGTTGACGGCGGCCAGCCGGGCGCGGGCGAAGATCTCCGGCAGCGTGCGGCCGGGGCCGCGCGCGGCCTGCTCCAGGTACTGCGCCTCGTCCGCGCGGTTGCCTTCCTGGCGGGCCAGCCGGGCGTATTGCCAGTTGCGCGCGGCGGCCTGCGCGGGCGTCAGCCCCGTGGCCGGGCGGATGGCGCCGAGCAGCGTGCGCAGCGTGGCGGGGTCGTTCTCCACCGCGTCCGCCAGGCGCTGCACGAAGGCCAGCCGCAATGGCTGAGGAATGTCGCGCAGCGCGGCGCGGGCGCGGGGCGCCAGCGCCGCCAGCATGGCGCTGTCGCCCGAGGCGGCGGCGGCCAGGGCGCGCCACAGGGGCAGGTCCTCCCGCGCGCAATCCGGCGTTTCCGCCAGCAGGGTGGAGCCGGGGGCGATGGGCCGGCCCAGCAGCAGGCGGGCGATGTCGCGCACGCGGTCCAGGCGCTCGCGCAGCGCGCCGGCGGGCAGTTCCGCCTGTGGCGCGTTCAGCACGTCCAGCGCTTCCCGGCTCAGCTCATGGCCGGCATAGAATTCGGCCAGGTCCGCCGCTTCCGCCGCACCCTGGTCGGATCGGGCCAGGGCGGTGCGCAGCGCCGGCAGCCGCTCGGCAAAGGCGTCGTCGCCCCGCCAGCCTTGCAGCGAGAAGGGCGCCGGGCAGGACGGGCGTTGTGCCACCGGAACTGGCGCCGGCACCGGCTCGGGCCCTGCCGCCGGGGCAGCGGGCTGGGGCGCCGCGGTGGCGGCCGGCAGCGGCGGCAGGGTGTCGGCCGGGCGCAGGCCGTTCAACACGGCCAGCTTGGCCAGCACCGCCTCGCGCAGGCCGGTCAGCTCGCCGGCCGGCGGCGGTGGCGCGGCGGGTGGCGGCGGGGCGGGGCGGCTGGCCAGGGCGGCGGCGTCATCCGCCGCCGGCGCGGCGGGATGCGGCGCGGGGACGGCGGCGGGGACGGGGGCGGGGGCGGGCGCCCCCCCCTGGGCCGCCTGCAGCATGAGTCGCGCCTGCTCGGGCTGCAGCAGACCGAGCTTCACGGCATCGTCCAGCGTGCGGCGCTGCGCCACTTCGCGGGTGGGCGGGGCCGGCGGCGCGGCGGGGCCGCGCAGGTCCACGTACAGCATGCCGCCGAAGGCCCCGGCCTCGGCCACCGCATCGGCGCTGGCGCGCAGCAGCAGCACCGTCTCGCCCGCCTCCTGCCGCGGCTCAATGGCGGACAGCTCGGCCAAACGGCGGATGCCGGAAAGGTCGAAGCCATATTGCCCGCGCAGCCGCAGCTCGACGCCGCCGGCTACCTTGCGCAGGCTGTAGCCGGGCACCTGTCCGAGATGCAGCACCACGCGGCCGCGGTCGGCATGCTGGCCGGTGCGCACGCGCACCGCGGCGGCCTCGGCGGCCGGCTGCGCCAGGGCGGGCAGGCCCAGCAGCAGCGGCGTCAGCAGCGTGGTGGCGAGCAGCGTGGCGCGGCGCACGGGGCTCACTCCCCGCCGCCGGCGGATTCAGTGGAAGCGCGGCCGGCATCGCGCAGCTGCTCCTCCATCTGGTCGAAGGAGGGCTGCAGCTTGGTCGGCACCGATTGGCGCCCGACCTCGACGCAGATCTGCGGCGACAGATTCTGCAGGTAGGAGGTGATCACGGCGCGCGCCACGTCCAGCATCTTGCGCTCCTCCTCGACGATGCCCTTGAGCCGCGCCGCCATGGGGCCCACCAGCCCGTAGGACAGGAACACGCCCAGAAAGGTACCGACCAGCGCGGAGCCGATCATGTGTCCCAGCACCTCGGGACTTTCCGAGATGGCGCCAAGCGCCTTGATGATTCCGAGCACGGCGGCGACGATGCCCAGCGCGGGAAAGGCATCGGCCACCGTTTGCAGCACCTTGGCGGGCTTGACGTTCTCGGCCGAGCGTTTCTCGGTGGTCGCCTCCATCATCTCGCCCACCAGGTGCGGGTCCTTGTTGTTGAGCGTGATGGTGCGCATGGTGTCGCACACCAGCCCGCTGACCGCCGCATCCTTCACGATGCGCGGGTAGCGCGAGAAGATCGGCGAGGTTTCGGGCTTCTCGATGTGCTTTTCCAGCTTGGCGGCACCCTCCTTCTGGTGCGTGCGCAGCAGCAGGTAGAGCAGGCTCAGCAGGTCGCTGTAGTCGGTCCGCTTCCAGCGGGACCCCTTGAACACGGTGCCGAGCGACTTCATCACCTTGCCGACGGTGGCGCCGTCATTGGCGATGAACATGGTCATCACGCCCGAGCCGCCGATGATGATCAGCTCCGGCCCGACGGCGCCGAGGATGACGCCGAGCTTGCCGCCGGCGATGAGGTAGCCGCCAAAGATGGCGACGAAGACTCCGACAATTCCGGCGATCTGGATCATCGATGCGGTGGCCTTGCGCTGTGGTGCGGGACTTCCCGGGGGAAGCGGTCGCGAAGCCCATACCATTTCGCATTGCCGTCTGCTACAAACATTTTTCGCATAACCATGCCCGGAACCCTTGCCATGCCCACCCCGGTCACTTTGCAGGATGGCCTGCGCCGCGCGTCTGGCCTGATGGACAGCCTGCCGCAGAACGAGATCATGGGTCGCTACAACGTGCCCGCGCCGGTGCACCGCGCGTTGCGCGGCGCGGCCGAGCGCACAGGCGTTGGCTTCGAGGTGCTGGCGGCCAAGGCGGCGATCGAAAGCGGCTTCCAGCCGGCGGCGCAGGCCGGCACCTCCTCGGCGCGCGGGCTGTTCCAGTTCATCGACCAGACCTGGCTGTCCGTGGTGCAGCAGCATGGCGCGGCGCACGGGCTGGCGGAGGAGGCGGCGCAGATCACCCGCGGCGCCGGCGGGCGGCTCGGCCTGTCGGACCCGGCGATGCGCGAGCGCATTCTGGCACTGCGCGACAACCCGGAAATCTCCGCCCGCATGGGCGCCGAGCACCTGAAGGATATTTCCGACCGGCTGGCCACCACCACCGGCAGCCGGCCCGATGTCGGCGGGCTGTATCTGGGGCATTTCCTCGGCACCGCCGGGGCCGGCAAGCTGTTGCGCGCGGCGGCCGAGGACCCGGGGCAATCCGCCGCCGCGCTGCTGCCCGAGGCCGCGCGCGCCAATGCCACGTTGTTTCGCGGTGCCGATGGCAAGCCGCTGTCGGCGGCGCAGTTCATCGACAACATCCGTGGCAAGGTCAGCAAGGTCTATGACCAGCTGGGCCTGCAGGCACCGACCGGGCCGGTGGCGTTCGGCCCTGTCGGCGCGGAAGCCAAGCCGGGCGAGGCGATCGCGAGCAGCGAGCCGTTCTGGTGGGGCAGCGGCGCCCCGGCGCGGGTGGCGCATGCGCCGGAGCGGATGATGGCCTCGGCACTGGTCGAGGTGTTCAACCGCATGGGGCGGGGCCAGGCGGCGCAGGACGCCGGCGCGGGCGATGGCAACGCGATGCCGGCGCCGTTGCTGGAAGCCTTGCGCGAGCCGGGCCTGCCGCCTGCGGCCCAGGCCGCGCGGCAGGCCTATGGCGGCGCGTGATCAGCCCCGGCGGCGGGACTTTTCCCGCCGCACGTCGCCGCCGTGGTGCAGCCCGGCGGCGTAGCACTGGCGCACCGCCGCCAGCATCAGCCGGGAATGCGTGATGCCAAGCGGCGCGCCCGGCATGGCCGCGCGCTGCACCGTGTCGATCACCGCCATGCCGCCCGGCGTTTCTTCCAGCGCGAAGTCCCGCACATGGCCGGCCAGCCCGTCGCGGCGGCCGAGAGCCGCGGCCTTGGCCATCGCGGCCTCGCTGATGGCGGGCCAGGGGGCGTCGGGAGTGGCGGGTTGGATTTGCATGATGGGCATATTCCAGCGGGTTGCGGGGCTTTCTTCGTCGCAGCCCGGAGGCGCCGCGTCAAACATTTTTCGCATTACCTGATCGATTCGAATTTCTTTGCGAAATATTTCCAAATCCTGGCGATGCTGCGTGTTCTCGAATCCATCCGCGGAGACTTTCGCCATGCCACGGCCACGCCAAAACGGCTTCAGCCTGCTCACCGCCACCGGCCTGGTCGGCCTTGCCGGGTGGGGCGTGGCACTGGGCGCCGTGCCGGAACTCGCCGGCACGCCGGACCCCTGGGGCGCCGCGCCGCTGGCGGTGCTGGGACTCGCCGCCTGGATGCGGCGGCGGCGGGAACAGCGCATCGCCGCCCGGCTGCGGGACCTGCGCATCAGCGTTTGCCTGCCTGCGGCCCCGGCCGCCGGGCTGCGTGACCAGGAGCTGGCCTTCTCCCTGGCCGGCCAGGGCTGCTGGCATGCCCGGCGCGCCGGCTGGCAGGTGGAACTGCGGCAGCAGGCGGCGACGGCCCCGGGCTGGCATCTCAGCCTGATCCGGCTGGACTGCACCGACCCGGCCTTGCCGCTGGCGGCGGCGGCTTCGCTGGATGCGCTATTGCGGCTGTCGCGCGGGCTGCTGGCGGGCATGGAGCAGCCGGGGCTGCGCGAGCTGCTGGACTGCGACCTCGCCTTTCCCCTGCCGGGGCTGGCGGCGGCTGGCATCACCGCCCTGGCGGAAGGTGGTTTCGCGCTGCACGAGGCCGAAGGCTGCCGTGCCATCGCCCCCGAGCAGGCGGAAGCCCTGCTGCTGCGCGGCAGCGTGGTGACCGCGTTCTGAAGTGGCGGCCGGGACGGGGAGGGGATTCCTTCTCCGTCCCGGAACCCGGGCCACGGGTCGCCATGCTGCCCGGTGGCCTCAAGCAGAAAGGGCCCGGGGAACCATTCCCCCGGGCCCTTTCTGCCTTCAGCGGCGGAACACGTCCCGCCGCCCGGCGATCTCTTGCGTCACGGCCAGGGCGGAAAGCTGCTCCATGTTGGCCAGGATCGGCCCCGCCTGGCGCTCCGGGATCTTCAGCAGGATGGTCGCGGCACGCGGTGCTTCCAGCTTGTCCAGCACCTTGGCGGCCTGCTGCGGGCGCATGTTGACGTAGAGCGCCACCAGCGCGTCCAGGTCGGCCTCGGCGGCGGAGCCTTCGCGCACCACCAGCCGCTCCACCTCTTCGCGCAGCCGGGTCAGCTCGCCGATCTGGCTGCGCGCCATGCCTTCGGCGGCCTGCACGCGTGCCTCGCGCAGGTCCAGCGCGCGTTCGCGGCGCTCCACCTCCGCCTGGCGGCGGCCGATCTCCAGCAACAGGCGCCCCTCGCCGGGGCGGTCCTCGCCCAGCGGGTTGGGGCGGGCGGGGCCGGCCAGGGTGTCGGACACCCGGGGCAGGGCCACCACGCCTTCACGCAGCGCCACGGGCCGCAATGCCGGCGGCGGCGGCGCGGGGGCGGCCGTCGCGGTGGCATCGGGCCAGGCGGGCAGCAGCGGCGCCAGCCCTTCCAACCGGCCGGGCAGCAGCGCCGCCAGCCCCAGCGCCATCAGCGGCAGGCCCATGCGAGGGCCCAGCAGGCGGTCGCGCCAGCGGGGCGGGGGTTTTTGCGGGCTCATGCGCGCATTCCTCAATCAAGCGTCAGGCGGAACACCCGCCGTTCGGCCGCCGCTGGCTGTTCCGCCGGCGGGGCGGGAAAGATCATCTCGGCCGCCAACAGGCGCTCCACCGCGGCTTCGGCCAGGCGCTCGGGCGAAAGCGCCGGCTCGGGCAGCACCAGCAAGGGCTCCGGCGGCGCGTGCTCCAGCACCGCGGCGGTGGCGGGGCGGCCGGCCAGGCGCTCGGCCAGTCCCAGCGGCTCGGCCAGGGCGCGCGGCGGGGCGGCGGCGCGGGCGGCCTGCAGCTTGCGGTTCTGCCGCAGCGCCTGGTCCAGCCGCGTGGCCACCTCCTCCGCCTGGCGGGATGCGGCGTTCAGCTCCTGCGCCACGCGGCGGCAGGCGGTGATCTTGCCGTCCACCTCGCCGATGCCGTCGCGCACCTTCTGCGCGATGCCGCCGGCCGAGGCGTCGAGCCGCTTGGAAGCGGCGTCGAGCTGGCCGATCACGTCGCCGGCGGAGTCGAGCGCGCTGCGCAGCCGCCCCATGCGGCGGTACAGCAGCCCGATCCAGCCGGACTGCGCGGCCAGCACCGCCAGGGCTGCCGCGTCCAGGATTTGCGTGGTGTTCACAAGGCTTCTCCTCAGTGCTCGGTGATGGCCGGCGTGTCGCCGGGCCAGTCCTTCTCGATCACGCACTCCTCGACGCGCAGCACGACGCGCTCGTCCTTGGCCGCCATGCGGGCGCGGCACACCAGCAGCCCCTGGCAAAAGACGTCGAGCGGCTCTTCCTGCCGGCGGTCCAGCTCCACCACCGTGCCGGGCTGCCAGCGCGCCACGTCGGCGAAGGACATCACCCGCTGCTCGATCACCGCCGTCAGGTCGGCGCTGGCGCGCGGCAGCTCCTCGGCCAGATGGGAGCGCCAGATGGTGTCGCCGCCGCTTTTCTTGCCCAGCACCTCCTGGCTCAGCAGGTCGCGCACCGGCTCGATGGAGGCGTAGGGCAACAGGAAGTCGATGTGCCCGCCGCGCCCTTCCATGGTGATCTCGGCACGGAAGGTCAGCGCGGCGGCGGTGGGCTTGGTGATCAGCGCGTAGCCGGGCGTGATCTCGAAGCGCTCCAGCCGGAAGGTGGCGGGCGAGACCGCCTCGAAGGCGCGGCTCATGTCCTGCGTCAGCAGGCCCACGAACTTTTCCACGAAGGCCCGCTCGATCGGCGTGTAGGGGCGGCCCTCGATCGGCTGCACGGCGTTGCGCCGGCCGCCCAGCAGGATGTCCACGATGGAGCCGATCAGCTGCGAATCGAGCGCCGCGAGGCAATAGCCGTCCCATTCCTCGATGCGAATGATGCCGATCATCGCGGGCAGGGTGATGGTGTCCAGAAAGGCACCGACGCGCACCGGGCGCATGCGGTCGATCACCGCGTCCGCGTTGTCGGCGGTGAACTTGCGGATGCTGGTGGTGAGCAGGCGGGCAAGCCGGTCCACCACGATGTCGAGCATCGGCAGCTTCTCGTAGCGCACCGCGCCGCCGACCAGGGCTTCCAGCCCGCTCCGGGGTGCTTCCGGCTCGGCCGATTCGCCGCCGCCGAACAGGTCGTCGATGTCGTTCTGGCCCATGGCGACGCCGGCGGCGCCCCAGTCGGCCATCATGTCATCCACCGGCGGCGGGGCGTCCGGCGGCGTGGGTTCGGTTCCGCTCATGGTGCTCAGGCCACCACGAAGCCGGTGACCAGCACGTCCCGCACCCGGCCCTCGCCGAGCAGCAGGTCCAGGCGGCGCAACAGGTCGCCGCGCAGCCGGTCCATCGCCAGCGCGCCTTCCATCTCGCCGTCGCGCAGCGTGCGCAGGTACAAGACCAAGCTGTCGTAGACGCGCGGATTGCCGATGTCGGGCACGGGCTGCGCCGGATCGGCGGCGACCTCCACCGCCAGCTTCAGGCGCAGCTGGCGTGGCCGGCCGCCATTGGGCAGCGTCACCGTCATTTCCGGCAGCTCGACAAAGACCGGCCGGGTCAGCGGCGCCACGGCGGGCGCAGCGTCGGATGCTTCGGCAGATTGGCCAGAGATAATTTTTCGCACGGCATCGGACACGCCGGGCACCAGCACAAAGGCGGCAGCGCCGCCACCGCCGAGCAGCAGCACGGCTGCCAGGCCCAGCACCAGGGCCTTGCCTCCCTTCTTTCTGGATTTTTTCGCAGAAGTCTCTGTGGTGGCCGACATAGCAGGGGATCTCCCGGCAAAAGCGATTTTTCGCGCGACAAGCGGTGTGCTGCTGGGTATAACCCGACGCGCTTTCGCATTCCATGCCAAAAACACTTGGTGCCGAAGACAGTTCGGTCCCGCCAGGACGGCGGGGGAGAATGCGAAAGATGGACGGCCAGAACGGGACGACAGTATCGATGCAGCAAGCCAGCACGCTCCGACCCGGCTTCGACCTGGGTGCCATGGGTCCCGCCCTGGCCCGCCTGGGGCCGACGAAGCTGGGCGCCATGGGGGTGGTCGCCGCCGCCGCCATTCTGGCCGTGGTGATGGTGGCGCGCGCGCCGCAATCGGCCAACGGCCTGCTTTATGCCGGGCTGGACCCGTCCGAGGCCGGGCGCATCGTCGCCCGGCTGGAAGAGATGAAGGTGCCGGTGGAAGCGCGCGGCGATGGCAGCGTGATGGTGCCGGCCGAGCAGGTGGCCCGCCTGCGCATGCAGATGGCGAGCGAGGGCCTGCCGCGGCAGACCGGCGCCGGCTACGAGCTGCTCGACCAAGCCAACCCCATGCAGATGACCTCCTTCATGCAGCGCATCCAGCGGGTGCGGGCGCTGGAAGGGGAGCTGGCGCGCACCATCATCACCATGCAGGGCGTGCGCACCGCCCGCGTGCACATCGTGCTGCCCGAGCGCGAGAGTTTTTCGCGCGATGCGCCGCCCCCCACCGCCTCGGTCACCGTCACCACCAGCATCGGCGCGCGGCTGGGCGCCGGGCAGGCGCAGGCGATCCGCCTGCTGGTGGCCGGTGCGGTGCCGCGGCTGCGGCAGGAAGACGTGTCCGTGGTCGACCCCACCGGCATCGTGCTGGCGGCCGATGGCGGCATGGGCGCCGCCGCCGGCCGCATCGGCGAGCTGCGCGCGGCGCAGGAGCATCTGCTGCAGAAGTCGGTCCTGGACCTGCTGGAGCCGATCGTCGGCCGCGGCAAGGTACGCGCCATCGCCTCGGTCGAGATCGAGGGCGCGCGCACCGTGGCGCGGGCCGAAACCTTCGATCCCATGGGCCAGGTGGAGCGCGGCCGGCAAAGCCAGACGGAAGCCGAAAGCAGCGAGGAAGGCCGCGGGCAGCAGCCGGTGACGGTGGGGCAGAACCTGCCCAACCAGCAGACCGGTGGCAACCAGGGCCGCAGCAGCAACAGCACCAGCCGCAACAACGAGACGGTGAACTACGAGATCTCCTCCAAGGTGGAGGAAACCACGCGCGAGCCGGGGGCGGTCAAGCGCGTCAGCGTCGCCGTCGTGGTGGACGGACTGACCGCCGCTGACGGCAGCGCGCAGCCCCGCCCCAAGGAGGATCTGGACCGGCTGGCGGCGCTGGTGCGCTCGGCGGTCGGCTTCAACCAGCAACGCGGCGACATCGTGACGGTGGACACCCTGCGCTTCATCCCCGACGAGGGCGCCGGCAGCCTGGCCAGCGTCGAGGCGGAGGGCGGCACGCGCGTCAGCACGACACAGCTGGTGGTGGCGGGGCTGCTGCTGCTGGCCACCCTTGGCACCGCCGGCGTGCTGATGCGCCGCCGCCGCACCCGCCTGCGCCGCCTGGCTGCCGACCTGGCCGCCGCGGAGGCCGCCGCCGCCGCCGAGGCCGCCATGGCGCTGGACCCGATGGAAGAGGCCATCGCCACTGTGGGCCAGGACATCCAGATCCGCATCTCCTCGCTCAATGCCTTGAACGAACTGGTCGACCAGCGGCCGGACGAGGCGCTGGCGGTGATCCGCACCTGGATCGAGGAAGGGGCGCCGGCATGAGCCTGCACCTCGCCCCCCGGCCCTATCTGCCCCCCTCGCTCGGCTTGCTGCTGGAAGACGAGCACGGCACCGCCGCCGGCCGCCGGCAGGAGGAGGAGCGGCTGCGCTCCGGCGCCTTTGACGCCGGCCGCCGCCGTGGCCTGGAGGACGGGCTGGCCCAGGGCCGCGCCGAAGGGGCCGCCGAGGCCGCCGCCGAAGCCGCCCGCGTGCTGGAGCAGGCGGTGGCCGAGCGGGCGGCGCAGGGCGCCGGCGCCGCGGTGGCCGCGCTGCACCGCCTGCTGGAGCGGCGGGCGGAAGACCGGCGCACGCTGGATACCGATGCCCGGGCCGCGCTGATCGCCGCCCTGCAGGCGGTGTTGCCGGCGCTGCTGGCGCGCGAAGCCGGTGGCGAGATCGCCGCCATGCTGGCCGAGGTGCTGTGCGAGCGGGGCGAGGACGTGATCCTGCTGTCCGCGCATCCCGACACGCTGGACGCGATGCGGCGCGAGGGCTTTCCCGCGCTGCAGGCGCAGCCCGCCCGCATCCGCCTGCTGCCCGAGCCCGCGATGCCCCCGGGCGCCGCCGAGGCGTCCTGGGTCAGCGGCGGCCTGATCCATCGCCCGGAGGCCCTGGTGGCCCGGGCCCTCGCCATCCTGGCGCCGCCCGTGGCGGTGCCGTCCGAAACCTTGCAGGAGCAAGCGCCATGAACGCCGAAGTCAACGCCGAGAACCCGTTCCTGACCGACCGCAAGCCGCGCATCATGGACATTCCGGTCAACGTGCAGGTGGTGCTGGGCAGCAAGCGCCTGCCGATGGCGGCGCTGTTCAACCTCAGCCGGGGCTCCGTCATCGAGTTCGACAAGAAGGTGGGCGAGCCGGTGGACCTGCTGGCCAACGAGCGGCTGATCGCCCGCGGCGAGATCCAGATCACCGACGACGGCCGGCTGTCGATCTCGATCACCGAGATCGTGTCCTCCGCCGCCTGACGCCGAACCTTTTGCTGAAAGCAGGCAGAATGCCGCTTCCGAGAAGCCTGGCCCTCCCCCTGGCGGGCGCGATGCTGCTGCTGGCCGGGCCCGCCCTGGCGCAGAGCGTGTCGCTCAGCCTCGGCCCGCAGGGCGCCAACGCGGTGGCCAGCGGCGGGCAAAGCCTGACCACCAACGTGGTCGGGTTGATCGTCGCCACCTCGCTGCTGGCCATCGCGCCCGGCATCCTGGTGGTGGCCACCGCCTTCACGCGCATCGTGGTGGTGCTGTCCATGCTGCGCACCGCGCTCGGCCTGCAGCAGTCGCCGCCCAACACCGTGATCGTCAGCCTGGCGCTGTTTCTGTCCGCCTTCGTGATGGCGCCGGTGCTGGAGCGCACCTGGAACGACGCGGCGCGGCCGCTGATCGAGGGTGCCATCACCGAGGAGCAGGCGGCGGAGCGCGCCATCCGCCCGTTCCGCGACTTCATGGAACTGAACGTGCGCGAGCGGGAGCTGGCGCTGTTCATCGACATCGCCAAGTGGCAGCCGCCCGCCGGCACGCCGGCCGGCCCGCTGCCGCGTGCCCAGCGCGCCGAGGTGCCGCTGCATATCCTGGCGGCGGCGTTCCTGGTGTCGGAGCTGACCAAGGCCTTTCAGATCGGCTTTCTGCTGTTCCTGCCCTTCCTGGCGATCGACATGGCCATCAGCTCCGTGCTGATGGGCATGGGCATGATGATGCTGCCGCCCGTGGTGGTCAGCCTGCCGTTCAAGCTGATCTTCTTTGTGCTGATCGATGGCTGGGCGCTGGTGGCCGGCGCGCTGGTGCGGGGCTTCTCCACGTGAGCGGCGGCCTCCGCATCCGCCGCAGGCGCCGGCTGGCCTCGGCGCTGCGCTGGTGCGCGGCGCAGGAGCCACCGCCGCCGGCCGCGGCGCTGGCATCGCTGGCCGAGCGGCTGGACGCGATGGGCGTGCCCGCCGAGGGCGCGAACCTGCCCGAGCGCCTGGCGCGGCTCGACCCCGGTGGCGCCGCGCCGCCCGAGGTGGTGGCGATGCTGGCTGCCATCCTGCAACCCCTGATGACCCTTTCTGCCCGGAGCAGCGACCCATGAGAGCCCCCGAGGCGCGCCGCGCCATCCGCCCGGTCGAGGCCGGCACCGCCAAGGTCGACCCGCTGGCCGATGTCGCCGTGCTGTTCATGACCCTGGACGAGGACCGCATCCAGTCGCTGTTCGGCCGGCTGGAGGAGCAGGAGATCCGCCGCGTGTCCCGCGCCATGGCCAATCTGGGCAAGGTGGACATCGACACGGTGGAGCGCGTGATCATGCGCTTTCGCGCCGAGGTCGGCCGCACCGGCACCGTGATCGGCACCGCCGAGACCACCGAGCGGCTGCTGAAGCGCCTGCTGCCCAACGAGAAGGTCAGCGAGATCATGGACGAGATCCGTGGTCCCGAGGGCAAGACCATGTGGGAAAAGCTGGCCAACATCTCGCCGGAAGTGCTGGCAACCTATCTGCGCACGGAGCTGGCGCAGACGGCCGCGGTGATCCTTGCGAAATTGCCTGCCATGCACGCGGCCCGCGTGCTGGCGCTGCTGCCGGCGACCTCGGTGGACGAGATCGTGCTGCGCATGGTGCGGATGGACAGCATTCAGAAGGGCGTGCTGCAGGACATCGAGCAGACGCTGCAGAAGGAGTTCATCACCAACCTCAGCCGTTCCTACGAGCGCGACAGCTCGCAGATCGTCGCCGAGATCATGAACCGCGCCGACAAGGGGCTGGTGGACCACCTGATGAAGCACATCGAGGCGCGCGAGCCGCACGCGGCCAGCCGCATCAAGCGTATCATGTTCACCTTCGACGACCTGATCCGCGTGGACCGCACCACCTTCGCGACGCTGGTGGCCGAATGCCCGGCCGACAAGCTGCAGGTGGCGCTGACGGCCGCCAGCATCGAGCTGCGCGACCTGTTCCTCGGCAGCATGTCCGAGCGCGCGGCCACCATGATGCGCGACGAGATCGAGAACATGCCCGCCCAGCGCAAGAAGGCCGTGGAGGAAGCGCAGACCGACATCATCACCATCGCCAAGCGCCTGGCCGACGAGGGCCGCATCTTCATCCTCGACGAGGATGAGATCGGTGCCGCCGAATAGCCATGACGGAGGGCGCGCCCAAGCTCACGCCCCTGGCTGGGCCGCCGCCGCAGGAAGCCGGCCTCGGCTATGCCGCGGCGGCGCGCGTGGTGGGCCATGTGCCGGCACGCGGCGCCTGGGTGGACGAGCCCGAGCTGCCGGACCCGATGCCGGTGCCGCCGGGGCTTGGACCGCTGCTGCCGGGCGGCGCGGCGGGGCTGGCGCTGCCGCTGGCGCTGGCGGCGCTGCGGCCCGACCTCCGGCGCTGGCTGGGCGAGCCCCGGCTGCTGGACATGGCGCGCCTGCTGGGCGTCGAGCCGAAGCTGCTGCTGGCGACGCTGGCCGCGGCACCCCCGCCGCCGGCTTCGCTGGGCGAGGCCGCGCTGTGGTCCGGCCAGCGGGTGCCGCTGGGCGGCGCCGGCTGGGTGGAGCTGTTCTGGCGGCCCGACCGCGGCATGGCGGGGCAGGGGCGGCACGCGGCGCGGGGGGCCTTCGCCATCCGCTTGGCCGTGCCGGCCGCCGGGCGCATCGAGCTGCGCGGCCGCCTGGAAGACCGGCGGCTGGACGCGGTGATGGAAAGCGCCCGCCCGCTGCCGCGCCTGGCCGCGCTGGCGGTGGAGGAGGCCTATGCGGCGGTGCTGTCGCGGCTTGGCCTGAGCGGCGACCTGACGCTGAGGCACACGCGGCAGGATCGTCGCTCTTGAATGCGAAAAATCATCAAGGTAGTATCCCCTCCATGAACCCTGGCAGCCCCGTGACATGAGCGCCGATCCCGACAAGCGCCCGATCATCATCAAGAAGATCCACGCCGCGCATGACGACGATCATGGCGGGCAGTGGAAGATCGCCTACGCCGACTTCGTGACGGCGATGATGGCGTTCTTTCTGGTGATGTGGCTGCTGTCCTCCACGACGGAAGCGCAGAAGGACGGCATCGCGCAGTTCTTCAACGCGTCCAGCGTGGTGGCGCTGCCGGCCGGCAACGGCGTGCTGAGCGGCGGCCCGTCCATGCAGATCGCGGGCGACAGCTCGCAGCAGACGCTGACGCCGGCCAGCGACGGCGGCCTGCGCCCCGACGCCGATGGCGGCGAAACCGCGCGCGACGGTGCCAGCGCCCAGGCCGCCGGCGCCAGCCAGGATGGCGGCGCATCGCGCGACCCGATCGAACGTCAGCGCATGGAGGCCATGAAGGCCGAGATCGAGCGGCAGATGGGCCCCGAGGGCGCGCTGCGCGACCACGCGCAGAACCTGCGCGTCGAGATGACGCCGGACGGCCTCCGGCTGCAGATCTTCGACCGCGACGGCGCCGCGATGTTCGCCCCCGGTGCCACCGAGCCGACGCCGCGGCTGGCGCGCATCCTGCAGGTGATCGGCGGCGTGCTGGCCACCGTGCCCAACGCCGTGGTGCTGTCCGGTCATACCGATGGGCAGTCGTTTTCCCGTGGCGCCTACGGCAACTGGGAGCTGTCCTCCGACCGCGCCAATGCCGCCCGGCGGGTGCTGGAACGCGACGGCGTGCAGGCCGCGCGGATGTTCCGCGTGGAAGGCAAGGCCTCGGTCGAGCCGCTGCTGGCGGAAGCACCCAACGATCCGCGCAACCGCCGCATCGCCATCACGGTGATGCGTGCTGACCGCACGGCCCCCCGTGCCCCGGAACCCCGGCGGTGAAACCGCCTTTCCATCCCGGCCCGCCGGCAGAAGCCGGCACCGGTCCCGCCCAAAACGGGCCGGGCTGCTGCAGCCCGACTGCGAACGCCTGACTTTCCTTCCGACCCCCAGACACAGCAGGGACCGCCATGACGGCCATCAACGCACTCCGCACCAGCGTCTCGGGCCTGAACGCCCAGGCCACCAAGCTTTCCGGTATCTCCAACAACATCGCCAATAGCTCCACCGTCGGATACAAGCGCGTCGACACGCAGTTCGAGAGCCTGGTGCTGGAAGGCTCCTCCAACGGTGGCTCGGCGCTGGCCGGAACCAGCTCGCAGAACCGGGTGGAGATCAGCAAGGTCGGCCAGCTGCAAAGCACCGGCATCGACACCGACATCGCGGTCAACGGCAACGGCTTTCTGGTGGTCAACGACGCCGCCGGCAGCACCGGCAAGTATCTGGCCACCCGCGCCGGCTCCTTCCGCTCGGATGCCAACGGCAACCTGGTGAATGCCGGCGGCTACTTCCTGCAGGGCGTCAAGCTGGGGGCGGACGGGCTGCCGGTCGGCAATGTCGGCGACAACAACGTGGACAGCCTGACCACGGTCAATGTCAACAACATCAGCGTCGCCTCGGCGCCGACCACCAACATGACCTTCTGGGCCAACCTTCCGGCCGGGCAGACCGCCTACACGGACACCCCCCAGAACGTGAACACCAACATCAGCAGCGTCGACTACTACGACGCGCTGGGCGCCACGCAAACGCTGACCTACCGCTTCATTCCGCAGACCGCCGCCGCGGCCGGCGACCCGAACACCAACACCTGGCTGGTGCAGGTGTTCGACAGCGCCACCGGCGGTGACCCGACCAAGGCCGCGACCGACGAATCCCGCTTGGTCGGGCAAGTGAAGATGCAATTCTGGGGTGCGGATTCGGGCGCCAACAAGGCCGGCACCATCAAGAGCCTGGCCAATGTCGCCGCGGGCGACACGACGGTCTACAGCGGCTACACCGCCGCCTCTGCCCCCGCCACGCCGGCGGCCTACGACCCGCTGCTGGGCAAGCTGACGCTGAAGCTCGGCACCATGGAGCTGCCGGTCAAGGTGGGCGTGCCGGAAAGCCCCTCGGGCATGACGCAGCTCAGCGGCCAGTACGTCGCCACCAAGATCGAGAAGGACGGCTCCGCCTTCGGCATGCTGGAGCGCGTGTCGGTCGAGGATGACGGCAAGGTGGTGGCCACCTTTTCCAACGGCCAGTCGCGGGCGATCTACCAGCTCAAGCTGGCGGTGTTCCCGAACGCCGACGGGCTGAACCCGGTCAGCGGCGATGCCTACGAGATGTCGCGCGCCGCCGGCGCCGTGCGGCTGCTGTCGGCCGGCGAGGGCTCGGCCGGCACCACCTCGGGTGGTGCGCTGGAATCCTCCAACGTCGACATCGGCACGGAGCTGACCAATCTGATCGAGACGCAGCGGGCCTACAGCTCCAACGCGTCCGTGGTGCGCACCGCCGACCAGATGCTGGAAGAAGCCACCAACCTGAAGCGCTGATCCGGGCAGGCGGGACGCCCCCAGGGCGCCCCGCCATTCGCGAAAATTCATGAACGGAAGCTGAGCCATGTCCCTCCAGGGCGCCATGTCGACCGCGCTGAGCTCGCTGGCCGCCGAGCAGCGGGCCTCGGCGGTCATCGCCAACAACATCGCCAATGCGCAGACGCCCGGCTACGTGCGGCGCGAGCTGCCGCGCAGCGAGAACCTTGTCGGTGGCACCGGCCAGGGCGTCGCGACCGGCGTCACGCAGCGCGCGGCGGACACCGTGCTGGCCGCGGCGTCGCGCACCGCGGGCGGCGCATCGGCTTTTGCCAGCCGCATGCAGGAGCTGTTGGGCAACTACACCAGCGTGATCGGCCAGCCGGCGGACGAGCGCTCGCTGTCGTCGCGCCTTGGTGCGCTGGAGGAGGCGATGACGGCGTTGTCCGTCACGCCGGAGAATGCCGTGGCGCAAAGCCAGGCGCTGGCCGCGGCGCAGGACCTGGTGGACAGCCTGCACGCCATGGACGGCGCCGTCTCCACCACGCGGACGGAAGCCGACCTCGGCGTGTCGCGCGACGTGGATGCCGTCAACACCGCGTTGCAGAACCTCAAGGAAGTGGACCGCCAGCTGGCGCAGGCCGCGGCGAGGGGCGGGTCCACCGCGGAATACGAGGACAAGCGCGACAGCATCCTCGCCGACGTGTCGGCCAAGCTGCCGATCCGCATCTATGACAATGGCCCGGGCCGGCTGATCGTCACCACCGATGGCGGCAACACGCTGTACGACAGCGGCACCGTGCACCCGCTGGCCTTCACGCACACGCCGTCCATCGCTTCCGACGTCCGCTTTGGCGGCGTGGCGCCCTACACGGCGGGCTTGTCGGGCGTGACGGTGGATGGCTTGGCGCTGCGCGTGTCGGACAGCGGCAGCATCAGTGCCAACCTGACGATCCGCGACCAGACCATGCCGAATTTCGCCGACATGCTGGACCAGGTGGCCGGCCGGCTGGCCGAGGCCTTCCAGGATGGCGACCCCACGGTCAGCGGCACGGTGCCGGGGCTGTTCACCCGCGGCGGCGCCGCTGCCTTCGACCCGGCGCAGCCGATGCTCGGCATGGCGCGCACCATCGCCATCAACAGCGCGGTGGATCCTGACCAGGGTGGCGCCATCTGGCGCATGCGCGACGGCATGGGGGCCGCCACGCAGGGCAACGCGTCCAGCAACAAGGTGGTGCTCGGCTGGCTGGACGCGATGGAACAGAACCGCGCCTTCAACCCCGCCACGGGCCTGCCATCCAGCATGGGCCTGTCGCAGGCGGCGGCGCAGACGGTCGGCCTGATGCAGGGCGAACGCGCCACCTGGGCGGACCGCGCCGCGACGCGCGCCAGCATCGCCACCCAGGCCAGCGAGGACCTGGTCAACAAGACCGCCGTCAGCGTCGACGAGGAGCTGCAGCGGATGATGATGGTGCAGCAGACCTACTCGGCGTCCGTGCAGGTGATCCAGGCGGCGGCGAAGATGCTCGAAGAACTCTCGGCCCTGCGGGCCTGAAGGAGATTGCCGCGATGATGGACCGCGTTTCCCCCGCCGGCGTCGCCATTGGCCGCCGCAGCAACCTGCAGGCGTTGCAGGCGCAGATCGCCCGCAGCACGGCCGAGATTTCTTCCGGCCGCAAAAGCGACCCGACGCGGGAGCTGGGCGTCGGCGCCGCGCTGCTGTACCGGCTGCACGACGACGTGCAGCAGGGCGGCGCGCTGAAGAACAGCGCCGGGCTGGCCGGCGAGCGCATGAAGACCATGCAGACCGCCATGACCTCTGTCGGCAAGGTCATGACCGACATCTCCGCGCAGATCCTGCAGGCGGACGTGTTGAAGCAGCAAAGCTTCCCCATGCTGGCCAATGACGCGCCGGACGTGATGGCCTCCATCGCCGACCTGCTGAACACCGACTTCCAGGGGCAGAAGGTGTTTGGCGGTACCGACAGCGCCGCGCGGCCGATCCAGAACATCGCGGCGCTGCCGGCGCAGATGCGATCCATGCTGGATGCCGCCGTCGCCGCCAATGGCGGCGCGGCCCTGGACGAGGCGCAGGCGGCCAGCCTGATGGCGGATATCGAGACAGCCGTGTTCGGCGGGCCGGCATCGGCCTTTCACGCCACATACTACGGGTCGGCCAGCACCACGGGGGACAGCGACCCCAACCTGGTGCGCATCGGCGAGGGGCAGACGCTGTCCTACGACGTGCGCGCCGACAACGCGGCCTTCAAGGACGCCTTCCATGCCCTGGCGCTGACCTCGCTTCTGGGCAGCGACAAGCTGCAGGAAGGCGCGAAGGTCGCGCTGGCTGACCGGGCCGGCGAGCTGATGCGCGGCGCGCAGTCCTCGCTGACCACGCTGGCGGGCTCGCTCGGCAGCAAGCAGGCGCGGCTGGAACGGGTGGCCGAGGTGCAGGCCCGCGCCATGGACGCCACCACCGCGCAGATCAACGACCTGGAGGCGGCGGACTATTACACGCTGTCCGACCAAGTCAGCGCGCTGCAGATCCAGCTGCAGGCCACCTACTCGATCACCGCCCAGCTGTCGAAGCTGAGCTTGGTGAACTACCTCTGACCCCATCTGCGAAACACGGAGAATCCGCCATGACCGCACAAGCCCATGCCATCGCCGCCACTCCCTATGTGCCTTTGGCGCTGGAGCCGGAGGACGTCGCCACCTATGCCGCGATGGCCGAGGCCCTCGGCTGCTCGGCCGAGGATTGCGGCGAGGCCTTCATGCTGGCGACGCCGCTGGCCCGCGATGCCGCGGTGCTGCTGTGGCGTGGTGCCGCGGCGATGCTGCCGGCCAGCACCGCGAACGCCGCGCTGCGCCTGCAGGACGCTTTGGGCACGCTGCGCACGCTGCTCGGCCTCGACCCCGCGATGCTGCCGCTGGACGCGCTGGTGGCGTCCGGCCTGCGCTACCACGCCTGAAGGGGGAGCGGACCAATGCCGCGCCTGCTTGTCTTCCTGTTCGCCTGCTTGCTGGCGCTGCCGGCCGCCGCCCAGGTGCGGCTCAAGGACATCGTGTCCATCGAGGGGGTGCGCGGCAACCAGCTGGTGGGCTACGGGCTGGTCATCGGGTTGCAGGGCACCGGCGACCAGCTGCGCAACACGCCCTTCACGCAGCAGAGCCTGACGGCGATGCTGGAGCGCATGGGCATCAACGTGGCGGATGCCCGGGTGCAGACGCGCAACACCGCCGCCGTGATCGTCACCGCCACGCTGCCGCCCTTTGCGCGGCAAGGTACGCCGATCGACGTGCAGGTGTCCTCGCTGGGTGACAGCCGCAGCCTGAACGGCGGTACGCTGATCGTCACGCCGCTGCTGGGCGCGGATGGCGAGGTCTATGCCGTGGCGCAGGGGCCGGTGGTGGTGGGCGGCTTCGCGGCCGCCGGGCAGGCGCAAAGCATCTCCTCCGGCGTCACCACCCAGGGGCGGGTGCCCGGCGGCGGGCTGGTGGAGCGCGAGGTGCCGCTCAGCCTGCGCAATGTCGATACCATCCGCCTGGCGCTGCGCTCGCCCGACTTCACCACCGCCAACCGGATCGAGGAGGTGCTGAACGCCAAGTTCGGCCCCGGCAGCGCCACGGCGCTGGACCTCGCCACGGTGGAGATGAAGATCCCCTTCGGTTTCCGCGACCGCCTGCCGGCGATGGTGGCGCAGATGGAGGCGCTGTCCGTGCGGCCCGAGACCACCGCCCGCGTGGTGGTGGACGAGCGCACCGGCACCATCGTGGTGGGGGCGCAGGTGCGGGTGGACCCGGTGGCGATCACCCACGGCAACCTGGTGATCCGCGTCACGGAAACGCCGGTGGCCAGCCAGCCCGGCCCGCTGTCCAACGGCGAGACGGTGGTGCTGCCACGCACCCAGGTAGAGGTGGACGACCAGCGCGGGCGACGCCTGGCGGTGCTGCCCCGCGCCAACACCCTGCAAGCGCTGGTGGACGGCCTGAACGCCCTGGGGCTGGCGCCGCGGGACCTGATCTCGGTGCTGAACGCATTGAAGGCCAGCGGCGCGCTGCATGCCGAGCTGCAGTTCATCTGACGCTTGGCCCTCGTTGCCTCAACACTGCCCGGGAGCGGCGCGCCAGCCTTGGTGCGCCAGTTCTCCCAGGTGCTCCCCCAACCCGGCGGCACGGATCGCCGTCAGGCTGGCCCAGCCATCCGGCAAATCCACCACCACCGGGTGCAAGCTCAGTCCGGCTCGGTCGTGGTCCTCTGGCCAGCCGCCTTCCCACAGGTCGACATGCCAGCGGGCCTTGGCCTCGGTGGGGAAGGTGGCGACGGCAACGCGTCCGGCGCCGTTCAGCTTGGACCAGTAGGACAGCGCCGGCGATCGCCCGACATACAGGCCCAGGCCCTGGTGCAGCAGCACCCATCCGGTTTGCGGCATCAACGCCACCCGCGCGGCTGGCCACCGAAGCCATCCCGCGTCCAGCCGTTGCTGAACATCGGGCGCTGCTGGGGCGGGGGCTCGGCCGGTGGCGGAGGCGGGGGTTCCAACAGGGCTGTGGCATCAAGCTGTATCAATGGGGGAAGGCGTTCGGCCGGGTTCGGCCGGTAGGTCGGCACGCCATAGACTGGCGCCGTCTGCTGCCATGGCGACGGCGTTTGAGACCATGCCGATGAGCACGGCGCGATTCCGATGCAGATCGTGCAAACAAAGAACTGATTGCGCATAGAGGCGACATCCATTCATCGGGATTTGTCTCAAAATACGTCAAAATCTGTCATTCGTCTCGATGATGGCACAGAAAACTTTGATGCACGCAGGACGTGTATCGGGGGAAATCTATGTGGCAATCTTCTAAAGCCATGATTTTCAACAAAAACCGTGTCTGAGGCCGCAATCACGAAGTGGTGTGACAGAACCAAAAAAGAGAGTTAGAAAAATCTTACACACGTAAGACGCGAGTTTGGGTGGCTTAAAACACCCGGCCGGTCGCTATGGCGGAGAGCAAGAATGCTGGGACTGACGCTGCTGCTGAACAACGCCGCCCAAGCGCTGGACCGCCTGTGCCTGCTGCGCATGGCAAGTGGGTCTGACATGCTGACCCCGGAATATCGTGACCTGTCTCTGGAGCTCCGCCTGGAAGCCCCGGCCTGTGCCATGCAGTCCGCCTTACAACAGCAGCTGGTTGCCACGGCCCAGCAGCTTCGGACCGTGGGCGCCGCCGCCAGCGTCGCCGCCATCCTGGCGCGTCCGGAAGCCACGCGTCGCCTGAATGCCTTGCTGGGCCTGGTTGTCGGTAGCGAATGGGAACTTGCCGGCGCGTTGCCGCGGGGCGGCCAGCTGCACCGCCGCATTGCCACCGATGGCCAGGTGTATCTGCTGGCCGGCCAGCCCGACCGTGGCGCCAAGCATGCCCCCCACGCCGCGCGGGGCTATGCCGAGCGGCTTTGGGTCCTGCCGCCGGGTCATTGCTGCGCCGATGGCAGTGCCCTGCCGGATGAGGCCCCGATGCTGTCGGGCGAAGGGCCGGACAGCCTTGGCCTGCAGGCCGCCCGGCGCGATCTCTGTGTGGAACTGGTGGCTGGTGGCCACGGCGCCCTGGCCGCGCGCCTGGCCGGCCTTGGCGAAGCCGCGGCGATGCCCGCGGCCGACGCTACGGACGCGCCAAACGAAAGGGCGGCGTTCGCCGCCTGAGCATCCTCAGCAGGTGATGCGTGCCACGCCCCGCGCGGCACCGTCTTCCAGCGCATCCCAATCCGTGGTGGCGGCATGGGACGGCGGTCGCAGCAGCGGCACCACGCCGGCACGGGCCAGCAGGGCGCGCAGGTCCTCCAACGGAATGGCCGCTGTCAGCCCGCGTCCACCGGCGTAGACCACGCCCACGACCTGTCCCGCAGCATCGAGCACCGGTCCGCCAGAGCTGCCGCCTGCGGCGGGCGCGCCGATTTCCAGCCGCCAGCGCAGCCGTTCGGCCTGCGCGGCGCCGAAGTAACGCAGGCCATCGTCCCAGCTGGGTGCCACCTCCTGCCCGTTCTGATCGGTGGCAACGAAGCTGACCGCCTGCCCGCCCGCCGGGTCGTGCACCGTCAGCGCCGCGCGCAGCACCATGCCGCGCGCGGCCCGCAGCATCCCGGCGCGGCGGGGCTCGTCCGTCATGGGAAAGCCCAGCGCCAGCACCGGCGTGCCGCGCGGCAAACGCAGCCCCGCCGACAGCGGCAGCACCGACATGCCGCCCGCAGGGCCGCGCAGCAGCGCAAGGTCCGCGTCTGCATCCAGCATGGCCAGCTGCCACGGCCCGCCTTGGCCTTCCACCCGCAACGGCCGGTCCTGCGCCTGGCAGCGCAGCGCCACATGGGCATTGGTCACCAACACCCCGGGTGCCACCGCGAAGGCGGATGCCGAGAACCCCCCCGCCACGGCGGGCAGGGGTGCCGGTACGGCCCGGCCGGTCCAGGCGGAAGCCCCGGCCCCCAGCGCCGCCAGCACCGCCCCCGCCACGATCAGGCCCAAGCCCCAGCGTCCTGCCTGCATCTTGCCCTTCATGCGAAAAACAAACATGCTATAACAGTGGCTCGCATCCGACACCAGCCTGCCATCCACGGAGCTTGCCGATTGCGCGGCCTTCCCATCCTCATCCGCCTGGCCCGTCAGCGCGCCGATTCGCACCGCACAGCGCTGGCCGAGGCGGAACGCAACGCCGGCCAGGCCGCCGAAGCACTGGCGGCGCATGACGCCCTGGCTGCGACCGAAGCCGCCCACGCGCGGGGCGACGCCGCGGACATGGCCGCATGGACCGACTGGGCCCGCCAGGCGCAACGCCGCCGCCGCGGCTTGGCGCAGGTGCTGGCACAGTGCCGCGCGGACGAGGAAGTCGTGCGCGCCACGCTGCGGGAGGCTTTCACCGAAACCAAGCGCCTGGAGATCGCGGCCGACAGCGCGGCGCGGGCGGCCCGGCTGGAGGCGGCGCGCCGGGTGGAGCGGGCGGCGGAGGATGCGGAACTGCTGCGGCGTCGCTGATCCCTCGGCGTTCCGCCGGTCAGCTTGCCCGCTTCAGCCGATCCAGATCCGGATGATCCTTGAAGCGCGCCCAGGCGCCGAGCATTTCCTTCAGCTGGTCTTCCTGGCTCACCCGCTCGCGCCGCAGGATCTGCATCCGCTTGCGCAGTTCCAAGATCAGGTGCCCGCGCGGCAGGTCGGCGCCGGTTTCGAAGCGTTCCAGAAACACGCGGCCGAGTTCAGGACTGTCACGCTCGATGCAATAGGCGGCGTAGGCCAGCACGGAGCCGCGGCCGAACTCGATCATCTTGCGGCCAAAGGTGCGTAGCTCCAGCAGACGCGGGTGCTGCTCGACGATCTTCATCACCTCGGACGGCGTCGGCTTGGCGTTGCGGATGCCGCTCGGCTTCAATTCCCGCTTCCACAGCAGCACGGCGGCGGCGGCCACCAATGGGCGGTCGCCGAAGTTCTCGAAGCCGGCACCAAGCTGCGGGCCCTTTTTGGCGTGGATGTCGTAGGTGGCATAGGCCGCCTCCGGCAGGCCGCGCATCACCGGCACCTCGATCGATTCGCCGGCCTGGATCACGGCGGACAGCCGATGCTGGCCATTCAGCAGCCGGCCGTCGCGCGCGAAGCAGATGGGCTGCGCGTTCATCATCCAGTTGCCGGCACGGATGTCGCGCGCGATGGCGTCCACGTGCGCGGCCACGATCTTGCGGTTCAGCGTGTTGTGCGTGAGGTAGCGCTTGGCCATCGCCGGCGTCACCGTCTCGATCGCCAGCGGAAACACGCCATCCTCGGCGGCGAGCTTTTCCACCGCCTCGCGCAGCTTGGTTTCGGTGGCCTCCGTCTCGTCGGCGTGGCCCGGGTCGGTCAGGCCCTTGTAGCCGTCGAGTGCCGGAAAGTCCTCGCCCTTGGTGGGGTTGGCGGTCTTGTCCAGCCAGGTATAGCTGCGCAGGTGCCGGCCGCTGAAGGTGGCGTTCAGCGCCTTGATGCAGACCGCGAACAGCGTCACCGGCTTCATGCGCGTGGTGGGATCGCCGCGCGTGATGTCGATCAGGTCGCGCACCCGGGCGCCGGGTTCCATCGGCGAATAGCGCTCCGGGTCGGCGACGGCGTCGAGAAAGCGCAGCGTCGCCTCGGCATCCACCCGCAGGCCCATGAACATCAGCGGCGTGCGCACCGCTTCGGACAGCGCGGTGGCGGGGCTGTCCAGCGATTGCCCCACCGCCGCCTCGAGATCGGGGTTGGCGCGCAGCACGCGGTCCATGCGCGACCAGGCGGCGGTGCCGGCGCCGCGCAGCATGGTGCCGTCGTCATAGCGGATCAGCTTGACCAGCGCCGACTGCAGCGCGTGGGCATGCAGGATGCCCCGCGTTTCCAGCACGCCCGCGAAGGAGCGGCGGCGCTGCTGGTCGATGGTGTGCAGCACGTCGTCGGGGATGTTCTGCGCCAGCACGGTCAGAAAGGGCACGCCCGCCTTGATGCAGGCACGCAGCCGCTGCACGCCGTCCAGCAGCACGCCGCCGCGCGACAGGATCAGCGGCATGCCGTTGAGGATCCAGCGGCCTTCGCGCATCGATTCGGCATAGGCATTGATGGCCACGGGATTGTCGCCGGCACCGGGCCGGCGGCTTTGCAGCAGCTTGGCCGCGCTGTCCGGCGTCACCAGCTCGATCGAGAAGCCCGGCATGTCAGCGCCGCCGCCCTGAACCTGCACGATGCGACCGGCCTGCTGGATGGCGGCGGCCCCTGTCTGCGCCCGCTGGGCGGCTTTCGCGCGTGCCATGGAGTGCCCCTTTCGATATCCCGCGCCAGGCCCGGTTGGCCTGCTGCGCCTTTCCGCCGTTTACTGTTTTTTCGCGTTCCTGGCTATAAGCAAAAATTGACGAATTCGTCAGCACCACGCTGCGGCTGCCCGGGTGAGCGAGGCCAGCGCCCTGTGAATACAGGGCCTTGGACCCGGCCGGCCATGCGGGTGGTCCGGGACAAGGCACTGCGGAAGGTTGGAATTGTTTCATCATTGTCTCGAAGCGAAATATGGCAGAACGGGCGCCGGTCTGCTAGAAACGCGGTGCCGCCAAATGCCGGCGCCGCATCACAGAAATGCGAAAACATATAGGAGAAGCCTGATGACCCGCCCCGCCCCCTTCTTCGTCAGCCACACCATCCGACTGAGCCGCGCCGAGGTTCTGGAAGCGCTGCGCGGCGCCGCCCTGGCCCAGGTGCGGGAAACGCTGCGCCTGGCCGACCCCGCCGCGCGGAGCGTGGAGCTGGAAACCCGCCTGCTGGCCGGTGGCGCGGTGGAGATCGATGGCGCCGCGGTGGCGATCGAGGCACGGCTGCCGGAAGAATTCGCGCCGCTGCTGCGCCAGGGCGCTGCCTGGCCCGTCGCCCCCACGGTGTTCGGCCCGCCGGCCCCGGTCACGGCCGAGCCGGCCCTGGCCTGAGCCTGCCCTGGCCTGAGCCTGCGCGACGGCTTGCCTTCGCCTGGGTCCCCGGCTTTGCTGCCGGGCCGCAGCGAAGAGGAGGCCGGCATGGCGGCGCGCCCGCTTCCCGATCCGCAAGGCGGCTGGATGGTGCGGCTGGGTTCGGGCCCGGCCGCCTTCAGCCGGGGCGGCTTCGCCAGCGCCGCTGCCGCCGATCACTGGGCGGAGCAGGCTGCCGAGGCCGCGCGGCGGTCCGCCATCCGCATCGGCCCGCGCCGCATCCCGGGCACGCTGGCGGAAGCGCTGCGGCGCTGGTGCATCGACCAGGGCACGCTGCCGGAAGCTGAGGGCGGCACGCATCTGGCACCCGTCCGCCGTTTTGAATCCCTGTTGCAGGACATCGCCTGCGCCTGGCCCCTGGCGATCCTGTCGCCGGAAGACCTGTCCGCGCTGCGGGCCCGCCGCCGCCCCCTGGGCGTGGCGGCGATGCTGGTCGAGCAGGCGGCCCTGGCTGCCGCCGTGGATGCACTGCGCGAACTCCACCTGCCGCAGCTCGACAATCCTTTCCACGCACCGGCCGATGACGGCGTCTTCCTGCCAGAGCGGATGGCCGGGAGCCCACCCGCGGCGCGCTCGCTGGCTGCTTACGTCACTGCGTTGCGCGAAGGCCAGCACCTGGACGAGGTGCTGGTGCTGGCAGGGCTGCACGACCCCAAAGCCCATGGGGCGCGCCTGCACGCAGCTGGCTGAGGGCGGCACTTCGCATCAGGGCCTTGCCTGCCGTGCACCCCGGCCGCCTCGGCCCTTCTTCCAGGATGGCGTGTTCCCTGACCCCAGAGCGGGACGGCCCGCCGGCCACAGGTGAGGACAGAATCGCCGTTCACAGGAATCCGCGCGCCATACCATGCGAAACTGTTGCAATGGGAATGCGAAATACTTAGAACGGCTGCAGCGGTCCACGGCCGCCCCGGGCGTCGGGGCGGATGGCCCTCCTAGAACGGGACGGAAAGATGAGCTTCTTCGGCAAGCCCAGCGGCGCGGAGCCGCGCATCACCTATGAGCGCATCGACCTGACGGCGGATGGTGCGGTGCTGGCCCCCGCCGCCGCCCCGCGGCAGATGCCGGTGCTGACGCCGCCGCCGCGCCCGGCCCCTTCCGCTGCCACGGTGGTGCGGCCGGCCGTGCCGGAACCTGTGGCCATGCTGATCGCCGCCGACAGCGAAATGGAAGGCCGCCTGCGTTCGCGCGGCGCTGTGCGAATCGAGGGCGTGTTGCGGGGCGAGCTGCAGGCGGCCTCCGTGGTGATCGAGCCGGGCGGGCTGATCGAGGGGCTGGTGACGGTCGAGCACGCGGTCGTCAACGGCACGCTGCGCGGCACCCTGGTGGCGCGTGACATCGAGATCAGCCGCACCGCGATGGTCGATGCCGAGCTGGTGTACGAGGAGATCGGCATCGAGCGCGGCGCCCGCGTGCACGGCCTGCACCGGCGCCGCGAACCGGCGGTGCCGGAGGAAGCGGCCCCGCTGCCCGTCAGCGCGGCGGCCGAGGTGGTTGCGCCGGTGGATGCCGAACTGCAGACCGCCGCCCTGGTGGCCGCCGCCGAGGCCGCGCTGCAGGAACTGGCCGAGGTGGCTCAGGCCGCCGCCGGCGCGTCTGCCGCCCTGGCCGAGGACGGCGTGCAGGAGCTGGTGGCATTGGAAGACAGCCTGCGCGATACCGCCGCCACGCTGCCGGCCGAGACGGTGGCGCCACCGGTCGCCACCACGGCGCCGATCGCCGTCGCGGCGGCCTGAGCGCGGGCCGGGGCCGGCATCCATGGCCTGCCCCGGCAGCCTGCCGTCAGTTGTACAGCGGCGTCAGGCCCGGATACGGGATCTCGCTCTGCCCCCGCTCCCGCAGCAGGCGGTTGGCGGCGCGGGTGACTTCCTTCGGGCCGGCCTGCTGGCCGTCCAGCACGTAGTAGCCGTTGCGCAGCGGCCGCACGCGGGGACCCAGCAGGCGGCAGGCATATTGCAGCGGCGTCAGCTCTTCCTCGGCTTCGCAGGCGATGTTGAGAAAGGGGGAGATGTCCCGGTCGCGGCTGCGTTCCAGCACCCGCTTGGCACGGCGCTGCGCGTACCAGGGCTCGATGCCGAAGGCGCGCGACAGCGTCAGGATGTCCTCGCCCGACAACAGCCGGCGGTCGAATTCGCCGCGCAGCTCGGCGGCCAGGGCGCGGCGGCGCTGTTGTTGCCGGCGGCGGGGCATCGCGGGGCCGGGTGCCTCGTCGTCATCCTCGTCGAAGCTGCTCCACGCCTCGCCCATCGTCTCGCCCATGGCGGTCGATCCTGTCTGGCCGCGCTGTTTTGCGCGGCGGATGACTCCTTCTGGAGATCGGGATGGCCATCCGTTCTGGCGGGCCCAGTTGCGTGGCCATGATATGCGAAAAACAGTTGATGCCCCTTTAAGCCCGGGGCCATCAAATGCCAGGAATAACCACACGAATCCGTGAACACGGGAAAGGTCTCTTACGATGGATGCCGTCCAACCCGCGGGCCGCCGCCTGGCCCGCCAACTGGAAGCCAGCTTCGCGTCTGACATGCTCAGCGCCGCGCGGCCGGAAAAACGCCAGGGCCTGATGGATGGCGGGCCCGGCGCTGGCGCCTTCGACAGCTTCATGGACAATGCCCTGGGCGAGGCGATGGCGGCGCGCGGCAGCATCGGCTTGGCGCCGGCGATCGAGCGGGTCATTGCCGGACGGCCCAACCCCGTGGGGAACGGCCGGTGAGCGCGCTGATCGCCGCCGCCGCGCGCCTGCAGGCGGTGCTGTGGCGGGAAACCGAGGTCGCGGGCGCCGCACCCCTTCCGGTTCTGCGGGCCTTGATGGAAGAAAAGCGCGAGGCGATGGTCGCGCTGTCGCATCTTGGACCGCCGGACAGCGAGGTGGAGCGCGTGGCGCTGCGCCGCATGGCGGCGGCGGCCGAGGAAAACGCCCTGGTGCTGGGTGCGGTCGCCGATGCGCTGGATACGCTGCGGCAGAAGCTGCGGACCGACCTGTCGGAAGCGGCAAATCCTGGCGTCTACGGGCCGCAGGGCAGTGCCTTTCCAGGGCCCCGCAAGCGGCCGCTGCGCCACACGCTGGCGGCGAGCCTTGACCGCACCGCATGACGTGGTCGGCGGGGCCGGACAGGGCGTCCGGCCGTTTCGCGAAAAACATCGGATAGGCACACGCGGCGCTTGCGAAAAATAATTTGGCTCTGGTAGAAATCCTCATCGCGGTTGGACCGGTCGAACGGCCAGCACGCGATGACCGCGTCAGAAGGCGCTCCCAAAACCGGAACCCTCGAAGGGCGCAATCATGGTCAGCTCCATCCTCACGAACAACGGTGCAATGACGGCCCTGCAGTCGCTGAAGGCGACGCAGAAGAGCCTGCTGAGCACGCAGAACCGTATCTCCACCGGCCTGAAGGTTTCCACCGCCAAGGACAACGCGGCGACCTGGGCCGTGGCCACCTCGATGCGCTCGGACATCTCCAACTTCAAGCAGGTCAGCGAGAACCTGTCCCTGTCCTCCTCGGTGCTGAGCACGGCGCAGTCGGGCGGCGAGGCGGTGTCCAACCTGATCACGCAGATCAAGACCAAGATCACGGCCGCCCAGCAGGGCGTGCTGGACAGCCGCACGATCCAGGCTGACATCGACGAGCTCGTGAAGCAGGTTGAGTCGACGGTTCAGGGCTCGGCGCTGAAGGGCGTCAACCTGATGAACGGCGAAGGCCAGGAGCGGATCGTTGCCTCGGTCAACGTTGTCAACGGCGTCAGCGTCCCGTCCTATATCAACGTCGAGAAGGTCAACCTCAGCACCGCCGCCGGCGGCGACCTGAACGGCTTGTCCACCCTGTCCGTGGTGTCGCGCGGCGACCAGCTGTTCAACGACGCGTCGGTGGCCGACGTGACCGCCGATCAGAAGGCGATGGGCACCACCTTCTTCGCCACCACGGCCGGCACCTACAATGCGACCGCCACCCCCAACAGCAACATGATCACCAACACCGCCGGTGATCTGACGGTCGGCTACAAGGATGCCACGGGCGCCACGCGCAGCCTGACGGTCAAGAACATCGCCTCCACCGTGCAGACCGCGACCGACCTGGCCACCGCGCTGAACGCCGACAAGGACTTCGCCGCCACCTTCCACGCGACCACCGACACCGGCGAACTGCGCATCTCCGCCAAGGACCGCCTGACGCAGTCGGGCGACTTCGCGATCAGCAGCGTGTCCGGCACCAAGCTGACCGCCCGTACCGCGAGCACCACGTCGATCGAGAACTACAGCGGCAGCAGCTTCGCGTTCCAGGATGGCACCGCCCTGAAGGAAGGCGAGACCTTCACCTTCAAGTACAAGGTGGGCACCACCGAGAAGACCATGGTGCTGAAGGCGACCAACGATTTCGCGGCCGGCGCCGAGTACCAGTCCGCCGACACCGTCAACAACATCCAGTACCGTGCCATCAAGCTGGATGACGCCAACGTCAAGAACAATGCCGGCGAATACGATGGCGACAACATCGCCGCGGCGTTCCTGGCGGCGATCAACCCCGCCTCCAACGCCGACTTCGCCGCTACCGCCTCGGCCACGGAGATGGGCGTCACCGTTGTTGGCAACACCCTGACCATCAAGGCGTACGGTGGTGATGAGCAGACGACGACCCCGGTTCCTGCCAACAAGTTCAGCTCCTTCCAGCCGGTGACCACCGACTACGGCACCATGCTGAGCAACGTCGACGAGCTGATGAAGACGGCGACCAACGCGGCCGCCGCCTTCGGCTCCGCCGGCGCGCGCGTCGACATGCAGAAGGAGTTCATGGACAAGCTGGTCGATACGCTGACCTCGGGCCTCGGCACCCTGGTGGACGCCGACATGTCGGAGGAAGCCGCCCGCCTGCAGGCCCTGCAGGTGCAGGAGCAGCTGGGCACCCAGGCTCTCTCGATCGCCAACCAGGCGCCGCAGAGCATCCTGCGCCTGTTCCAGTAACCGGCGGGCCGGGCGGGGCTTGGGCCCCGCCCGCTCACGGCTTCACCGGCCCGGCCGGCGGGCATGCCCGCCGGCCGGTTCCGGCCCTGCGATCGATCGCCGCGGCACGCCCCAGAGGGGCCGCCGCGTGACGAAGGAAGAATCCGATGTTGCATGCCACCGTCAGCCACGCTTCCAACATGCCGCTTCAGCGCCCGACCGGTGCCCTGTCCGCCTACGGTGCCGTCATCCGCACCACGGAAGACCCGCGTGCCATCGAGTACCGCCTGCTCGCCCGCATGGTCTCGTCGCTGGAGGCTGCCCACCTCGCTGCCTCGCCCGCGGCTTTGCCCGCTGCCATCCATGAGAACCGCATGGTCTGGACCGCCTTCACGGCCGACCTCGCCGACGATGGCAACGGTTGCGAGGAAACGCTGCGTGCCCGCCTGCTGTCGCTGGCCCGCTGGGTCTTCGCTGAAAGCGACCGCGTGCTGCGGGAGCGCAAAAGCCCGCAGGCGCTGATCGACGTCAACCGCGCGGTGATGCTGGGCCTGCAGCCTGGCGCCACGGCCCAGCCGGACCCCGTGTGATGTCCCTGATCCTGAAGCTTGCCCCGGGCGAGCGCCTGTTCATCAACGGCGCCGTGGTCATCAATGGCGACCGCCGCGCCTACCTGATGGTGGAAACCAAGGCCCAGATCGTCCGTGAAAAGGATGTGCTGCAGCCTGACGATGCGTCCACGCCCGTTCGCCGGGCCTATTTCGCGGCGCAGGGCGTGCTGCTGAACGCGCACCCCGTGCTCGGCAGTGCCGAGGCATTTCTGGAACAGGTCGCCCGGTTGCGTGGCGTGTTCCTGAAGTCCGAGCATATCGACCTGCTGGATGAGGCGGAGGCACAGATGCGCGATGGCAACACCTATCGCGTGCTGTCCTTGCTGCGGGAATTGGTGATGTACGAGGCCGCGCTGCTGGAACTGCCGCCCCCTGCGCGGTTCCGGCGCGATGCGGTGGCCCGGCCGGATGCCGCGCCGCAGCCGCCCCGTGTCCACCACGGCAGGACCGAGTTGCGGATGGCCCCTTCCCCCTGATCCTGGCGAGGCGATCTCGCCGCCCTCAAGGCAGAGCCGGAATTGATGCGATGATCGATCCAATCCAGGGCATGGCTTCCGGCGAGGCGCCGGCGGCCCCGCGCGCCGATCTGGCGCGGGGGGCTGCATCCACGGAAGCGACGCCGGCGGCGCCGGTACCGCCAGCCGGCCCCCCGCCGGTGGGCGACGCGGTGCTGAACGTCCTGCTCGATGGCGAAACCATGCGGCTTTATACCGAGCTGCGGGACCCGCAAACGGACCGCCTGCTGCTGCGCCTGCCCGCCGCCTATGACCCCGGGGAGGCGCGGCTGGACGAAGGGGCCTCGTTCGAAGCATGAGCATCGGCGCGATCAACCTGGGACTTCCCGCCGGCGTCGCCGGCTGGAAGATGCTGCAGGGCAAAAGTGTCGGCGACTTCAAGGCTTTCAGCAAGGATGCGCTGCTGCAGCGCGACATCGCTTATCTGCGGGAAAAGCTGCCGCAGAAGGCAACCGCCAAGGATTTGCTGGCCGACCGGCGCTTGCAGGAGATCGTGCTCAAGGCCTATGGGCTGGACGCGCAGGTCGGCATGGATGCGCTGATGCGCAAGGTGCTGGACAGCAATCCCACCGACACCGGCTCTGTCGCCGCGCGGATGGTCGATGCGCGCTACCAGAAGATCGCCGCCGCGCTGAACTATGGCGGGCTGGTGATCCCCGAGATCTCCGCCGTCCCGTCGGGCGCCACGGTGGTGGTGGAAGGGATCGGCAAAGGCGAGACCTTCGCCAGCTTCAGCGGCAGCTTCGGCGGCATCAAGGTCGATGGCGTGTCGCTCGACGGGTTGGGCAGCCGCCAGGGCGTCGCTGCCGCGCTGCAGGCGGCCTTTCGCAAGGCGGATGGCAAAAGCAGCAACATCTCCGTCACCACGCTTGGCGGCCAGCTGGTGTTCAGCGATGCCAGGGGCCGCGGCACGGCGGTGGATTTCGCCTTCAAGGCCGATCCCGGCAGCACGGCGCGTGCCAGCCTGCAGGCCACCAACACCGGCAGCATCGCGGTTGCCGCCATCGGTGGTCCCAAGGTGAAGGACGGCACAACCGTCGAAGCCGTGGTATCGCTCTACACGCAGGCGCGTTTCGAGGAATCGCTGGGTGAAAGCTCCGACACGCTGCGCAAGGCGGTCTATGCCAAGCGGACCCTGCCCGGCGTCACGAGCTGGTACAGCGTGATCGCCGATCGCAACCTGGCGGGCGTGGTGCAGCAGGTGCTGGGCCTGCCGGACAGCTTCGGCCGGCTGGACGTGGATCAGCAGAAGGCGACGCTGGAGCGCCGCATGAGCCTGTCCGACTTCAAGGACGGCACCAAGCTGTCCAAGTTGCTGGATCGCTACGTGGCGCAGTCCAGCGTGGCGGAGGCTCAGGCGCTGGCCAGCAGCGGCGCCGGCCTCGCGGGGCTGGTGCAGCCGGTCCCCTGGGGCGGCGACAGCTTTTCCGGCAGCAGCGCCGCCGCGCTGTTCTCGATCATGGGCGGTTGAGGGGCGGCGGCGTCATGCCGCCAGCACCTCCCGCAACCGCGCGAAAGCGGCCCCGGCCGCCGCGCGCTCTTCCACGGACTGTGCCAGAAAGGCTTCCAGTGCCGGCTGGTGGTGGATCGCCTGGTCCACCAGCGGGTCGCTGCCGCCGCGATAGGCGCCGAGGCGGATCATCTCCGCCATGTCGGCATAGGCGCCCAGCAGCCGGCGGGCGCTGGACAGCGCGGCGTTCTCCTCCTCCGAATGGCAGCGCGGCAGGCTGCGGCTGACGGAACGCAGGATGTCGATCGCCGGCCAGCGGCCCCGCTCGCCGATGCGGCGGTCCAGCACCAGGTGGCCGTCCAGGATGCCGCGCACGGCATCGGCGATCGGTTCGTCATGATCGTCGCCATCCACCAGCACGGTGAAGACGGCTGTGATGTCGCCCTCTCCCTCCGGCCCCGGGCCGGCGCGTTCCAGCAGCGCCGGCAGCTCGTTGAACACCGAGGGGGTGTAGGAGCGCGCGGTGGCGGGCTCGCCGGCGGCCAGGCCGATCTCGCGCTGGGCATGCGCCAGCCGCGTCACGGAATCGAGCAGCAGGAACACCTGCTTGCCTTCGGCGCGGAAGTGCTCGGCCACCGCCAGGGTCGCCTGCGCCGCGCGGCGCCGCGCCAGCGCCGGCTGGTCGGAGGTCGAGACCACGACGACGGACCGCGCACGCCCCGCCTCGCCCAGCGTGTGGTCCAGGAACTCGCGCACCTCGCGCCCCCGCTCGCCGATCAGCCCGACGACGATGACGTCCGCCTCCACGTTGCGCGCCAGCATGCCCATCAACGTCGACTTGCCGACGCCGGACGCCGCGAAGATGCCCATGCGCTGGCCGCGGCAGATCGGCACGAAGACATCCAGCGCCCGCAGTCCGGTTTCCAGGCGGGGCCCTACCATGCGGCGGCGCAGCGCGTCGGGCGCGGCGCGACGCAGCGGCACCGGGCGGCGGCCGGCGGGCAGCGGCCCGCCGCCGTCCAGCGGCCGTCCCTGGCCGTCGATCACCCGGCCCAGCCAGGCATCGGATGGGGACAGCGACAGCGGTTCCTCCAGCCAGATGCGCGCGCCCGGGGCCAGTCCCTCCGTGCCGCCTTCCGGCACGGCGACGGCGGTCTGGCCCTCGAAGGCCACGAATTCCCCCTGGATCGCCGGCTGGCCGGGGCGGCGCACCATCAGCCGGTCGCCGATCGCCACGCCGCCGCCAAGGCCTTCCACCGACAGGGCGCTGCCGCGGACGGCCGCTAGGCTGCCCCAGCGGGTGGCACGCGGCAGGGCACGCAAAAGGCTCGGTGCGTCGGCCAAGGTGGCGGCGGCGGCGGTGGCGGGGCGCGGCGCGCCCAGCTTGCGGAAGTGGTCCATGGTGGTCGTCGCCTTCTGCGGCAGGAACGGATGTTCCCCCGCATCATCGCCGCGCAGGCCGGACCTGTCTATGCGAAAAATACTGGACAGGATGGGGAACGAACGCCTATCCATCGGGCACAGGCAGCAGGGGCAGCCCATACCATGCTCGATGGCATCGACGTCTTCCGCATCACCGGCGCGCGCATGCGGCATCTGGCGGAGCGTCAGAACGTGCTCGCGCAGAACATCGCCAATGCCGACACGCCGCACTTCCGGGCGCGGGACGTGAAGGCCTTCCAGTTCGACAGCGCCTTGCTGCGCAGCCAGGGCGGCGTCGCGCCGCTGCGGCTGGCCGGCACGCAGGCGGGCCATCTCGGCGGCACGCGAAACGGAGCCGTGGTCACCACGGACCGCGCCAATGCCTATAGCGAGGACCCGGACGGCAACACCGTCAATCTGGAGGAGCAGATGGTCAAGCAGTCGGATGTTGCGAAAAACTATGATCTCGCAACCCTGGTCTACAAGCGCAGCGCCGCCCTGCTGCGCACGGCCGTGGGCCGCGGCGCATGATCCGCGTGGAGCCGATCGGCGGCGCCGGCCCGCTGACCCAGGCGATGGCGACGGCGGCCTCCGGCATGAGCACCCAGGCGGTGCGCATGCGCGTGGCGGCCGAGAACATCGCCAACGCCGCGTCCACCGCCGCCACGGCGGGGGGCGATCCCTACCGGCGCAAGCTGGTGTCGTTCCGCCAGCAGCTGGATCGCTCCACCGGCGCGCAGCTGGTGCGGACCGGCAGCATCAGTGGCGACCAGCGGGACTTCCGCACGCAATACGACCCCGCCCATCCGGCGGCGGACGAGCGCGGCTACGTGAAGATGCCCAACGTCGACACGCTGCTGGAACAGGCGGATCTGCGCACCGCGCAGCGCTCCTACGAGGCCGGCATCGCGGTGATGCAGCAGGCCAAGTCGCTTTACGGCAAAACCCTCGACATCCTGAGGTCCTGACCATGTCCAGCCCGATCCCGGCCATCGCGCCGGTGTCCGCCGCCCTGCGCGCCTATGGCGCCAGCGCCTCGCCCACCACAGACTTCGGCAGCATGGTGGGGGCGGCCGCGCGCAACTCGCTCGCCACGCTGCGCAATGCCGAGGTCACCAGCGCCCGCGGCGTCGCCGGCACCGCCGACGTGCAGGAGGTGGTGCAGGCCGCGACGGCGGCCGAGCTGACCGTGCAGACCATGACGCAGCTGCGCGACAAGGTGGTCGGTGCCTATACCGACGTGCTGCGCATGGCGGTCTGAGCGTCATGAACGAGGGCGATGTCGTCGAGGTGCTGCGCAACGGCTTCTTCGCCACCATGGTGGTGGCGGGGCCGCCGCTGCTGGCGGCGCTGGTCACCGGCGTCGTCGTCTCGCTTCTGCAGGCGCTGACGCAGATCCAGGAAGTCACGCTGTCCTACGTGCCCAAGATCGTCGTCACCATGGTGGTGGCGATGCTGTCCCTGCCGCTCGGCTTCGCGGCGCTGCGGTCCTACACGGAAGAGATCGCCCAGATGATCGTGGGGCTCTGACGCATGGACATGCTCGCCAAGCTGCGCCGTGCCATCGGCCACCAGGACCTGCTCTTCGCCGCCGGCCTGGTGCTGCTGCTGGCCGTGCTCGTGCTGCCGATGCCGAGCTGGCTGGTCGACCTCGGCCTCGCCACCTCCATCACCCTGTCCGTGCTGATCCTGATGGTCGCCATCTGGATCGAGCGGCCGCTGGACTTCTCCGTCTTTCCCACCGTGCTGCTGGTCGCCACGCTGCTGCGCCTGGCGCTGAACCTGGCCACCACGCGGCTGATCCTGACCAACGGGCACAAGGGGCTGGACGCGGCGGGCGGGGTCATCCATGGCTTCGCATCCTTTATCGTCGGTGGTGACTTCATCATCGGCGTGATCGTCTTCTCCATCCTGGTGATCGTGAATTTCATCGTCGTCACCAAGGGTGCCAGCCGCATCGCCGAGGTCGCGGCGCGCTTCAGCCTGGACGCCATGCCCGGCAAGCAGATGGCCATCGACGCCGACCTCGCCGCCGGCACCATCGACGACACCGAAAGCAAGCGCCGCCGCCGCGAGCTGGAAGACGAGAACGGCTTCTTCGGCGCCATGGACGGCGCGTCCAAGTTCGTGCGCGGCGACGCCGTCGCCTCCATCATCGTCACGGTGGTCAACGTGCTGGGCGGCATCGTCGTCGGCACGCTGCGGCATGGCATGAGCCTGGAATCGGCCGCCGGCAACTACGTCACGCTGGCCGTCGGCGACGGCATCGTCAGCCAGATCCCGGGCCTGATCGTCTCCATCGGCGCCGGCATGCTGGTGTCCAAGGGCAGCGTGCGCGGCTCCACGGACAAGGCCTTTGTCAGCCAGCTCGGCGCGCAGCCCAAGCCGCTGTACCTGGCGGCCGGCCTGTCGCTGCTGTTCGCGGTGCTGCCGGGCCTGCCCTTCCTGCCCTTCGTGATGCTGGCCGCGGTGGCGGCCGGCGGCGGCTTTCTCGCCCACCGCGCCGTGGAGCGCCGGGCCGCGGCCCTGGCCGCCGGCGAGCCGGAGATCGATGCGGCCCCGCGCGAGGAATCCATGGCCGAGCTGATCCGGGTGGACGATGTCCGTCTGGAGCTCGGCATGGGGCTCGTGTCGCTCACCTCGGGCCGCCAGGGCAGCCTGACGGAGAAGATCAAGAAGCTGCGCCGCGCCTTCGGGCTGGAGTTCGGCTTCATCCTCCCCGCCGTGCGCATCAAGGACAACATGGACCTGGGCTCGGGCGAGTATTCCGTGCAGGTGCAGGGCGTCGAGGTGGCGCGCGAGACGCTGATGCTCGGCAAGCTGCTGGCCTTCGCGCCCGGAGGCCAGGACATCACGGTGCCCGGCATCGATACGCAGGAGCCCTCCTTCAAGATCCGCGCCCGCTGGATCGAGCCCGCCATGCGCGAGATGGCGATGGCCCAGGGCCTGACGGTGGTGGACGCCGAAACAGTGCTGACCACCCACCTGTCCGAGGTGCTGAAGGGCTACATGTCGCAGCTGCAGGGCTATGCCGCCACGCAGAAGCTGCTGGACGGGCTGGAAAAGGACCAGCAGAAGTTGGTGGCGGATCTGATCCCCGCCGTGCTGCCGCTCGCCACCGTGCAGAAGGTGCTGGCCACCCTGCTGGCCGAGCGCGTGTCCATCCGCAACCTGCCGCTGATCCTGGAAGCGCTGCACGAGGCCGCCGGCTTCACTCGCAACGTGTCCATGCTGACCGAGCACGTGCGGCAGCGGCTGTGCCTGCAGATCTGCCGCGGCCTGTCGCAGGAGGACGGCTACATCACCGCCATTCTGCTGTCTCCCGAATGGGAGCAGGAGGTGGGCGGTGCGATCCACGAGGAAGGCGACCACCGCTCCTTCGCCATGGCGCCTTCCAAGATCCAGGAGCTGGTGACGGCCACGCGCGCGCGCATCGCGGAAGCCGCCTCCAAGGGCGACTGGCCGGCGGTGCTGACCTCGGCGCAGGTGCGGCCCTTCGTGCGCCACCTGGTGGAGCGCATCAACCCGACCATCGCCGTGATCAGCCATGCCGAGGTGCACCAGCGCGCCAAGCTGCGCACGGTGGGCCAGATCTAGGTGGACACCGCGCTGCCGCTGGCGACCTGGCTGCCGGCCGAGATCTTCCGCCTCGCCCTGGTATTCTGCCGCGTTTCGGCGGCGCTGATGGCGCTGCCGGGCTTCGGCGAGCACGCCGTGCCGGTGCGGGTCCGGCTGTTGGCGGGGCTTGCCGCGGCGCTGTGCATCGCGCCGCTGGCAGGGCCTGCGGTGCCGGTGCCGGGGGTGTGGAGCGTGCTCGGCGCCATGGTGGTGGAGGTGGCCACCGGCACGCTGCTGGGCACGCTGTCGCGCATCCTGCTGTCCGCCATCCAGACGGCGGGCCAGTTGATCGGACAAAGCATCGGGCTGAGCAACGCCTTCGTGTTCGGGCTGGGCAATGACAGTTCCGCCGTGGTGGGGGCGGCGATGTATGCCGGGGCCATCGCCGCACTGTTCACGGTGGAAGGCCACCATGTCGGGCTGCGCGCGCTGGCGGAAAGCTACAGCTTGGTGCCGCTCGGCGCGCCGCCGCCGCTGGCGGCCTCCGCCCAGGCGGTGACGGCGATGACGTCGCGCGCCTTCGGGCTGGCCATGCAGTTCGCTGTGCCGTTCCTGGCGCTGGCGCTGTTGTGCAACCTGGCGATGGCCGGCATCAACCGGGCGCTGCCGGCCATGCCGGTGTTCATGATCGGCGCGCCGGCGCTGCTGATGGCCGGGCTGCAGCTACTGGCGCTGGTGGCCCCCGGCATCGTCCATGAAAGTCTCGGCGCCTATGCCGAGGTCTTCGTGATGGCGCGCTGATGTCCGAGGACAGCGGCCAGGAAAAAACCCTCGACGCGTCGCAGCGCAAGCTGCAGCAGGCGCGCGAAAAGGGCGACGTCCCCGCCTCGCGCGAAGGGTCCTCCTTTGGCCTTTATGCCGCGATGTTGATGGCGGTCGGCCTGGCTGGCGGGCTGGCGGCGCGGCGCATGGGCGAGGTGCTGTTGCCGCTGATCGAGCAGCCGGACGCTTTTCTGGAACTGACCCAGCACGGGCTGCGCGAGGCCGGCCACGCCGCGTTGCAGGCGATGGGCCTGGCGCTGCTGCCGGTGTTCGGCCTGCTGGTGGCGGGCGCTCTGCTGCCACACCTTTTGCAGAACACCGTGGTGTTTTCCGGCGAGCGGCTGCGGCCGAAATGGTCGCATGTCTCTCCGATGGCAGGGCTGAAGCGGATCTTCGGCCTGAAGGCCCTGTTTGAGTTCGGCAAGAGCGTGGCCAAGGCCGCCGCCGTGGCGCTTGCCTGCTGGATCGTCGGCCGCCCGCTGTTCGAGGACAGCGCCGGCATGGTGGGGCTCGACCCCGCCGCGTTTCCCGGCATCGCCACCCACATGATCATCGCGGTGCTGGCCGCCGTGACGCTGGTGGCCGGCGTGATCGCCGCCGTCGACATCAGTTTCCAGCGCTTCGAATACGCCCGCCGCCAGCGCATGACATTGCAGGAAATGCGCGAGGAGATGCGCTCCACCGACGGCGACCCGCACGTCAAGGCGGCGCGGCGCAAGAAGCAGCGCCAGGGCTCGCAGCGCCGCATGATGGCGGACGTGCCGACCGCCACCGTGGTGCTCACCAACCCCACCCACTTCGCCGTGGCCCTGCGCTATGAGCGTGGACAGGACGATGCGCCGGTCTGCGTGGCCAAGGGTGTGGACGCGCTGGCCCTGCGCATCCGCGCGCTGGCGCATGACGCGGGCGTCGCGGTGATCGAGGACCGGCCGCTGGCGCGTGCCTTGTATGCCAGCGTCGATGTCGGCGGCATCATCCCGCCGGCGCATTTCGAGGCGGTGGCCAAGGTGATCGGCATTGTCTGGGCGCAAAAGGGCCTGGCCCGCCGCTGAGGCACAAGATCGAGACGATCCCGTTTGACCGGCGGGGTGTGGAATTGCGACACCGGGGCTGTCCTGAACCGGAGAATGCCATGCCGCCGCAGCCCCCCCACCGCCGCGCCCTGCTGGGCGGCCTCGCCACCCTGCTGCTGGCCGGGACCACGCCCGCGCTGGCGGCGTCCGAGGCACCGAAAAAGGAGTTCGAGTTTCTGCCGCTCGGTGACTTCACGGTGAACCTGCCCACCGCCGGGCGGCGGATGAGCTACGTGGTCGTCACTGTCACGCTTGAAACGCGCAGCGAGCAGGTGCAGAGCTTCAAGGATGTTTCGCCGCTGCTGCGCCAGGCGGTGTTGCGGCGCCTGATGGCGATGTCCGAGCGCAACGAGCTGCGCCCCGGGGCCACCGACCCGGGCCTGCTGCGGGACCGGCTCTACGACACCCTGGCGCAGGTGCGCGAGGAAGGCCTGAAGGATGTGGTGATCACCCGGCTGATCCATAGCTAGGCCGGGCGGGGGCCGCGTGGCCCCCGGGAAGCCTTACTGCGTCAGCCGCGCGATGTCGGCCATCGTGACGGTGTTGCCGTTTTCCAGCGCCAGCTGCATGGCGCCGGCCGAATCACGGCGCACCTCGGTGATCTTGCCGCTGCTGGTGATGCTGCCGGCCGACTGCCGCGTGTTGCTGGCATCCTCGCCCACCACGCGCACGGTGTAGTTGCCGGCGGCCAGGCGCGTGCCATTGCCGTTGTTGCCATCGAAGGCGAAGGTCGTGTCGCCCTTGTTGGCGGCGATGCTGCGGGCGACGGCATTGTTGCCGTCCAGCACCTCGATGCGCAGGTTGCGCAGCGTGCTGGCGCTGGGCACCGAGACCTTCACCGCCGCGGCCGCACCGCTGGCCGGCAGCGTCACGCTGCTGACGCTGGTTTGCACGCTCTTGCCGATCAACGCGGCATTCTGCGCCAGGCTGCCGCTCATCTCGCCGAGGATGGAGGTCAGCAGCGTGTTGCTCTTGGTCTGCTGCTCCACCTGGGAGAACTGCGCCAGCTGCGCCACGAACTGCGTGGGATCGGTCGGCTGCATGGGGTCCTGATACTTCATCTGCGCCGTCAGCAGCTTCAGAAAGCGGTCGAAGTCCTGGCTGCTGCTGCTCAGGCTGGTGGTCGGCGCCGGTGTGGCGCTCGTGCCGGCGGTGGCGCTCGTGCCGGCGGTGGCGGTCACGCCGCCGATGGCGGAAGGGCTGGTGGCCATGGGTTGTTCCGTGCGGATAGGGGGGGTCAGGCGATCAGGTCGATCAGGCTGTCTGATCGTGGCGGGCGGGTGGCCTCGATCTCCTCGGCGGAGTCGCCGGCCTCGGCTGTCCAGCGCGGCGTGGCGGGGGCATCCGGCGCCGGGCGCGGCAGGCGGCCGTGCTGCAGGTCCAGCCCGCCGGTGCCAAGCTGCAGCCCGGCCTGCTGCATCTGCTGCTCCAGGCTGGCGCGATCCTGCCGCAGCGCTTCAAAGGTGTCGCTGCGCTCTGCGGCCATCGCCACCTGCACGGTGCCGTCCTGAAAGGTCAGCCGCAGTTCGACCCGCCCCAGCTCCGGCGGGCGCAGGTCGACCGAGATGCTGTCCACGCCGTCGGTGGCGGCCGTCACGGCATGCTGCGCCACCTGCTGCGCCGCTTCGCTCATCGGCGCGCGGTGCAGCGGCGCGGACTGGGGCTGGGGCGCCTCGCCGCGGGCCGGGGCAGTGACGGCGGTTGCCACGGCTGGCGGCGGCGGCGGGGCGGCCACGGGGTCGGGCAGCGCCGCCGGCAGGATCGTGGCGCCGTCGGGCACCGCCGGCACCGCACCCTGCGGTGCCGCATCCGCGGGCGCCGGGGGTAGCGCTTCGGCGGCCCTGGGTGCCGCTGGCGCCGGCTCGATGGGCGCCGGCCGGGGCGTCGCCGCTTTGGCCGGCGCGGTCGGCGTGGCCATGGGGCGGGCCGGCATCGCGGCCGTGTCGGCCGGGCGCGGGGTAGCCAGCGTTTCAGTGGCGGCGGGCTCTGGCGTTGCCGTTGCCGCCGGCCTGGAAGCGGCGCGGCGGAGGGTGGGCGGCATCGCATCCGCAGCGGTCGTAACCGTGGCCTGCTGCAAGGCAGCGGGCGGGGATGCCGTGCCGCCAGGCATCGGCGATTGCTCGACAGGCGCGGCGGCGGGCGGCAGGAGCGGTTCCACCACCACCCCGTCGGCCGGTGCCTCGCTCGCCACGGCCTGCGCGAAAGCCACGGAAGGCATCGCCTGGGGCGGCTGGCCGGCCGTGCGGGCGGCACGATCCGCCACCACGGCCCCGGGTGCCGCTGCATCGGTCGGCGCTGGGGCCAGCGGCGCGGCTTCGGAAGGCATGGCCGGCGGCACGGCCGGTGGGGCGGCCAAGGGCATGGCCAAAGGGGTGGCCGGGGACGCGATCGGGGGGGCAGCCTGTGGCGAAACCGCCGGGAGCATCAGCGGCATGATGTCCGCCAGCCCGGGCTGTGGCGGCGCCACGGGTTCCGTCGACGGCTCCGGGGCGGCCGGGGCCGGCGGCTGCGGCGCGGTGGTCGCGGCCGGTGCCAGGGGGGGCTGCAACTGGTGCTGGCCGGCCAGGGCTTCTGTTTCCTCGGCCGCGGCGGCAAAGGCCGCCCAGGGCATCGCCGAGCCTGCCGCCAAGCCTTTGCGTGGTGGCGCCCCCTGCGGCGCCGCGGGCGCGGTGGCGGGCTGGGCAGGCGCCTTGATGGCCTCGCCGGCTGCCAGCAGCGCCGCGAAGTCCACGGGCAGGGCCGGCCCGTCCGCCGGGGCGGCGACGCCGGCCTCGGCCGCCTTGCCCGCCGCGGGGCGGCGGGGGCCGGCCTCGGGCGGGGCGGCCAACAGCAATGCGGCCAGATCCGGGCCCACCGAAAGCGCCATGACGTTCTTCCTGGCTGGAAAGGAATAGGCGGCCGGCCCCTGGGCGGGGCCGGCCGGTCAGTTGAACAGGTCGTCCACCGCCGTCTGGCCCAGCCCGCCCTCATGCGCGGCGCTGGGGCCGTTCAACAGCGCGGCGTCGGACCCCGCGGCGGCACCGTCCAGGCGGTCCGGCCGCTCTTCCTGGCCGATGCCCATCAGCGCCACCAGCGTGGCGACGCGGCCTTCCACATGGCGCATCGCGGACAGCACCTTGCGGATGCGCTGGCCGGTGATGTCCTGAAACGCGCAGGCCATCAGGATGCTCATGGCCGCGTCCGACACCTCGGCCAGATCGGCCTTGCTGTCGGTGGTGCTGCCGTCGGTCAGGCGGCCGGCGGCGGCCTGCGCCCGTTCCGCCTGCTGCATGATCTCCATGGCGGCGGTCTCGGTTTCCGCCACCACGGCGTCCAGCGTGTCGCCGATGCCGGTGGGCGGCGGCGACAGCCCGACGATCTCCGCCCGCGTTTCCGCCAGCAGCTTCGACATGGCGCGCATCTCGACCACCGCCTGTGCCAGGCGGTCGTCTTCCCCCGGCACGGGGATGCGCACGCCGAGCAGGCGGTCGACCTCGCCGGAGATCGCGGCGACATGGCCGGCGATGCGCGCCAGCCCCTGCTGCGGCCCGGCGGAAGGCAGGGAAGGCAGGGTCACCGCGACCCCCTCAGCCGACGACGGAGGCGATTTTCGCCTTCAGCGTTTCCGCCGTGAACGGCTTCACGATGTACTGCGAGGCGCCGGCCTGCTTGGCGGCCACGACGTTCTCGGTCTTGCTTTCGGCGGTGACCATGATGAACGGCGTCTTGGCCAGCGCGGCATCGGCCCGGACGTGCTTCAGCAGCTCCAGCCCGGTCATCGGCTCCATGTTCCAGTCGGAGATGACCATGTCGTAGCGCGACACCTTGATCTTCTCGAGCGCCTCGGCCCCGTTGCCGGCTTCCTCGACTTCCTTGAAGCCGATCTGGTCCAGCAAATTTCGCACGATGCGGCGCATCGTCGGATAATCGTCCACCACCAAGATCTTCATGCGCCTGTCCCCATGTTTTTGCGGGCGAAGCGCAGCATCGGCACATCGGAAGTTTTTCGCAAGAGTTTCCTGTGACCGGTGCGAAAAATATCGTCTGTCACCGTTCCGGCGACGTCCCGGTCACGCCGGATCCAACCTCACCCGGTCTTGCTGTGTTGAACGGCATGCTGGGCGCTACGGCGGTGCCAGGGCCGATCACCAGGCGCATCGCACCTTCGAACGGCCTGGCCACAATGCGCCAGCGCCGACTCAATCCTCGTCAAACAGTTCCAGCGCGGCACCCATGCCAAAGCCGGGGCCGTTGCCGCATCCGCCAGTACCGTCCAGCCATTGCCCCAGCCCCCAGGGGGGCGCCAGCAGCAGCAGCGGCGCGTCCAGCATCCGCGCCAGGGCGCCGGCCCGTTGCAGTAGCAGGCTTGGCGCCGCCGGCTCGCCCAGCGGCAAAAGTGCCACGCAGGCCCGGTTTTCCGTGCGCGCCAGCCGGTCGGCGGCCAGTCCCTCCAGCGGCAAAGGTGGCACCGCCCCGGATTCGCCCAGCAGCAGGGCCTCCGGCCATTGCGCCCGCAGTTGCTGCAGAAAGCGCTGGCGCAGCGCCGCGTCCCAGCGCCCCGCAGCTTCGGCGCCGGCGAGGCCGAGCAGCGCGTGCCCGTCCGGCAGGGCCGCGGCCGCCCGGGGAAAGGCCGCGGCCATGCCGCCGGCGGGGGGGCGGCCGGGATCGGGGCCGAAGCCGGCGGGCAGCAGCCCCAGCCCGTCCGCCAGGCGGCTGGCTTCGCTGGAATCGCCATCGGTCCAATGGCCGATCAGCGCAAAGCGCAACGCGTCGCTGATCTCGGCCGCCAGATGCTCGTCCAGGTGCTGCGCCAAGCCGGCGGACAGGTGCTGAAAGCGGTCGTCAGCGCCCATCGCCCAAAGGTGGCGGGGCAGGGCGGCGGAGTCGGGGATGGCCTCGCCGCACAGGCTGGCCGCCAGTGCCAGGGCCGGCGGGGCGGGCACCAGCTCCCACAGCACGGCCCCGCCGGGGTGGCTGTGCAGCAGGGCCGGGCCGCGCCATTCCACGACCGCCGGCAGCAATGGCGCCAGCACGGCGGCGGACGGCAGCACCACCGCGCATTGCACCGCGCCGGCGGCACCGAGCTGCAGGCCGTCCGCCGCGTGGTGCAGGGCGGTGGCGCCGGGCGCGGCCAGGGCCAGCCGCCGCAGCGCCGGGGCCAGTGTCGTGACGCCGATCGCCGAGCCCGGGTCGGGCAGCAGGATGCCGGTCTCGTCGCGCCATGCCAGCGCGCCGCCGGGCAGCACCAGCAGGCCATCCGCGCGTTCGGCCAAGGGCAGGCGCAGGGGCAGGCGGCGCGCTGCCTCGTCGCGGGCTTCGGGCGGCAGGCGGTGGAACTGGGCATCGAAGCGCCGCAGCAGCGCCAGGCAGCCCGGGGCGGAAAGGTCATAAGCGACGACGCCGGCGAGCGGGCCGTCCTGCGAGGGGTCATGCGGCATGGGTGGCGGCATTGTCGCGGGTGGCACCGGGGCGTCAACCGGTGCTTATGCGAAAAACTATTGCGTGAGGGCTACCCGGCGTGGCACCTCGGGCAACGGTTGACGACAGTTCAGGAGAAACCGAATGGACATCAGCCGCCGCGCCCCGGGCGAAGCCAGCCTGGTGCTGGACGGCCGGGAGCTGCTCGACCTGGTGCAGGCCGAGGCTTCGGACGAGGAGTTCGACGCGCTGCTGGCGCGGCTGGCCGCGCTGCTGCGACCGGCCGGGGCCGCGCCACGCGTCGTGGTGCGCTACCGGGAAGGGTTGTTCGACGCGCTGCAGGCCGACACCCCGCTCGACGCCGTGCTGATCGAGGACGACCCGTATGACGAGCCGCCCGTGGCGCTGCGCCGCCTGCCGGTGGCGGCGGATGCGGCGGCGGTGGATGCGCTGCTGTCGGCGGCGGAGCGACGGCTGCGGCTGGGGGCCACGCCATGAGCGGCCCCCGCGAATCGCGGCTGGAACTGGACGCACCGCTGCGCCACCCGTTGCCATTGGCCGAAGCACAGGCCTTGGTCGACCTGCTGAACGGCCACCTGCCGGCACGGCCGCCCAACCATCCGCTGTTCCGCCACCCGGATGCCACCAGCCTGCTGGCGGGCGAAAGCCTGGACCATGCCACCGGCGGCTCCCGCATTCTGCAGGACGCCATGGGCGGCGGGCTGCGGCTGGTGGCCTCGGCCAGCCTGCCGCCTTGCCCGGCCTTGCTGTCGGCCGGGCTGGACTGGCTGGGCCCGCTGCTGGCGCTGCAGCAGGGTGACGTGCCGGGCTTCATCGTGCCGCCTGGTGCCGGGCGGCACGACCTGCGGCTGCTGGCCTGGGACGGCACGCGGCTGCGGCCGCTGGATGCCTTGCCGGAGCCGGTGATGCCGGGCCGCGCCAGCTTCGCCGCGTTTCAGCTCGCCGCTGGCCTGCCCGACGCCGCCGCGCCGGAAGCCGAGCAGCGGCTTTGGCTGCGGCGGGTCGCCTTGGCGCAGTTGCAGGGCCGCAGCCTGCCGGTGGCGCAGGCCCGGCTGGACGGTGCGTGGCGTGACGGGGCCGGCTTGTTTCGCTGCTGGATGGCCGGCGTGCTGGCGCGGCTGGACGGGCTGACCACCGCTGCCACCCCCGCGCTGCACCCGGCGCCGCGCGGCTGGTGAAAATCTCTTGCGAAAAATTCTGGCAGGCCGTAAGCCGGTGAGGTCCGCGGTTGGCGGGCATCCTCTGGCTTTCATGTTGCGAAACGTGGCAGCCGGCACCGACAGAAGGCGGTTGCGCGCATGAACACCTCGATGCCCCACCCGGCGGCCCCGGCCGCGTCCATGGCTCCGCCGCTGCGCATGCGGGGCCGGGTGCATCCGTTTCTGACGGTCGAGATCGCCGACGTCGCGGTGCAGGAGCTGGACCACGCGCTGACCGCCCGCATGGCGGCGATGACCGGCATGTTCCGCCACGCGCCCACCATCCTGGACCTTTCCGCGTTGCCGGCCGCCTCGGCGCCGCGGGTGGCCGAGGCGGTGGCGCTGCTGCGCCGGCGCGGGCTGGTGCCCGCCGCCTTCCGGGCGCAGGACGGGGCGGTGGAACAGGCGGCGCTGGCCAGCGGCCTTGGCCGCGTGCTGGAAGCCGAGCCGCGGCAGAACCTGTCGGCCGAGCGCATGCGCCGCCCGCCGGTGATCGTCAGCGAGCCGGTGCGCTCCGGCCAGCGGATCTACGCGGCGGAAGCCGACCTGATCGTGCTGCAGTCGGTGTCCCCCGGCGCGGAGCTGCTGGCGGACGGCTGCATCCACGTCTACGGCACGCTGCGCGGCTCGGCCTCGGCGGGGCTGGGCGAGGATAGTTCCGCCCGCATTTTTGCGAAAATCTTTGATGCCGAAATGGTCTCGATCGCCGGGCTTTTCCTGGGCGCCGAGGACTTTCCGCAGGGCTGGGCCAAGCGCCCGGCCCAGATCAGCCTGACCGACGGCGCGCTGCGCTTCGGCGCGCTGTCCTGACCGCAACTTCCACGCTCGCTCCAGGGAGAATCCCGATGTCCGCGACCGTCATCACCGTCACCTCCGGCAAGGGTGGCGTCGGCAAGACCACCACCACCGCCGCCTTCGGCGCCGCCCTCGCGCTGGCCGGCCACCGCGTCTGCGTGGTCGACTTCGACATGGGCCTGCGCAACCTCGACCTCGTGATGGGGGTGGAGAAGCGCGTGGTCTACGACTTCCTGCACGTGGCCGACGGCACCGCCAGCCTCGGCCAGGCGCTGGTGCGCGACAAGCGGGTGCCCAACCTGTTTCTGCTGGCCACCTCGCAGACCGCGGACAAGGACGCGCTGACGCCCGCCGGCATCGACCATGTCATGAACCTGCTGCGCGCCGAATTCGACTACATCCTGTGCGACAGCCCGGCCGGCATCGAGCACGGCGCCATGATGGCGCTGCAGCACGCCGACCACGCTCTGGTGATCTGCAACCCCGAGGTCACCTCCGTGCGCGATGCCGACCGCATCATGGGCTACATCGCGGCCCGCTCGCGCCGCGCGCAGGCCGGCCTCGCCCCCGTGCGCGAGCACCTGGTGGTCACCCGCTTCAGCGAGGACCGTGCCCGGCGCGGCGAGATGCTGTCGCTGGCCGAGATCCAGGACATCCTGGCCATGCCGCTGCTGGGCGTCATTCCGGACAGCCCGCAGGTGCTGCGCGCCAGCAATGCCGGCCGCCCGGCCAGCCTGGATGCCGCCAGCGCGCCCGGCCGCGCCTACCGCGCCGCCTGCGCCCGCTTTCTGCAGGACACCCGGCCCGTGGCCGCCCGCGCCCCGCAGGCGCCGGGCTTTCTGGCCGCGCTGGCCGAAACGGCGCAGCGCGGCCTGCTGCGCCGGTTGTTCCGCACGGCCTGATCCGCCGCCCCGCCCACACCTTTCCCCTGGGACATCATTCATGGCAGCCGCCCTCATCAGCCTGATCCACCGGCGCAGCACGGCCAACATGGCCGCCGCCCGTCTGCGCCAGCAGATCGGCCGCGACCGCATGGCGCATCTCGGCGACGACATCGCCCAGCGCATCCAGGAAGCCTGCCTGCGCGAGATCCGCCGGCTGGCCCGCGGCGGGCAGGTCAAGGTGCGCCTCGGCACCTCGCCCACGCTGGAGGTGCGGGAAATCGAGATCGACCTGACACCGGGCCGGTGAGCGCATGTCCATGCTGATCACCGCCTCGCAGTGCCGCATGGCGCGCGCGGCCGTCGGGCTGACGCTGCGCGAGCTGTCGCAGGCGGCCGGCGTTTCGGTCAACACGCTGAGCCGCATCGAAGGGCAGGGCAACGTCACCAGCCGCACCCTGGCCAAGGTCCAGGACGTGCTGGTGCGGCAGGGCGCGGTGTTCCGGCGGGACGGCTCGGTCGGCGTCGGCGACCGGCCGGGAAACAGTTCGACCACAATGGCGGCCCTGATCGGGCCCGCGGCCTAGCAAGGAAGAAATCCATGCATCAGTTGCGTATTCTCGGCCCCCTCGCGCTGCTGGTCAGCGGCCTGATGCTGGCGGTGGCGGACCCGGCCGGCGAGGTCTGGCCCATGCTGCCGGCGCTGGCGGCCGGCGGGCTGCTGCTGGCCCTGGCGCTGTGGCGCGACGGCCCGGCCCTCGGGCGCAGCTGGCGCGGCACCGCCGCATGGCTGCAATCGGCCGCGCGTTTCACGCCCCCCCCTGCCCGTCGGGTCACAATCCGCATACGGTGCGCCCGCTGAGGACGACCCTGGCCGGCAGGGTGGCCGTCCGTGGCGAAAAAGGAGACGACGATGACCGATCCGCTTGAGAATCGGGAGATCTGGGTGGTGTGGGGCGGGATCTTCCGCGACACCTCCTTCCAGGAGCTGGAGCCCGGCACCGAGGAGTTGCTCGGTCCGTTCCACAGCGCGCAGGCGGCCGAGAAGGCTTGGCTGGAGCGCATGCGGCGGATGGTGGACATCGCGTCCCACCGGCTGTTCGTGCTGCGCGCCATGCCGGCGCCGCGGGTGCCGTGATGGCCCCGCAGGGCCGCGGCGGCGTGCTGGCGGCCTTGCGCGCCGCCTGGCCCGCGCTGCGGCGCCATGCGGGCGAACGGCACCGGGTGCGGGCGCTGGAGCTCGAGCTAGCGCTGATGGCCGATCGCGTGGCGCAGGCGGAGCTGGCGGAGCAGCGGCAGGCCAAGCGGGCCATCGCCGCCGAACACGCGCTGGTGCGGATGCAGGACAGCCTGGACCACGCCCGGCGCTGCCGCGCCGCCTGACAGCGGCCTACTGCTGAAACACGCTGGCGAAGCGGCGCGCTTTCTCGGGGTCCAGCCAGGGGCGCGGCGCGCATTCGCCGCTGCAAACCACGGCGCCCGGCGGGCTCGGCGCGGCGGCCAGGTGGCTGAGCGCCAGCACGGCCATGAACCCGCTCAACACCATCAGGGTGCCGAGCAACAGCAGGCGGGGGGAACGCGGCAGGTCCATCAGCGGCCTCGGTCGGTGTCTGAGATTTGTCTCAAATATGAGTATCCGGTTAACACGGGAGCCGCATGGTCAGATTGCGTTAACCAATCTGACGTTTGCGCGAAGCCATGGTGCCGCGCTGCGCTTTGAGGCACCGACGCCCGAGGCCGCGCCGGTGATCCATGCCACAACGGCCGGGTTGCCGAAGGACCCGCCGCCATGCGCATTGCCCGCGCCGCTTCCACCATCCCCCCGCGCCGGGCTGCCGTCCGGTGAGCGCCGCGTCACAGGCCCCCGCGCTGGCGATGCTGGCGCCGCAGTTGCTGGTGGTGGAGGGCGGCATCGGCCTGCCGGGCCCGGTGCGCTGGGTGGCTGGTTTCACCAGCGGCCCCGACGCGGCGCCCATGCTGCACCGTGCCACGCTGAGCACCCAAATCGATGCCCGCCGCCGGCCGGGCGCGGTGGAATGGCGGCTGGAAAGCCAGGCGCTCGGGTTGGCCGGCACCGCTCCCGCGCGCATCGTGCAGGGCGAGGCCTGCAGCCTCAGCATCGCGCTGGATGCGGCGGTGGCCGCCGCCGGGCGCGTCCCCGGCGGCCCGTCGCTGCCGCTCGGTCCCGCCTTCGTGCTGCTGCGCGACGAGCCGGGCCTGCCGCGCGTCTGGGGCTGCGCCGGCCTGATGGCCATGCCGGGCCCGATGCCCGGTGTGCTGGGCCGCGCCTGCTTTATCCGTGAGCGTTTGAACGGGCTCCGCCCGCGCTTCGAGGGCATGCTGGAAGGCGAGGCCGTGCGGCGCGGCCCCCCGCTGCTGTGGCGCTGGACCGCCGCCACCCTGGCGGAAGCCGCCGAACAAGGGCGCCAGGCGTTGCTCGGCGCCGCCCTGCCGCTGGCCCAGCCGTCACGCTCGGCCGGCTGACGCCGGCGGGCCGCCCTTCCACCGGCCCCGCCTGCGCGGCGGTGCCGGGCTTCCCCCGTGCCCCATGGCAGCCAACGGGGGTGCCGGCCTTTGCCCCCGACCTGCCATCCGTGATATCGGCCAGCCGCCGGTGCCGGCGGCGGCCTGTCCGGGCCGCCGCCCGGCGCGCCGCCACCGCACAGACGTGGAACATCGCATGGCCCCCCATCCCATCGTCGCCCTCGGCCCTGCCGGCCCGTCCCAGGTCCGCTTCGGAAGCACGCTGCCGGTTGCCGTGATCGCCGGCCCCTGCCAGCTGGAAAGCCGGGCGCATGCGCTGGAGGTCGCCTCGGCCCTGCGCGAGATCGCACAGCGCCTCGGCATCGGGATGGTGTTCAAGACGTCGTTCGACAAGGCCAACCGCAGCAGCGGCAATGCCGCGCGCGGCATCGGCCTGGAAGCCGCGCTGCCGATCTTCGCCGAGATCCGCGAAAGCCTTGGCCTGCCGGTGCTGACGGACGTGCACGACGCCGGGCAATGCGCCCCCGTGGCCGAGGCGGTGGACGTGCTGCAGATCCCCGCCTTTCTGTGCCGCCAAACCGACCTGCTGTTGGCCGCCGCGGCCACCGGGCGCGCGGTCAACGTCAAGAAGGGCCAGTTCCTGGCGCCGTGGGACATGCGCAACGTCGTCAGCAAGCTGGCCGGCGGCGGGGCCACCGACATTCTGCTGACCGACCGCGGCACCAGCTTCGGCTACAACACCCTGGTGTCCGACTTCCGTGGCCTGCCGATCATGGCGGGGTTCGGCGCGCCTGTGGTGTTCGACGCCACGCACTCCGTGCAGCAGCCGGGCGGCCTGGGCGACAGCTCGGGCGGCCAGCGCGAGTTCGTGCCGGTGCTGGCGCGCGCGGCGGTCGCCGTCGGCGTCGCCGGCCTGTTCATCGAAACCCATCCCGACCCGGACCACGCGCCTTCCGACGGCCCCAACATGGTGCCGCTCCGCCAGTTCGAGGGGCTGCTGCGCGAGTTGCAGGAGATCGATGCCCTGGCCAAGGCCCAGGCCGCCCGCCGCGCGGCGGTGGCGGCGTGAAGCGCCCGGTCATCCTGATCCCGGCGCGGCTCGCCGCCACGCGGCTGCCCGGCAAGCCCATGGCGGTGATCGCCGGCGAGCCGATGATCGTCGCCGTGTGGCGCCGCGCCATGGAGGCCGACGTGGCGCCCGTCTGGATCGCCACGGATTCCGAGGACATCGCGGAAGCCGTGCGCGCCGCCGGCGGCCAGGCGGTGATGACCGGCACGCACCACCCTTCCGGCTCCGACCGGGTGTTCGAGGCGGTGGGGCGCATCGACCCCGACGGGCAGTACGACGCCATCATCAACGTGCAGGGCGACCTGCCCACCGTATCGCCCGCCACCATCCGCGCCGCCGCCCTGCCGCTGGAGGACCCGGAGGTGGCGATCGGCACGCCTGTCGCGGTGATCAGGCGGGACGAGGAAAAGACCGCGTCCAGCGTGGTGAAGATGGTGGGCACGCCGCTGGGCGGCGGGCGCTTCCGCGCGCTGTACTTCACGCGCGCCACGGCGCCCTGGGGCGAGGGGCCGTTGCACCACCACATCGGCCTGTATGCCTGGCGCCGCGCCGCGCTGGCGCGCTTCGTGGCGCTGCCGCCCTCGCCGCTGGAACAGCGCGAAAAGCTGGAGCAGCTCCGCGCGCTGGAAGCCGGCATGCGGATCGACGCGGTGGAGGTGGGCGAGGTGCCGCTCGGCGTCGACACGCCGGCCGACCTGGAGCGGGCGCGGGCCATGCTGGGCGGGAGCGGCACGCGGTGACGGCCGCGCAAACGCAAGCGGCAGGCGACGCCGCCATGGCGGAAGCGGTCATGGCCTCCGCCCGCCGGACCGTGCTGGTCGAGGCGGAAGGCGTCCGCGCCCTGCATGCGGCGCTCGATGGCGAACTCGGCGAAAGGCTCGTCGAGGCGGTCGGCTGCATGCAATCCTCCGGTGGCCGCGTGATCGTCACCGGCATGGGCAAGTCGGGGCATGTGGCGCGCAAGATCGCCTCCACCCTGGCGTCCACCGGCACGCCCGCCCATTTCGTGCACCCGGCCGAGGCCAGCCACGGCGACCTCGGCATGATCCATGGCTCGGACGTGGTGCTGGCGCTGTCCTGGTCGGGCGAAGCGCCGGAGCTGGCGGATATCGTCGCCTATACCCGCCGCTTCGGGGTGAAGCTGGTGGCCATCACCTCGCGCGCCGCCAGTGCGCTGGGCAGCGCCGCCGACGTGCCCCTGGTGCTGCCGGCGATGCCCGAGGCCTGCCCCAACGGGCTGGCGCCCACCACCTCCACCACCATGCAGATGGCCATGGGCGACGTGCTGGCCGTGGCGCTGCTTTCGCTGAGGGGCTTTACCGCCTCGGACTTCCGGCAGTTCCATCCCGGCGGCAAGCTCGGCGCGCAGCTGCGGCGTGCGCGCGACCTGATGCATGCGGGCGAGGACCTGCCGGTGGTGCCGGCGGATGCCATGCTGTCGCACGCCATCGTGGAGATGACGGGCAAGCGGCTCGGCGTCACCGCCGTGGTGGACGGGGAAGGGCGGCTCGCCGGCGTGATCACGGATGGCGACGTGCGCTCGGCGATGGAAGGCGGCTTCGTGGACCGGCCAGTGAGCAGCATCATGACCCGCAACCCCCGGCGCATCGGGCCGGACATGCTGGTGCAGGAAGCGCTGGCGATGATGCACAAGGCGCGCATCACCAGCCTGTTCGTGGTGGAGGACACGCAGCTCTTGGGCGTGCTGCACATCCACGACCTGCTGCGCGAGGGCGTGGCCTAGAAACAAAAAGGCCGGGGAAGGAATTCCCCGGACCCCTTCTTTTATTTTTATCCGTTGTGCGGTTTCAGCCCGTCAGGCGCTGCGCCTTTTAGCACCAGGCGTCCAGTCGTAAGCGCCAGTCCCACCAGCAATCCCGAAGACAATTCAAAAAAAAAGGGCGTTCGGGGGGAATTCATTTCCCGACCTTCAGGCCACCGCGTATTCCGCCTGGCCCACCAGCATGTCCACCACCGTGGTCAGCCACACCATGTGGATGCCTTCCACCACGTTGTAGGCGCGCGAGCCGATCCAGAAGTCGATGTCGGACAGCGCGCGCAGCGGGTTGTCGGCGGCGGAGCCCGTGAAGCTCACCACCTTGATGCCGCGTGAGCGCGCATACTTCGCCGCCGCGAGCGCGTTGGGCGATTTGCCGGACACCGAGATCAGCACCAGGGCGTCGCCATCGTCGGCGTAGAATTCCACGGCCTTGGCCATGAAGTTCTCGTAGCCGAAGTCGTTGGACAGGCAGGTGATCAGGTTGGGCTCATTGAAGTCCACCGCGCGGGTGCGGCCCTGCTTGGTGAAGTCCACCGCGCCGTGCGAGGCGATGGAGGCGCTGGCGCCGTTGCCGGCGAACATCAGCTTGCCCTTGCGTTCGCGCACCTGCACCGCGAGGTCATGGAAGGCCACCAGCTTGTCCTGGATGCCGTCCGTCGCCAGGGCCTGGCGGTACAGGTCGAAATAGCCGTCGAGCCAGGGGCCCCAGTTCCTGCCGGACGCGCCCGTGCCTGCCATGTCGTTCATCAGCGCCGCTCCTTTTGCCACGAGGGTCGTTCCATCACCGGCACCCTGCCCGAGGATTATACCTGAATTGAAGAAGTTTCACCATTAGACGAGATATTTTTAACCGAAATGAAAAGACTGTCCGCCAAGGCTAAGAGGCTTGGACTGATGCTCGCGCCACGCCCCAGCCACAGCGCGGTGCAGGCGGGGTCAGGTGGCAGCAGCAGGGTGGGCAGGGGCACACGCAGCCGCTGGTCGCCCCGCATGGCATGGCTGCCGTCGTGGCGCAGCAACACCGTGCCGGGGGGCGGGGCTATCTCCGCCTCGCCCAGCAGCACCACGAAGGGCCTGTCCACGCCCAGGGCGGCGTGCTGCGCGGCGGCCAGGCGGATGGAGGGGGCCTCGTCCAACGCGGCCGCCAGCGCCTCAGCCGCGCCGGCGGCGGCGGGTGGCGGCGCCGGCGCGGTGGGCGGTGGTGCAAGCCGCGCGATGGCCTGGCGCGCGGCGGCCGCGGCCTGTGGCCAGCCCAACGCGGCCGCCGTGTCCCGCGCCGCGCGGGCCATCAGCCGCAGCCGCTGCGGCGAGCGCAGCAGCAACCGCAGCGCGGCCGGAAACTCGGCCAGCGGCACCACCTGCCCGGCACCCTCGGCCAGCACGGGAAAGCCGCGCGCGGCATGCGGCGTGCTGAGGCTGGGCAGGCCGTGCCCCAGGTAGTCCGACAGCTTCAGGCTGGCGCCGCCGCCGCCCTGCACCGGGTTCAGCGCCAGGGTCCAGCCCGCCATCACGGCGGACAGCGTGTCCGCCGGCAGCACGCCATGCAGCACAACGTTGGGCGCCGCCGTGTGCAGCCCGCCGCACACGCCGCCGGCGATCTCGAAGCACGCGTCCGGCAGCGCCGGCGCCAGTTCCTCCAGGATGAAGCGCGCGGCGAGCAGGTTGGGCGGATGCGCCGAGCCCAGAAAGCCAAGGCGCGGCGCCGCGCCCGCCTGCGGCGCCGGCGGCCCGGGCGGGGCGGCCGTCACGCCATGCGGCATCATCGCCACGGCGCGCGCCCGCGGGCGGAAGGCTTCCGCGTCGCCTTCGCTACAGGCCAGCACCAGCGCGGCCTCGGCCAGCAGCGCCTGCTCGACCGCTTCGGTGAAGTCTGCCAGCAGGTCGGCCGCCGGGTGGCCGCGCAGCAGCTCGCGTTTCAGGGCGGCCTCATGGTTGTGGGCATCGTAGACCACCGGCAGCGCGGGCGCGGCCCGGCGCAGCACCGGCAGCAGAGGGGCGAGAAAGCAGTGCTCGAACACCGCCAGCCCCGCCCGGGCGGCGAGATCGGCCGCCAGGGCCACCAGCGCCGGGTGCGTGGCGGCGTGCAGGGCGGCGGCGATGTCTTCCAGCGCGTCGCCCCCCAGCGCCTGCAGGTCGGCTTCCAGAGCACGCTGCGCGGCGGTCTTGGGCAGGGTGAGCTGCAGGATGCCGGGCGACAGCGGCACGCAGCCGGACACGGCGCCCAGCGTCAGCAGCACCGCCTCGCGCTCCAGAGCCGCCAGCCCTTCGCGCACCCGCACCGCGCCGCCGCTCGGGCGGCCCGCCACGGGGTAGTCGTTCAGCGCCAGGGTGAAGCCGGCGGGCGATACGTCATCGGGCGGCGGGAGGTCGGGGGCCAGCGCCAGCAGCTCCGGCAGCACGGCCGCCAGCGCTGCCGGCGGCACCATCCGCATCCGCGCCGGCGGAACGCCGTGCACCAGCCGCATGACCAGCGCGGCAAAGGTATCCGGCACCACCACCAGCCGGGCGCGGCGGGCCAGCGCGCCTTCCGCCCGCCAGGCGGCGGTCCAGGCTTCCGGCTCGGCCCATGGCTCGCACAGGGCGGAAGCGGCGGGGGCATAGACCTCCACCAGGCTGGACAGCCCTTCCAGGACCGGTGCGCCGTCGGCGGCGAGGTGCAGCACCAGCCCGGCCGCCGTGGCTGCCTCGCGCAGCGTGGCGGCGCTGGCCACGCCAGGCAGCAGCGTGGTGGTTTGCCAATGCGGGGCAAGGGCGCGCAGCAGCGCGAGCGCCTGCGGGCTGCCGGGGGCCGCCAGCAGCAGCAGCGGCGGCGAATTCACGCCGCGACCAGCCGCAGCGCCTCGCCCCGCGCGGCGGCCTCGGCGGAGGCGGCGATGTCGCGCAGCAGCACACCGGCCTGCAGCGCGCCGCTGTGCAGCGCGCGGGCATAGGCGGCGCGGTCGGCGGGGTCCGGCGCGCGGCCGAGCATGGCCCGGAAGGCGGCCTCCACCAGTGCCTCGGGCGGGGTGGCGGGCAGCACGGCGCGCAGCAGAAAAGGGGCGGCGGGGTCCAGCACGCGGCGGCCGTACAGGCGCCACGCGCGCGGCGCGGGGGCATCCCCCGGCACCGCGCCGGCGGCGAGCTCCGGCGGGTGGCCGGGCAGCGCCAGGGCGGGTGCCGCCAGCCAGTCGCGGGCGGGGGCGGCCAGCCGGCGCGCCAGCGCCAGCCGGGCCGCCAGCGCCAGGGCGGCGAGGTCGGCGGCCGGCGGCTCAGCCGCGGGCACGGACCATCTGCAGCTTCTCGTGCAGGTCGGGCGCCACCGCGTGCCCGTGGGTGTAGATGCGGTCGATCAGGCTCATCACGTTCAGCGCCTGCGCGGAATTGCCGTAGGTGACCGGCATGCCCAGCGCCACGGCGTCCATGAAGTGCTCCGCCTCGCGCGCCCAGGAGGTGTCGGTCGCGTAGTGCAGCCGCTCCTCGCTGGCGAAGTTGGCGGCGGGTGCCGTGGCGCGGTTGCGGGCGATGGTCAGCTCCTCCTCGCCATAGGAGCCGGAGGAGGTCTTCAGCCCGTTCAGCACCAGGTAGCCGCGCTCCATGAACACTTCCAGCGAGAACAGGTGCCGCCACTGCGTCATGGTGGAATGGAAGGAGACCTCGACGCCGTCGGCGTTGCGCATGATGGCGAAGACGTTGTCCTCGATGCCCGGGATCTTCCAGTAGCGGGACGACACGAAGGCATGCACGTCGTCGAAGGGCTTGCCGGTGATGTGCAGGAACAGGTCCAGCATGTGGATGCCCTGGTCCAGCAGGATGCCGCCGCCGGCGCGCTCGCGGTCGGCGCGCCAGGTCTTCAGGTAGTCGCCGTCCACGCTCTTGCCGTAGCGGCCGCGCATCCACAGCACGCGGCCATAGGCGCCGCTGTCTATCACCTGCTTCATCTTCATGACGCCGGCGTGGTGGCGGTGGTTGAAGCCGTACATCAGCACGCGGTCGGAAGCGCGCTCGGCTTCCATGATCTCGCGCACGTCGTCGCCCGTGAAGGCGGGCGGCTTCTCGCAGAACACGTGCTTGCCGGCGCGCAGCGCCGCGATGGTCAGCGGCTTGTTGACCTCGTTGGTGGCGCAGATGAAGACGATGTTGATGGCCGGGTTGTCGATGATCTCCTGCGCCGAGGCGGCGACGGGAAACTCACATTTCGGCGGCGGCGACACGTCGTAGACCTGCCGGACGGTGGCGCGCCCGTCTTCGGCCAGGCTTTGGGCGCGGATCTGGCCCATCTTGCCGAAGCCGATGATGCCGACATTGTAGGCCATGCGGGATTCCTTGAGCATGCGCGCCGGCGGCGCGGAAAAGGCTGCGGGCGGGCGGTCAGCCGGCGGGAACCAGCCCGCCACGCGTCACGCTGATATCCATGGCATCGCCCGCCAGCGGCGTGGCCTGGATGGCGGCGCCCTCGGCCGCCCCCACCAGCGCCAGCCCGGCGGCGACGTCCCACCACATGATGTTGGTTTCGGCGTAGCCGTCGAGCCGTCCCATCGCCACCCAGGCGAGCGACAGCGCGGCCGAGCCCAGCATGCGGATCTTCTTCCATTCCCGGGTTTGCGCGGCCAGCCGGTCGCACACCACCACAGGGTCGGCATAGGACGGAAAGCCGGTCGCGAGCAGCTGCTGCGGCGAGGGCGGCGGCCGCAGCGCCGTGCCGTTCAGGAACAGCCCGAGCCCCGGGCCGCCGGACAGCAGCTCGTCCCGCTCCGGGTCGTAGATGGCGCCCAGCAGCGGCGTGCGGCCGGCGCACAGCGCGACGGACACCGCGTAAAGCGGGATGCCGCGAAAGAAATTGAAGGAGCCGTCCAGCGGGTCCACCACCCAGTGCGGCGACGCGCTTTCGCCGCCGCTCCAGCCCTGTTCCTCGCCCAGCACCGGCAGGGCGGCGCGGCTGGCCAGGAACTCGCGGATGCGGCGCTCGGATTCGCCGTCCTCCGGCAGCTTGATGTCGCGGCCAAGCTGGGCGAGCGGATCGGCGCGGCGCTGCCGGCCTGTCACAAGAATGTCTCGCGTGCAGCGCGCGGCGTCCCCGGCGAGGGACAGCAGCGATGCAGCGGTGTGGCCTGCAATATCCTGCAAGGAAACATTCCGATGAGCGATTTCACCTGGCTTTACAAGGAAGACCCGAGCATGGCAATTCTAATGCTACCTTAAGATGTAGGAACACGATGGTTTCCCATCCCGCTTTGGCGGAGCGGCTGGCCGCAGCATTCGACACGGCAGCCGTGGTCGAGCCTGAAAAGGCTGATCTGCCAGTTGATTACGCCGCCGCCGCCGCCGTCCGCGACGCTCTTTCGGCCCGCACCGGGCGGCCCGAGGCGTTCAAGCTGGGGGCCACCATCGCGGAAGTCAGGGCCAACCTGGGGTTGCCGAGGGCATTTTTTGGCCCTTTGCCTGCTGCAAGAATATTTGCGGACAGCGCAACCGTCGCCGGCCCCGCGGCGCGGCAAACCGGCGTGGAAAGCGAGTACGGCTTCCGCCTGGCGGTGGCGGTCACAGCCGCGAGCCTGCCGGCCGACGTGGCGGCCCTGCTGCCGATGATCGATGCCGTGCATCCGGCGCTGGAGATCCCCGGCACGCGCTTCAGCAAGCTCGGCGGCCATGGCGGGCTGGCGCTGATGGCCGATGGCGGCGCCGCCGGCGCCCTGGTGCTGGGCCCGGCCGTGCCCTTCGACCCCGCCGCCGATTATGCCGCCGCACCGGTGCGGCTGGAGATCGGCGGCGTTCCCGCCGCCGAGGGACGGGGGGATATCATCGACGGCGGCCCGCTGGCGCCCATCCCCGGCTTTCTGCGCGACGCACTGGCCGCCGGCTACAGCCTGCCCGCCGGCACCGTGATCGTCACCGGCTCCTGTACCGGCTACATCGAGGCGCCGCGCGGCGCCGAGGTGGTGGCGCGCTTCGCGGCGCTGGGCGATGCCAGCGTGTCCATGCGCTTCGGCGCGGGGCCGGCGTGATGGCCGCCGCCGCCCCCCGCAGCGTGGCCGTGCTGTCGCGCTCCTTTTCCAAGCATCCCGTGTTGCGCGCCGAGCTGCAGGCGCGCCACCCGCAGGCGGTGTTCAACGACAGCGGCCGCACGCTGGCGGGCGAGGAGCTGCGCGACTTCCTGCGCGGCCACGACGCCGCCGTGGTGGCGCTGGAAACGATCGACGACGCAACGCTGGCCGCGCTGCCCGAGCTGCGCGTGATCAGCAAGTACGGCGTGGGCCTCGACAACGTTGACCTCGCCGCCGCCGCCCGGCGCGGCATCCGCGTCGGCTGGGAAGGCGGCGTCAACCGCCGCTCGGTGGCGGAGCTCGCCATCGGCTTCATGATCGCCGGGCTGCGCGGCGTGATCACCTCGCACGAGGAGATCAAGGCCGGCACCTGGCGGCAGTACCGCGGCCGGCAGCTCGGCGCCGTCACGGTGGGGCTGGTGGGCTTCGGGCATGTGGGGCGCGACGTGGCGGGGCTGCTGCGGGCCTTCGGCGCGCGCGTGCTGGCGCACGACATCCGCGACATCGCCGCGCCCGCCGCCGCGCTGGGCGCCGGGGTCGTGGACCTCGACACGCTGGTGGCGCAGTCGGACGTCGTGTCCTTGCACATTCCCAACACCCCCGCGACGCGCGAGCTGTTCGGCGCCGCGCGGCTGGCGGCCATGAAGCCCGGCGCCGTGCTGGTCAACACCGCGCGCGGCGGGCTGGTGGACGAGGCGGCGCTGAAGCACAGCCTGCGCGCTGGCCACCTGTCCGCCGCCTGCTTCGACGTCTTCGCCTTTGAGCCGCCGCGCGACATGGAGCTGTTCAACACGCCGGGCTTTCTCGGCACCGGCCATATCGGCGGCAGCGCGGAGGAGGCGGTGGTGGCCATGGGCCGCGCCGCCATCGCGGGCCTCGACAGCGCGACCGACCCGCTTTCCTTTATCCCGTCCTGGGCAGCCTGAGGCACGACCGCCATGACCAACATCGCCATGATCCCGGCGCGCCTGGGCAGCCAGCGCCTGAAGCAGAAGAACCTGGCACCGCTGGCGGGCGCGCCGCTGATCGCGCATGCCATCCGCAAATGCCTGGCCGCAGGCGTGTTCGACGAGGTGTGGGTGAATTCCGAGGCGGACGAGATCGGCCGCATCGCGCTCGCCGAGGGCGCGCGCTTTCACCCGCGGCCTGCCGAGCTCGCCAACAACGTCGCCACGAGCGAGCAGTTCGTCGCCGAGTTCCTGGAAGCGCACCCCTGCGAGCGGCTGTTCCAGGTGCATTCCATCGCGCCGCTGCTGACGGTCGATGACGTGCGCGGCTTCGTGCGGGCCATGGAGGCCGAGCAGGCCGACGTCATGTTGTCCGTGGTGGACGAGCCGCTGGAAGCGATGTGCCGCGGCGAGCCGGTGAACTTCACCTTCGCCGAGAAGACCAACAGCCAGGACCTGCCGCCGGTGCGGCGCATCACCTGGTCCGTCACCGGCTGGCGGCGGCAGGCCTATCTGGAGGCCTTCCGTGCCGGCGCCTGCGCCACCTATGCCGGCAAGGTGGCCTTGTCCCCCGTCAACCGCCTCGCCGGCCACGTCATCAAGACGGCCGAGGACCTGGCCATCGCCGAGGCGCTGTTCGCGCTGGTGCATGGCCAGGTTGCGCGCCAGCCGCAGGCGGTGTCCGCCTGACCTTTCCGGTCATCGTCGCCGGCGCCCGGGGCTCGGGCACCGGCACGCTGGCACGGGCCGTGGCGGCGCTGCTCGCGCGGCCGGTGCTGGACGCGGCGGCGGCGCTGCCGCCGCTGGGCGCGTGGCACCACGCCGCCGCCGGCCTGCCGCTCGATGGCTTCGCGCCGCCCCTGCCGTGGCCGCAGGACGCGCTGCTGCGCGTGGATGATGACAGCCCGGATGCCGCCGCGCTGCGGGCCCTGCCGGCGCTGCTGCACCGCTGGCCCCGGGCGCGCCTGCTGTGCCTGCGCGCCCCGGCGCTGGGTTTCGTGGCCGGCCGCCGGCGGCGCTGCCCGGAACGGCCCTTCGCCGAGCATTGCCTGGCCTGGAACGCGGCCGAGGCCGCCCTCGCCGCCCTGGCCCCACGCGCCCTGGTGCTCGAACCGTCGGAACTGGACGATGCCGCCGCTCTGGCCCGGCGCCTGGGCGAGGTCCTCGACGCGCCGCCCGCCGCCTTGCCGGAGCCACCGCCGGCCACGCCGCCCCTGTCCCTGGCCGGCATGCCCTGGACCCTGCCGGAGATCGAGCTGTTCGCCGGGCTGTGCGGCGCGGCGCCGGAAGACCTCGCCGCCGCTGCCCGCCGCCGCCCGCTGGACCTGCTGGCGGCGCTGCGCGACGGGCAGGGGCGGGCCGCCGGCGGGCTGTCGCTGCGCTGGCCGCCGCAGGGCGCGGGCCTCCATCTGCGCCTGCCCGCCGCCCCTTGCCGCCTGTCGGTGGCGATGCTGTGGCCGGGCGGGCGCGACCGGCTGTCGCTGTTCCTGGCCGGCGCCACGCGGCCGGTGGAGCTGGAGCTGCTGGTGGCCGGCAGCCTGACCCGCCGCCCGCTGCTGGCCCGCGCCCTGCGGCTGGAGCCGGGCGAGGATGCCGAGGTCGCCGCCACCCTGCCGGCGGCGGACGAGCTGCTGGACGTGACGCTGAGCGCCGCGCCGGCCGAGGGCACCGGGCTTGAGCTGCGGCAGGCCCGCCTGTACCGGCTGTGACGGGGAGAACGCGGAACATGGGGCAACCGGACGACTGGGCAAAGGCGCTGGCCGCCACGCTGGCTGCTCCCGGCGCCCTGGCCGGGGCGGACCATCCTGGCGCCGCCATCGACGCCACGCTGCAGGCCCGCGTGCTGGCGCTCTACGCCGACGAGTTGCGCGGCCTGACGCCCGATCAGGCGCTGCCCTGGCTGCTGCGCCGCACCGCCCTGCTGGAAGCCCGCCTGCTGGGCCTGCAGGCCGCCGCGCTGGGCGCCCCCGTGCTGCCCGCCGGGGTGGAGCCCGCCCGCCCGGGCGCCCTGGACCTTTCCTGCGACGCCGCGCTGGTGCAGGGCGGCTTCTACCCGGCCGAGCAGGCGGCGGACGGCACCGCCTTTCGCTGGATCGGCCCCGCGCCAGAGGCCTGCGTGTTTCTGCCCCGGCTGAGCGCGCCGCTGGAAATCCGCCTGCACGTGCATTCCGCCTTTCTGCCGGAGGTGATGGACGCGGTGCGCCTGTCCCTGGACGGCGGCGAACAGGTGCCCGCCACGCGGCAGGGCGACGTGCTGTCCGCCGTGCTGCGGCCCGGGCCGCTGGGCCACGGCGCGCTGCTGCGGCTCGACATCGACACGGCGCGCACCGAAAGCCCGGAAGCGCGCGGCGGCACCGACCGGCGGCGGCTGTCCCTGGCGCTGTCGCGCATCGAGGCGGCAAGCCGCTGAGCCGCCCGCGGCCGCGCATTGCCCTGCTGACCCGGGCCGCCGTGCTGCCGGCCGACACGCCGGCGCGCGCCCATGCCCAGGCGCTGTGGCAGGCGCTGGCCGCGCATGGCGCCGTGCTGCCCCTGGTGCTGGGCGACCGCCCGCCGCCGCCTGCCCGCGCCGTGGCGCGCGCCGCCGGCGCCGTGTTCCTGTCCCCGCGCCTGCCCCGCGTGCTGCTGCGCCTGCGGGCGCTGCGCCCGGCGCTGGTGGTGCTGGCCGATGCCCCGCCGGAGGACTGGGCGGCGGAGCTGCGGGTGCTGGGTTGCCCCGTGCTGCCTGTCCCGGCCGGCGCCGCGCTGCCCGATGCGGCGGCGCTGCGGAGCCTGGGCCTTTCGGTGGGCGCGCCGCGCGGCGCGCTGGTGCCTTCGCCGCACGGCGCCATCCTGAAGGAACGCGCGGGCTTCAACCCGCACACCCGGCTGCTGTGGTGGCGCGTCACGCTGCGCCTGGCGGTGCCCGCCACGCCCGCCGCCCGCTGGCTGGCACGGGGCGGGGCACCGCCGCCCAATGCCTTCGTGTCCCTGTTGCCCGGCGCTTCCGGCACCTGGATGCTGCAAGCCGACGCCGTGCTGCCGCCGGGCCTGCCGCCCGAGGCCATGGCGCTGCACCTGGAAGCGCCGGGCGTCCCGCCGCTGCTGCGCCGCCCGCCGCGCCCCTTGCCGGTCGAGACCGCCGGGCTGCTGACGCTGGAAGCCACCCCCGATGGCGGCGCCGCGGTGCGGGCTTGGGCGGATGACCCGCGAACCACGCTGTTTCCCCCCGCCCCGCTGCACGGCGCGGCGCCCGGGCTGCTGCGCGCCTGCCTGCCCGGCGCGGGCGACGACCGCCCACTGCGCCTGCTGCCCGGCCGGGGCATGGCGCCGGCGCTGAGCCATCCCGCCCATTGGCTGCTGCCGCGCCGGCCCGGCACCACGCGCCTCGCGGAACTGCGAAGCCGCCACGTGGGCGAAACCGCCTGGCTGGTGGGCAACGGGCCTTCCGTGCGCCCGGCCGATCTGGATGCCCTGGCCGGGCGCCTGACCTTCGCCTTCAACCGCTTCCACCTGGCGCATGACCGCACCGCGCTGCGCCCCACCTACACCGTCAGCGGCGACCGGCAGATGATCGAGGACTTCGGCGCGCGCATTGTCGCCGAAAGCGGCGGCACCGTGTTCCTGGCCGATGCCGTGCCGCCGCCGCTGGCGGGCGACTACATCTGGCTGCGCCAGCTGGCGACCGACCCGCCGCTGTTCAGCCTGTCGCCGGAGCAGCGGGTTTCGCCTGGCGGCTCCTCGGTCTTCGTGGCGCTGCAGCTCGCGCATTTCATGGGGGTGCGGCGCTGCAACCTGTATGGCGCCGACTTCCGCTTCGACTTCGCGCCCGCTCCCGCCTCGGCGGATCCGTTCCGCAGCGCCACCGGCGAGGGCAACCACTTCATCCCCGGCTACCGCGACGGCCGCCCCTGGTGCCCGCCCAGCCTGCGCGACATCGCCGGCGGCTTCGGCATCGCGCGCAGGGTGATGGAGGCGGAAGGCGGCTTTCTGCGCAACAGCACGCGCGGCGGGCTGCTGGAGATGCTGCCGCGGGTGGCGTTCGAGACGGCATTGGCGGAGGATCTGCGGACATGATCCCTCCTTTCTCTGCGGCGCCGCTGCGTGTGGCGATTTTTGTGACGAATGCGGCGGGGACGTACGGGGGAGGGCGCCTGGCGGCGTTTCTGCTGGCGCATTGCCTGGCGCGGGCGGGGGCGGCGGTGAGCTTCGTGACCAACGCCAAGCCGGTGTTCTTCGAGGAGCTGCGGGCCTTCGGCGCGCCGGGGCGGGTGGCGCTGCATCTGACGCGCGACTTCCATGCCGGCCTGCCGGAAGGTGGCTTCGACGCGGTGGTGATCATCCCCGGCCAGTCGCAGGAGCGGCAGTTCTACATGGGCGCGCGCGGCTTCGCGCGGCGCCGCGGCGCCCGGCTGGTGCTGTTCAACTTCGAAACGCCCAACTGGTTCAACAGCCATTCGCCCGCGGCCCGCAGCGAGGATTTGTGGCTGGAATGGCGCCGCTGCATCGAGGACGGCTGCCTGGTGCTGAGCAACTCGGCGCAGTCCATGCGCTTTGCCGAGCGCTACTACGTGTCGCACCCGGCCACCACGCGCTTTGGCTTCTGGCACCAGCCGGTGAACGTGCAGGCGCTGGCGGGCGTGGCGGCGCAATACCGCGAGGACCGGGTGGTGTGCTTTGTGCGGGCGCGCGACCCGCACAAGGGCGGGCAGGACCTGATCGACCTGCTGTCGGAGGACCTGCGGGGCTGGACGCTGTCGCTGATCGTGGGCAGCGCCAAGCTGGACGAGGAATACCGCGAGGCGATCGTGTCGCAGGCGCGGCGGTTCGGCATCGGGGTGGAGGTCAAGCCGCTCCTGACGGACACGGAAAAGTTCGTCGAGCTGAAGCGGGCGCGGATGCTGGTGTATCCGTCGCTGTTCGAGGGCTACGGCATTCCGCCGATCGAGGCCTTGTCGGCGGGGACGCCGTGCGTGTGCTACGACCTGCCGGTGTTTCGCGAGGTGTGCGGGGACGCGCTGATCGTGGCGGCGCCGGGGGATGTGGAAGGGCTGCGGGCGGGGGTGCGGCGGGTGATCGCCACCCGCCCGGAGGACTGGGCTCACCTGCCCCAGGCTGTCGCCGCCGTCCGCTCCATCGAACACTGCGGACAGCAGGCCCTCAACACTATCCACGACTATGTGGAACAGCCGCTTCCCACGCCGCCTGTCCCGCCGCCCCGGCGCGGTGGCCGGCTGCGGGTGTCGCCCCCGCGGCGCGACGCCGCCGGCTGGCTGCAGTTCCAGGCCACCCTCGCGCCCGGCCCCGAAACCCCCGGCTTTCCCGGCCGCCTGTTGTTGCTGCGCGACGGCACCGTGCTGGACGAGCAGCCCGCGCCCGGCGATGGCGCCCCCATCCTGCTGCTGCACCCCGATGCCACGCCCGGCGAGGTCCGGGTGCAACTGGTCGGCGCCGACGCGGAACCGGCCGACACCGTCTTGCGCGGCTGGGACATCCCGCCGCCCCGCGCCGAGCCCGCCCCACCCGCCGGCCTGCGGCATGGCGGGCTGTTGTTCCTGCGCGAGGCCGCCTCGGCCGTGGTCACCGGCTGGGCGGCGGCCGACCCGCCGCCACGGCTGCGGGCCTATGCCGGCACGCGGCGCCTGTGGCTGCAAGCGGGCCGCGCGCGGCCGGACGTGATGGCCAAGCTGGGCAGCCTGCCGCCCCAGGCGCCGGGCTTTTCCATCCATCTCGACGCCGCCGACCTGGCGGCGCTGGAGGCCGCCGGCACGCTGACGCTGCTGGCGGCGGGCCCGGCGGGTACCACGCGCCTGGAGTTGCGGCCGCAATGGCAGCCGGCGGCGCCAAGCCTGCCGGAGCTCTCCCCCGCCAGCGCACCCGCCTTGCCGCCACCCGCCGCCCGGCTCCGGCGGGCCGAGCACGACGAATACGGCGTCGCCGAGTTCGAGGGCTGGGTGCTGGCCAGCCCGCGCGTGGACGTCATCCAGGTCTGGCTGGACGAGGTGTTCCTGGGCGAGACGGTGCCCGACCGCCTGCTGTTGCATGTGTTCGAAAAGCACCGCGCTTATGGCGACGCCTTTTGCGGCTTTCAGTTCACCGGCCGCCTGCCGCGCGCGGCCGGCCGCGCCGCCCGCTACCGGATCGCGTTCTGCCAAGGCGAGCGGGTGGTGCTGGAACTGCATGGCGAGATGACGCCGACCCGTCGCGCCAACGGCCCGCTGGGCAGCGATGCCGCGCTGCTGCCCGAAGGCCTGCTGGACCAGCCGGGCGAGGCCGTGGCGGTGGTGGTGCAGGATGCCTCGCTGCTGGACCCCGTGGCCGGCGCCGCGCGCCGCGCGCTGTTGCGCCACCTGCGGGACGACGGCCAGCGCGTGGTGCTGGTGCTGCACGGCAACCCGCACCGCTTCAGCGACGACCTGCCGCGCTGGCGGGCGCTGGCCGACGGCGTGCTTCTGGTCAACCCGCTGAACCCCTGGACCGAGACACCGCCAGGGTTCGGAACCGGGGGAGAATGAATTCTCCCCCGGACCCCCACTTCCGTATTTTTATCCGAAAGAAGGCGTGGGCTGGTAGCGAGCCGCCGCCGCGGCCTGAAGCAAAAACAGACAGAAGGAAGATGGGGGTTCGGGGGAATTCATTCCCCCGACCTTCCCCGAAGCTTCAATCCGCCGCCTGCAGCGACTGCTTGCGCGCCGCGATCGCCTCGATCTGCCGGCGGATGGCGCTGACGTCGCCGGTGCCAAGGCGCAACGCCTCGAAGGCCGCGTCCTCGGCGGCGTCCAGCTCGCCCTGTTGCAGCAGCAGGCCGGCCAGGTGGTTATGCAACTGCGCGTCCATCGGCTCGGCATCCACCGCCTGGTGCGCCCAGTCCACCGCGCGGGGCAGGTCGCGCTGCCGCTGCGCCACCATGCTGCGCAGGCGGAACACGCGCGGGGCGTGGTGCGGGTCCAGCGCCAGGGCTTGGTCCAGCGCGGCCCCGGCCTCCTCGAAGGCATCCTGTTGCAGCAGTTGCGCGGCCAGGAAGCTATGCGCGGCGGCGTTGTCCGGTTCGGCCTGCACGGCGCGCCGTGCCCAGGCCACCGCCCCGGGGATGTCGCGGCGCTGCGCGGCGATCACGCTGCGCTGGCGCGCGGCGCGCATGGCGCTGCGCGGGTCGGCGGCCTCGGCCTCGGCCACCGCCGCCTCGGCGCCGTCCAACTCGCCACGCTGCGTCAGCAGGCCCGCGAGGTGCAGGAACGAGGCGGCATCGCCCTGGTCGGCGGCGATCGCCTGACGCGCCCATTCCAGCGCGGTGTCCCAGTTGCGCCGCTGCATCTCGATGGCGCTGACGCGGCGCAGGATGGGGGCGGCGTTGACCTCGGGCGTTTGCAGCGCGCGGCGCGCGGCCTGCTGCGCGTCCACCAGGTCGCTCGCCAGCCGGCGGTCGCGCAGGCTGAGAAAGGCGGTGTCCTGCACCGCCTCCGCCGCGCCCGGTGTTTCGATGCCCAGCATCTCGGCCATGCGGCGCCGCGCCGGTTCCAGCACCACGGCGAAGTCGTCGGCGGCGATGCTCAGCGCCTCGGGCGACTGCGCGCGGTCGATCTCCTCGGCCTTCCATCCGATCGTCCGCTTGCCGAGGCTGTAGACGATGGCGCGCGAGATCTTGCGCGAGATGGCCCATTCCGCCAGCTCCCGCGCCAGCCGCGGCTTCAGCTCGCCGCCCGGCGCGGCCTCGAACGCGTGCTCCAGCTCCATCGCCATGCTGACAAAGGCGGAATAGGTCAGGTTCACGAAGATCTGGTGCGCCTGCGGGTAGAAGCGCGCGGCGCGGCCCTGCAGGCCCTTCTCGTCGATCTGCGCGGGCTCGCGCAGCTGCACGATCTCGGGCGGCACCTCGAAGCGCGGCGGGCGCGGTGCCGGGGGCGTGGCGGGCTCGGCGGCCGGGCGCGGCGCGGCCACGGGCCGGGGGCCGCGCGGCTGCGCGGTGATGCCGAGCTGCACCAGCAGATCCTGCAGCTCGCCTTCCAGCTCGCTCATGTAGTCGGCCTGCGGCGGGCCGTAGGAGGCGATGATGTCGCGCAGCCAGGCGGGAATGGCGGCGCGCACCACGGCCGCGAAGTCGGACAGCATCACCTGCCGCTGCCCGCCATGCTGAAAGCGCAGGAACTGGCGGTACAGGTCGGGCCGCAGGGGGTAGTCGTCCGGCAGCTCCACCAGCACCGTGAAGTGCTTGGCGCCGAAGGGCATGCCGAAGCTCGGCGCGTCCATCACCCAGTCCTGGCCGCGCCGCGCGGCATAGACCTCGCCCCGGTGCACGATGGCCGCCTGGCCGGACAGCACGGTGCCGTCCGGCTCCGCGGCGGTGCCGGCATCCTCCCGCGCGTCGTAGGCGAAGTGGATGCGGATGCCCTCCATCGCCGCCACGCTGTCGCGCCGCGTCAGCGCGTCCAGGCGCGGCGCCAGGCCGGTGAAGAGGTGTTCCTCCGCACCCGCCACGCCGGGCAGCAGGCGCAGCGTCAGGCCGTCCGGCAAAGTGTGGAAGCGGTGGTGCAGGTAGTTCAGCACCCAGTGCGGCTCCACCACGGGGTCGCGGTCATAGGGGTCGCGCAGCGTGTCCTGTTCGGCGCGGTTGCCGCACAGCAGCACCTCCGTCCAGTCCGCCGACAGGTCGTAGCCGCCTTCGGCGCGGCACTGCTCGGTGACGTCGGCGACTTCCGACTCCACCGGCGTTCCGGCAACGCGGTAGGGGATGCGGCCGTAGATGCCGCCGCGCTGACCCATGGTCACCTCGCTCACCACGCCGTCGCGGCAGGAGCGGTAGCGCAGGCCATGCTTGTTGGACGGCAGCGAGGCGACCTTGGCGCCCATCCCGAAGTTGCGGTCCAGCGCGTTCTGCTTGTGCAGCGAGGAAGCGAGGTCGCAGATGCGGTGGAGCTCGGCGGCGGACATGCCGGGGCCGGTGTTCCAGATGCGCAGCTTGCGCGCGCCCTCCACCGGCAGCGCGCCGATCTCGACGCGCCGGTGGCCTTCCGGCGCGGCGGCGGCGGATTCCAGGGCGTTTGTGACAAGTTCGCGCAGCATCATGGTCTTTGGACAGCGCTCGATGGTGCTGTTGACCAGGAACGCCTCGTTGGCGACGCGGAGGGCGGTGATGGGAAGCGGGCTCAACACGATCGCACGGACCTCCTGCTGTCTGCATCGCCTAGCATGCGGCGCGGCCCGTGGGAAAGGGTGATGCCGGCTGCTCCCGCTTGCGCGTCCGCCCGATAAGGCTAGGCTGCCGGCAGACAGGCGCGAACGGACCACGAGCACCATGCAGACCCAGATGAAGATCCAGTTCAAGCCACGCCAGTCGCCGCGCGTGTTGATGACGCTGCTGGCACCGCCTGGCGGCATTCCAGGCGGCACCGGCGCGGTGACCGAGGCGCTGGCCGAGCAGGATTGGCTGATCCTGCGCGCGGTGAGCCAATCCTTTCAACGGGCGGGGTTGCTGGATCTGGCGCTGGAATGGGCGCAGGCCGCGGCCGACGCGGCGGCGCGCAACCTGCCGGCGCAGCTGCATCTCGGCACCCTGTACCTGGGGCGCGGCGACTGGGCGGCGGCGCGCGAGCTGGCGGCGCAGCTGGTCGAGGCGCTGCCCGCGGCGGCGATGCCGAAGCGGCTGATGAGCCAGGCGCTGCGCGAGCAGGGCGACATGGCCGGGGCGCTGGATTGGGCGCGGCGCGCGGTGCAGGACGCACCGGCCGATGCCGGCACGGTGACGCATCTGGGCACGCTGCAGCAGCAGGCGGGCGATCTGGAAGCCGCGCTGGCCACGGCGCGGCGCGGGCTGGAAGCGCTGCCCGATGCCCCAGGCCTGCTGCGGCTGATGGCGCGGATCCATGAGGCGCGGGGCGAAACCGACACCGCGCTGGAATGGGCGCGCCGCGTCGTGCAGGCGTCCCCGGGCGATGCCGGCGCGTTGGCGCAGCTGGCCGGCATGCAGCTGCAGGCGGGTGCCACGGCGGAGGTGGAAGACATGGTGCGCGCCGCGCTGGCGCAGCAGCCGCGCGCGGTGCCGCTGCTGCGGCTCATGATCCGCCTGGCGCAGAGCCGTGGCGCCTTGGACGAGGCGCTGGACTGGGCCCGCCAGGCACGCGCCGCGGCGCCCGATGCCAATGCCGCCAACCAGATCGCCAACCTGCTGATGCAGCAAGGCGAGTCCGGCAAGGCGATGGC